>NZ_JFYW01000002.1:0-805 GCF_000632205.1 Exiguobacterium sp. RIT341
GCAGCGAGACCGCGAGGTGGAGCCAATCCCATAAAGCCGTTCCCAGTTCGGATTGCAGGCTGCAACTCGCCTGCATGAAGTCGGAATCGCTAGTAATCGCAGGTCAGCATACTGCGGTGAATACGTTCCCGGGTCTTGTACACACCGCCCGTCACACCACGAGAGTTTGCAACACCCGAAGCCGGTGAGGTAACCGTAAGGAGCCAGCCGTCGAAGGTGGGGTAGATGATTGGGGTGAAGTCGTAACAAGGTAGCCGTATCGGAAGGTGCGGCTGGATCACCTCCTTTCTAAGGAAAACGTCCCTTACGGGACATGCCCATCGTTCAGTTTTGAGAGTCTAATTCTCTCTAGTCATGGAATGGGCCTATAGCTCAGCCGGTTAGAGCGCACGCCTGATAAGCGTGAGGTCGGTGGTTCGAGTCCACTTAGGCCCACCATTTCCATTATAATTTCAATCCTGGGGCCTTAGCTCAGCTGGGAGAGCGCCTGCCTTGCACGCAGGAGGTCAGCGGTTCGATCCCGCTAGGCTCCATTTGTCTTGTCCTTTGGATAAGGCACTCGCACCTTGAAAACTGAAGACATCAACAAGACATCAAACTTTTTATAACCATGTCATTAGACGTGTGTTCTTAGAATACCAACGCTAGATCAAGGTATGAAGGGCGTACGGTGGATGCCTTGGCACTAGGAGCCGATGAAGGACGCGACGAACAGCGATATGCTTCGGGGAGCAGTAAGTATGCTTTGATCCGAAGATTTCCGAATGGGGGAACCCACCATCTGTAATGGGATGGGACATGTTAC
>NZ_JFYW01000003.1:0-3045 GCF_000632205.1 Exiguobacterium sp. RIT341
ACTCGCACCTTGAAAACTGAAGACATCAACAAGACATCAAACTTTTAATTAACCATGTCATTAGACGTGTGTTCTTAGAATACCAACGCTAGATCAAGGTATGAAGGGCGTACGGTGGATGCCTTGGCACTAGGAGCCGATGAAGGACGCGACGAACAGCGATATGCTTCGGGGAGCAGTAAGTATGCTTTGATCCGAAGATTTCCGAATGGGGGAACCCACCATCCGTAATGGGATGGGACATGTTACATGAATACATAGTGTAGCGTGAGGCAGACCCGGGGAACTGAAACATCTAAGTACCCGGAGGAAGAGAAAGCAAATGCGATTCCCTGAGTAGCGGCGAGCGAAACGGGAACAGCCCAAACCGAAGAGCATGCTCTTCGGGGTTGTAGGACACTCTATACGGAGTCAAAAAGGAAGACAGTAGGTGAAGGACCTGGAAAGGTCGGCCGAAGAAGGTGACAGCCCTGTAGCTGAAACTGTTTTCCCTCCAGAGTGGATCCTGAGTACGGCGGGACACGTGAAACCCCGTCGGAATCCGGGAGGACCATCTCCCAAGGCTAAATACTCCCTAGTGACCGATAGTGAACCAGTACCGTGAGGGAAAGGTGAAAAGCACCCCGGAAGGGGAGTGAAATAGATCCTGAAACCGTATGCCTACAAGTAGTCAGAGCCCGTTAACGGGTGATGGCGTGCCTTTTGTAGAATGAACCGGCGAGTTACGATAACGCGCGAGGTTAAGCCGATGAGGCGGAGCCGTAGCGAAAGCGAGTCTGAACAGGGCGTTCAGTGCGTTGTCGTAGACCCGAAACCAGGTGATCTACCCATGTCCAGGATGAAGGTCAGGTAACACTGACTGGAGGTCCGAACCCACGCACGTTGAAAAGTGCGGGGATGAGGTGTGGGTAGCGGTGAAATGCCAATCGAACCTGGAGATAGCTGGTTCTCCCCGAAATAGCTTTAGGGCTAGCCTCGAGGTTGAGAGTTCTGGAGGTAGAGCACTGATTGGACTAGGGGCCCCCACAGGGTTACCGAATTCAGTTAAACTCCGAATGCCAGCAACTTATACTCGGGAGTCAGACTGCGAGTGATAAGATCCGTAGTCAAGAGGGAAACAGCCCAGACCGCCAGCTAAGGTCCCCAAGTGTATGTTAAGTGGAAAAGGATGTGGCGCTGCCTAGACAGCTAGGATGTTGGCTTAGAAGCAGCCACCATTCAAAGAGTGCGTAATAGCTCACTAGTCGAGTGGCGCCGCGCCGAAAATGTAACGGGGCTAAACATACCACCGAAGCTGCGGATTCCGTAAGGAATGGTAGGGGAGCGTTCCAAACCGCTGTGAAGCTGTACCGGAAGGAGCAGTGGAGCGTTTGGAAGTGAGAATGCCGGTGTGAGTAGCGAAAAGAGGGGTGAGAATCCCCTCCGTCGAAAGCCCAAGGTTTCCTGAGGAAGGCTCGTCCGCTCAGGGTTAGTCTGGACCTAAGCCGAGGCCGAAAGGCGTAGGCGATGGATAACAGGTTGATATTCCTGTACCGCCGATCCACCGTTTGAACAATGGGGGGACGCAGGAGGATAGTGACGCATGCGGATGGAAGTGCATGTGCAAGTTTCAAGACCGTCTGATTGGCAAATCCGTCAGGCATCACAGTCAAGGAACGACGCGGAGTCCCGTAGGGACGTAGGTCACGATTTCACACTGCCAAGAAAAGCCTCTAGTGAGGGGGAAGGCGCCAGTACCGTAAACCGACACAGGTAGGCGAGATGAGAATTCTAAGACGCGCGGGATAACTCTCGTTAAGGAACTCGGCAAAATGGTCCCGTAACTTCGGGAGAAGGGACGCTCTACATGAGTAGAGCCGCAGTGAATAGGCCCAAACGACTGTTTAGCAAAAACACAGGTCTCTGCTAAATCGCAAGATGACGTATAGGGGCTGACGCCTGCCCGGTGCTGGAAGGTTAAGGGGATGGGTTAGCGCAAGCGAAGCTTTGAACCGAAGCCCCAGTAAACGGCGGCCGTAACTATAACGGTCCTAAGGTAGCGAAATTCCTTGTCGGGTAAGTTCCGACCCGCACGAAAGGCGTAACGATTTGGGCACTGTCTCAACGAGAGACCCGGTGAAATCATAGTACCTGTGAAGATGCAGGTTACCCGCGACAGGACGGAAAGACCCCATGGAGCTTTACTACAGCCTGATATTGAGGCTTTGTGCATGATGTACAGGATAGGCGGGAGACGTCGAGCCCGGAGCGCCAGCTTCGGAGGAGTCACCCTTGGGATACCGCCCTTCATGCATAGAGTCTCTAACTCGCAGCCGTGATCCGGCTGGAGGACCGTGTCAGGCGGGTAGTTTGACTGGGGCGGTCGCCTCCTAAACAGTAACGGAGGCGCCCAAAGGTTCCCTCAGAATGGTTGGAAATCATTCGTAGAGCGCAAAGGCAGAAGGGAGCTTGACTGCGAGACCTACAAGTCGAGCAGGGACGAAAGTCGGGCTTAGTGATCCGGTGGTTCCGCATGGAAGGGCCATCGCTCAACGGATAAAAGCTACCCTGGGGATAACAGGCTGATCTCCCCCAAGAGTCCACATCGACGGGGAGGTTTGGCACCTCGATGTCGGCTCATCGCATCCTGGGGCTGGAGTAGGTCCCAAGGGTTGGGCTGTTCGCCCATTAAAGCGGTACGCGAGCTGGGTTCAGAACGTCGTGAGACAGTTCGGTCCCTATCCGTCGTGGGCGCAGGAAATTTGAGGAGAGCTGTCCTTAGTACGAGAGGACCGGGATGGACGCACCGCTGGTGTACCAGTTGTTCCGCCAGGAGCATCGCTGGGTAGCTACGTGCGGACGGGATAAATGCTGAAAGCATCTAAGCATGAAGCCCCCTCCAAGATGAGATTTCCCTTTGAGTAATCAAGAAAGACCCCTCAGAGACGATGAGGTAGATAGGTCACGGGTGGAAGCATGGCGACATGTGGAGCTGAGTGATACTAATCGGTCGAGGCCTTGTTCTAGCAGATGCATTGTTGATGACTTCAGTTTTGAGGGCGCGAG
>NZ_JFYW01000004.1:0-14986 GCF_000632205.1 Exiguobacterium sp. RIT341
CGGACGGGATAAATGCTGAAAGCATCTAAGCATGAAGCCCCCTCCAAGATGAGATTTCCCTTTGAGTAATCAAGAAAGACCCCTCAGAGACGATGAGGTAGATAGGTCACGGGTGGAAGCATGGCGACATGTGGAGCTGAGTGATACTAATCGGTCGAGGCCTTGTTCTAGCAGATGCATTGTTGATGACTTCAGTTTTGAGGGCGCGAGCCCGATCGTCTGGTGACGATAGCCAAGTGGTCACACCCGTTCCCATGCCGAACACGGAAGTTAAGCACTTGAACGCCGAAAGTAGTTGGGGGCTTCCCCCTGTGAGGATAGGACGTTGCCAGGCACTTGACCGATCTGCAGATTGCAGGTCGGTCTTTTTGTGTTATGTGAAACTTCAGACTGTTCTGATTATTGGTCGAGTCATTGACATGACACCCTCTGCTTGTTACCATAACATCAATATTCTTTTATAAAAGAGAAAGCGAGTGGATAACATGTGGGAGAACAAATTTGCTAAAGAGGGTTTGACGTTTGATGACGTCTTACTCGTACCCCGTCGTTCGAGTGTCTTACCGCGCGACGTTGATTTATCTGTCACGCTATGTGAAGGGATCACACTTAATATTCCGTTGATCAGTGCTGGGATGGATACAGTCACAGAAGCTCCGATGGCAATCGCAATGGCACGCCAAGGTGGTCTTGGTGTCATTCATAAGAACATGTCAATGGAAGAACAAGCAGAACATGTCGATCGCGTCAAACGTTCTGAAAATGGTGTCATCACGAATCCGTTCTATTTAACGCCAGAGCGTCAAGTCTACGATGCTGAGTATTTGATGAGTAAGTACCGCATCTCAGGTGTTCCGATCGTTAACAACGAAACAGAGCGTAAATTAGTAGGAATTTTGACGAACCGTGATCTTCGTTTCGTTAAGGATTATTCGACTGTCATTGAAACAGTAATGACAACAGAAGAACTCGTGACAGCAAAAGTTGGTACGTCCCTCGCAGAAGCAGAACAGATTCTCCACAAGCATCGCATCGAAAAGTTACCACTCGTTGATGAGAACGGTGTGTTAAAAGGATTAATCACGACAAAAGATATCGAAAAAGTCGAACAGTATCCACATGCTGCGAAAGATCAATTTGGTCGTTTACTTGTCGCAGCAGCTGTCGGTGTGACGAAAGACGCTTCAACACGTGCGAAGTTCCTGGTCGATGCAGGTGTTGATGCACTCGTCGTCGATACAGCTCACGGTCACTCAGAAGGTGTTCTCGTCAAGGTACGTGAATTACGTGAAGAATATCCAACCTTACCAATCATTGCGGGCAACGTTGCGACTGCAGAAGCAACACGCGATTTGATTGAAGCCGGCGCATCTGTCATTAAAGTCGGTATCGGACCTGGTTCGATTTGTACGACACGTGTTGTTGCAGGCGTCGGTGTACCACAGATCACAGCCGTCTTCGATTGTGCGACAGAAGCACGTAAACACGGCGTTTCGATTATCGCTGACGGTGGCATTAAGTACTCTGGCGATATCGTGAAAGCACTTGCTGCTGGTGGTCACGCTGTCATGCTCGGAAGCTTGCTTGCAGGAGTAGAAGAGAGCCCAGGTGAGATGGAAATCTATCAAGGACGTCAATTCAAGACGTACCGTGGTATGGGTTCTGAAGCATCGATGAAACGCGGTAGCCAAGACCGTTACTTCCAAGAAGCAGACAAGAAGTTCGTTCCAGAAGGAATCGAAGGAAGGGTCGCTTACCGTGGTAAACTCGGTGACTCAGTGTACCAACTCGTTGGTGGTATTCGTTCAGGTATGGGATACTGTGGTGCTGCGACGTTAGAAGAATTGCGTGAAGAGACACAGTTCATCCGTATGACGGGCGCTGGTTTGCAAGAAAGCCATCCGCACGATATTCAAATTACCAAAGAAGCCTCTAACTACACACGTCAATAAACAAAAGCTTCGTCTTTCTCTAGCAGAAAGGTGAGGCTTTTTTTATGATGATCTATGCAGATTCCATGCGTCTATCAATAATTGTAATCCTTCCGTCAACTCATGCTCAGAGAGACTCGCAAATCCAAGAACGATTTGAGGCGTATTGGAGAGAAGCGGTAACTGGGCGTATTGAGAGAGACCGTATACTTGGATGCCTTGTTGTTGTGCCCGCTTTACTAGCTCTTGCTCCGTCATTCCGTTCGCTACGGAAACGACAACATGGAGTCCAGCACTTTCGCCAGTCAACCGTAAGGCAGGGATCCGGCGAAGCGATTGGATCAGCACATCTAGTTTACGACGATAGACTTTACGCATCCGATTGAGATGTCGTTCAAAGTCGCCCTCTTTCATGAAACGTGTCAAGATCGTTTGATCAAAGCGTGAGACACTACAAGTATAATGGGATAATTCGGCTTGATACTGTGCGCGTAAGACTTCCGGTAAGACCATATAACCAATCCGTAGTGAAGGCATGAGCGATTTTGAGAAGGTACTCATATAAATGACACGATTGCTGTCCATGTTGTGCAAAGACGGGATCGATTTACCGCTATAGCGGAATTCGCTATCGTAGTCGTCTTCGATGATAAAACGGGTCGGATCCATCGCCGCCCAGTTCAACAACTGGTGTCTTCGATTGACGGACAGGATGCTACCGGACGGAAACTGATGTGCCGGTGTGACATACATGACATCAACATTTGATTCCTGCAGTTGATCGATGCGTAATCCATTCGCATCGACACGAATCGGTTCAATCATTCGTTCATGATTTTCAAGCAAGAGGCGTGTCGTATGATAACCGGGATCTTCGATGCCGTACGTGACGTTTCGTCCTAGTAAGAAAAGAACGATGGGCAACAGTTGCTCGATACCTGAACCGACGACGATCTGTTCCGGAGAACAGACGACACCACGTGAGTGATAGAGATAAGTCGCAATCTCTTCGCGCAACGTTAGATCGCCTTGCGGATGACCGAGCGAGACGAGTGGATGGTGATCGGTATCTATGATGTCTTTGGCATACTTTCGCCAACGGGTGAACGGGAAAGAGATCCCTTCAATCTTACTTGGATGAAAGTCATACGTGATGACCGGTTTTTCTTTAGTCACACGCGGTTCGATGACGGGTGAGGTTTTGACGTAAGCAAGTTCCTCATAGGCAAGAACGAAATACCCTTTACGCGAGATGGATTCGACATAACCTTCTGCGACAAGTTGTTGATAAGCAAGCTCAATCGTCGTTTGACTTAAGTTCAAGAATTGACCGAGCTTTCGTTTAGAAGGCAATTTTGTGCCGTACGCTAAACGTCCGGCGATGATTTCGTTTCGGATCTGTTGATAAAGTTGTTCATAAAGAGGTTTCTCTTGATCGCGTGTAAGTTGAAATGATAGCATGTCCATCTCGTATGACTCCTTCATAATAAACTGACCTGTTGAAATCATCATAAACTGATACTTTTAAAAGTGTCAACGTTCCGTATACTAAAGGGGTGAAAGTCAACCAAGGGGGAATGGATATGGAACGTCAACAAGGAACGGATCGTGTCAAACGTGGAATGGCTGAAATGCAAAAGGGTGGCGTCATCATGGATGTCGTCAATGCGGAACAAGCAAAGATTGCGGAAGCAGCAGGAGCTGTTGCAGTCATGGCACTCGAACGTGTCCCGTCGGATATTCGTCGTGACGGAGGTGTGGCACGGATGGCAGATCCGTTGATCACGGAAGAAGTACTTGGGGCAGTCTCGATCCCCGTCATGGCAAAATGCCGAATTGGTCATATTGTCGAAGCGCGTGTCCTTGAATCGATGGGGGTCGATTTCATCGATGAGAGCGAGGTACTGACTCCGGCAGACGAGCAATATCATTTACTGAAGTCGGAGTTCACCGTACCGTTCGTCTGTGGCGCACGTGATCTTGGGGAAGCCGCTCGCCGGATTGCCGAAGGAGCGGCGATGATTCGGACGAAAGGCGAGCCTGGAACTGGGAACGTCGTCGAAGCCGTTCGCCATATGCGACAAATTCAAGCGCAATTGAATCAGATTTTGCATGTCAGTCCAGATGAATTGATGACATTTGCGAAAGAGTGGGGTGCTCCGTACGAAGTATTACGAGATATTCGGACACAGGGACGTCTACCAGTCGTCAATTTTGCAGCCGGAGGAGTTGCGACACCAGCTGATGCCGCTCTCATGATGCATTTAGGGGCAGATGGTGTCTTCGTCGGATCGGGGATCTTTAAATCAGAACACCCAGAACGTGTGGCTCGCGCGATTGTTGAAGCGGTTACGTATAAAGATGATTTTGGACGGATTGCCTCTTTATCCAAAGGGCTCGGAACAGCAATGAAGGGAATCGATGTCACGTCGATGCCGTTTGAAGAACGGATGGCGACACGCGGATGGTAATCGGTATTCTTGATGTTCAAGGTGCTGTCCGCGAACATCAACAGCAACTTGAAGGTCTTGGTGTAGAGGTCGTTCTCGTCAAACATGCGAGTGATCTCGAGAGACTGGATGGACTCGTCTTACCCGGCGGCGAATCGACCGCGATGCGTCGATTGATTGAGCGTTATGCCTTGCTGGAACCGCTTCGGGAAAAAGCGACGACGTTACCGATGTTCGGAACATGTGCCGGAATGATTCTACTCGCAACCGCTGTCGAAGCAGGTCAGAGTCATCTCAACGCGATTTCGATGACGGTCCGTCGGAATGCTTTCGGTCGACAAATCGATTCATTTGAAGGATTGCTACCGGTTGAAGGAATTGAGGAGTCGATTGAGGCAGTCTTCATTCGAGCGCCATTGATTCTATCTGTCGGAGAAGGAACACATATTATCGCAACGGTCGAAGAACAGATTGTCGCCGTCGAGACATCGCTTCATCTAGCATGTTCGTTTCATCCTGAATTGACAGAGGACGATCGCTTACATCAGTATTTTTTACAAAAGATTAAACAGCGGCAGTCCGTCCGTCTATAGAGCGTGGAAGCATCTGACAGGTTCTACTGTCGGGTGCTTCTTTTGTGCTACACTATTTGTAAAATGAATGATTGAGTGAAGGAGAGACACGATGAAACGAATCTTGCTACTCTGTTTAAGTGTCCTGCTGGTCGTAGGTTTTCCTACAACTGGACAAGCGGCACCTTCGATTCAAGCAGAGTCTTACATAATGGCCGATGCGGTCACAGGAAAAATCCTCCTTCAATCGGAAGCGGATGTTTCTCTACCACCGGCTTCGATGACAAAGCTGATGACGCTTTACCTCGTTCGACGACAAATCGAATTAAAAAAGCTGACGTGGGATCAAAAAATCAAACCGAGTGCAAAAGTATTAAAGCTTGCGAACACGTCCGGCATCGCTCGTGTTCCCGTTAAAGCAAAAACGTATACGGTTCGTGAGATGTATAACGCGGCGTTCATTAAATCAGCCAATGATGCAGCCGTCATGCTAGCCGAAACGGTATCCGGTTCAGAGGCGACGTTCGTTGAAGAAATGAATGAGACAGCGAAGTTATTCGGGATGAATGATACAGAGTATGCGAATGCCTCTGGTCTAGATGCTGTCGATGCGACGCTTCCAGGAACAAATCTGATGACAGCGACGGATATCGCGTTACTCGTCATCCGCTACATCAAGGATTATCCGGATGTACTGGATGTGACGAATAAAACACAGATGAAACTTGATGGAGAGGTCTTGAATAACTCGAATAAGATGCTAGCGAAGGAAAAATTCGCATATGCTGGCATGCGGGGGATGAAGACAGGAACGACCGATTTAGCAGGTTACTGCTTTGCGAGCGTAACGACGCGGGATAATATGACACTTGTCACGGTCGTCATGCGAACGGATTCCGATCAAGCCCGTTTCAAGGAAACGAAAAAGCTACTCGACTATGGTTTTGCGACGTTTGAGCCGTTGACGTATTACGGAAAAGGGGAACGGATCAAAGACGCTCTTCCGATTAAAGGGGCAACCGTCCGGCAGTTAGACGTCGTCACGGACGGTTCGTTATACATCACGGTCTTAAAACAAGCGAAGACGCGGGAACCACGGTTCGACTTCTCAAAAACAACAGCTCCTGTGACGAAACAAGAAGTCGTCGGTACGGTACAGGTCGCGGACGATGGGGTCTATCTACCAGGTTTTGAGACACCGCGTGTGAATTTGTATAGCGCAACTGCCGTTCCACTTGCGAGTGTTCCGACACGCCTCGTCCGCGCTTGGACGGCTTGGTCGAAGCAAATTGAACAAGCGATTCAACAATCGGCTCTTGTCAACTTCCAAGACGATGGTGTAAAGTAAGACTAATCTCATAAAGATGCTATGAACGGACCAAGTAGATGTATCGATACTGTTAAGAGAGCTAGTGGGTGGTGTGAACTAGTCAGATCGATGGATTGAATCGAGCCGGATCGCACACCTTGCGAACAAGGTGCGGGTACGCCCGTTATCGCGTCTTAAGTTGGCTAGATGTGTCTAGCAATGAGGGTGGCAACGCGGATCCAGGTGATTCGTCCCTTTTCGGTAGGAATACCGGAAAGAGACGAGTCGCCTTTTTTTATGACATAAAGGAGGAATTGCAGATGATTGATATTAAACGATTACGCCAAGATTTTGACGCCATTCAAGAAAAGTTAGCGCACCGAGGAGAGGACTTGACGGACATGAACCGTTTCCTTGCACTTGATGAGAAGCGTCGAGAACTGATTGCGCGGACAGAAGTGTTGAAAGCAGAACGAAATGAAGCGACGAAAAAAATCGCTGAACTGAAACGCAATAAAGAGAATGCAGATGAAGCGATTGCTGCGATGCGTAGTGTCGGGGACGAGATCAAGACGCTTGACGACGAATTACGTGACGTCGAAGCGACATTGAATCAACTTCTCCTCGGTATTCCGAACATTCCACATGACAGCGTACCGGTCGGTTCTTCTGAAGATGACAATGTCGTCATCCGTGAAGTCGGTGATAAACCAGCGTTTGATTTCGAAGCGGTTCCGCACTGGGATTTGATGGAGCAATTAAAGATCGTTGACGTAGAGCGTGCTGGAAAGGTCACAGGTAGCCGGTTTGTCTTTTATCGTGGGGCAGGGGCACGTCTTGAGCGGGCATTGATCAACTTCATGATGGATCTCCATCAAGATCAGCACGGCTACACAGAAATCTTGCCGCCACTCATGGTCAACCGCGATTCAATGACAGGAACAGGACAACTGCCGAAATTCGAGGAGGATGCGTTCAAGATTGAAGAGACGAACTACTTCCTTGTACCGACAGCAGAAGTTCCAGTGACGAACATGCACCGCGAAGAAATCCTGACTGCTGATCAGTTACCGATCGGCTATGCCGCATACAGCCAATGTTTCCGTTCAGAAGCTGGTTCTGCCGGACGCGATACGCGCGGTTTGATCCGTCAGCACCAATTCAATAAAGTTGAACTCGTTCGTTTCGTCAAACCAGAAGAATCTTACGAGCAACTTGAATTGTTAACGGGACAAGCAGAGACAGTCTTGAAAAAGCTGAAACTGCCGTATCAAGTATTGAGCATGTGTACAGCTGATCTTGGATTCACGGCTGCGAAGAAATACGACATCGAAGTCTGGATGCCAAGTCAAGGCGTCTACCGTGAAATTTCTTCTTGTTCAAACTTTGAAGATTTCCAAGCACGCCGAGCGCAAATCCGTTTCCGCCGCGAAGCGAACGCGAAACCAGAATTCGTTCACACGTTGAATGGTTCTGCTCTTGCAGTCGGTCGGACAGTTGCTGCGATCTTAGAGAACTACCAGCAAGCGGATGGATCAGTTGTTATTCCAGAAGTACTTCGTCCATACATGGGTGGTCTTGAAGTGATTCAAGCTTAAGTCAGAAGGGGGAGTAATCCCCCTTTCTGTATTTTAAAAAGTTTTTTTAGAAAAGGTCTTTACACGTTAAAAGGCAGATGCTATCATAATTAATGTCAGGAAAACAGACAGGTCATCATGATCTGGTAAGAAGTACGGAGGCGTACTCAAGTGGTTTAAGAGAACGGTCTTGAAAACCGTCAGGCGGCGAAAGCCGTGCGTGGGTTCGAATCCCACCGCCTCCTCCATTTTTATTTTTTGACCAAAAAATAAATATAATCATGGAGTCGTACCCAAGTCCGGCTGAAGGGGACGGACTCGAAATCCGTTAGGGGTCGCAAGGCTCGCGTGGGTTCGAATCCCACCGACTCCGCTTTTTATAAAGCATCTCAATTCTGAGGTGCTTTTTTGTTGCATCGATTTCTTCGTGCATGCTATGGTTGCCTACGTGAAAAACGAAGAAGAGGTGGACGAAATGAACGAACAAACAAAAGAATCGTTGCTTTCGCATTATGCGATGACGATGACATATGTAAAAGACTTAGAACAGATTTCAGAAGAAGCATGGCGGACATCGTATGCGGAAGGTAAGTGGACGGTTGCTGAGATCATTGGTCACTTATCACCATGGGATCGTTTCATGGTCGCAGAGCGTATTCCGTACTTGCTCGCGGGTGAACCATTCCGTGTTGCGCCGGATAGCCAAGCCGTCAATGATGAAGCAGCGAAGATGAGCCGTGAGCAACAACGGATCTTGACGATTGATGAGTTTTTAGTCAGCCGTGACTTATTGCGCCGTGCAGTCGAATTGATTCCAGAAGATCGCCTGCAGGACAAGGTCGTCATTAAAGACAAAGAGTTGACGATTGGTCAGTTCCTCGGAGCGATGACTCAACATGATTTACACCATATGGAACAGATCAATCAAGTGATTGGTTAATAGGAGGGAGATGCGAGACGCGTCTCCTTTTTTTGCACAAAAAAAGATCTGCCTAAGAGGCAGATCTGATCAGTTATCGTGTATTGGCAATGCGCGCAACTTCAAGTTGTTTTTCGATCTTCGCGAGAATCCGATCGATCGATTCTGGCTCGTTCAGTAAATCGTATTCGTCGATTGACAAGCGGAGTACCGGGCAAATCGTGAAGTTGTTGATCCAGTTCGTATAGCGTTCATACATCTCTTCCCAATATTCGATTGGAGTCTGTTGCTCCATCTCACGTCCGCGAAGACGAATCCGTTCAAGGACTTGCTCGAACGAACCTTCGAGATAGATCAAAAGATCTGGATGTGGGAAGAATGGTGTCATGACCATCGCGTCAAATAAACTTGAATACGTTTCATAGTCCGTTGGAGACATCGTTCCTTTTTCGAAATGCATCTTAGCGAAGATTCCTGTATCTTCATAGATTGAACGGTCTTGGATGAAACCACCACCGTATTGGAAAATCCGTTTTTGCTCCTTGAAGCGTTCAGCCAGGAAATAGATTTGGAGATGGAAGCTCCAGCGCTCGAAATCATGATAAAATTTATCCAAGTAAGGATTCGTATCGACTTTTTCGAGTGACGTCCGGAAACCAAGGGCATCTGCCAATCCGTTTGTGATCGTTGATTTACCGATCCCAACCATACCGCCGATCGTAATGACGGCATCTGCCGGGATATTGTATTTTTCGCGTAGCTTCAAGTTCATACGTGGTTCGCTCCTTCATATAATTCGTTCCGGATCGTCGTCAAGACGTACTCGAGATCTTCCGGTCGCTTGACGAAGTCGAGTGCATCCCCGTCGAAACGGATGATTTTGACTTCCGGATGTTTGGCTTGATATTCCGTGACGAATGTCTCATAATCCTCTGCCAATTGTTCGAGATAAGCACGTGACATATTTTCTTCGATTTCTCGTCCGCGTAGCGCAACACGTTTCATCAAGGTGTCGATGCTTGCGTTCAAGTAGATGACAGCATCCGGTTTCGGCATGTCCGTCGTCAGGATCGAATAGATTTGTTGGTACTTCTCGAGGTGCTCTACCTTGAGAGAGCGGTGTGCAAAGATTAAGTTTTTAAAGATATGGTAATCAGCAACGACAGAGCGTTGTTTACTGAGGTAATGACGTTCGATATCATCGAGTTGTTTGAAGCGATTGCACAAGAAGAACATTTCCGTCTGGAAGCTCCATTCTTCGATATCTTCATAGAACTTTCCAAGAAAGGGATTTTCTTCGACGATTTCGCGTAACATAGAAAAAGAGAAATGGTGACTGATGGCGTTCGCAAGTGATGTTTTGCCTACACCAATCGGTCCTTCAACCGTTATGAACATATACAATGACCCTCCGTTCAGCAAAGTGCAATTTATATTTTAGCACAAAGAAGTACGACTTGCTGAAGTTTCAAAAGGAGAATTTTTTTAGAGTGAGGAGTATCATCGATGGAACGACAGGAACACTATATGCGACTTGCGATCGAAGAAGCAAAAAAGGCAGAACAGATCGGAGAAGTTCCGATTGGATGTGTCATTGTCAAAGACGATGAAGTCATCGCGACGGGTTACAATCACCGGGAAACGGATCAACAGGCGACGGCACATGCCGAGTTGATCGCGATTGAGGAAGCTTGCCGAAAGCTCGGGAACTGGCGACTTGAAGGGTGTGAGCTCTACGTGACACTCGAACCGTGTCCGATGTGTGCGGGTGCCATCATGCTGTCACGGATCGAACATGTCATCTTTGGTGCCGTCGATCCGAAGGGTGGATGTTGTGGAACACTGATGAACTTGGTGCAAGACGATCGGTTCAATCATGTCTCACAGTTGACGAGCGGTATATTAGAAAAAGAGTGTGGGGAGATGCTAACGACGTTCTTTCGGGAACTACGTGCGAAAAAGAAAGCACGAAAGCGGGCAATGGGTTGCATCACACCAGATGAAACAGTATAATGAAAAAGCACTGAAACAAGGTGCCACTAAAAATCGATAAACCATTTGCCGTGCTAGGTGGGGATGTAGCGGTTCCCTGTCACTCGCAATCCGCTATAGCGAGACTGAATTCCATGTCGAGGGATATGATTGGTGTGGTCTGCCTCACGTAAGTAGCGTTGACGTTTGAGTCCTGCGCAACAGATACCCATGAACCAGGTCAGGTCCGGAAGGAAGCAGCCTTAAGTGGTGCTCTCTGTGTGTTGCAGGGGTGCTTGGACTGAGCAGGCTGCGTGAGTAACGCATGTTGAACATATTTCAGAATATGGTGCGCGGCAGTTTAATTTTTAAAGACAAGTCTACAGCCGGTTTCGGTTGTAGACTTTTTTAGGTAAAATAGAATGAGGAACTTAAAAAGAGGAGGCGCAAACTTGGCCTATCAAGCACTATACCGCGTATACCGTCCGCAACGTTTCGACGAAGTCGTTGGACAAGCGCATATCACCCGTACGATCCAAAATGCATTGATGGAGGGACGCATGTCCCACGCCTATCTATTTTCGGGTCCTCGTGGAACGGGAAAAACGAGTCTTGCCAAAATCATCGCTAAAGCGATCAACTGTGAGCATGCTCCGGTCAAAGAACCGTGTAATACGTGCCCCACGTGTCTTGCGATCACGGAAGGATCAAGTCCAGACGTCTTCGAAATCGATGCCGCTTCCAATAACGGCGTAGATGAGATTCGGGAAATCCGGGATAAAGTCAAATATCCCCCTTCAGAAGCAGCCTATAAAGTCTATATCATTGATGAAGTACACATGTTGTCGACAGGTGCCTTTAATGCACTGCTTAAAACACTAGAAGAACCGCCGGCACACGCCATCTTCATCTTAGCAACGACCGAACCACATAAAATCCCAGCGACGATCATCTCCCGCTGCCAACGTTTCGATGTAAAGCGGCATGAAGTCGATCAACTTGTAGAACGAATGCAATATATCTTAAAAGATCAATCGATCGAGTATTCGGATACGGCCTTACGATTGATTGCCCGTGCAGCGGATGGTGGCATGCGTGATGCACTGAGTCTACTCGACCAAGCGGTTGCTTTTTCAAACGGTGATTTGAACGATGCTGCTGTTCTTGAAGTAACAGGGGCAGTAGAAGATGAAGCATTACTAAACATTGCCCGTGCCTTGCATGAACATCAAGTCGACCAGTTGTTACAGACGCTTGAGACGATGCAACGAGCGGGAAAAGATTTAAAACGTTTCGTTGAGGATCTTGTCTTCTTTTACCGAGACACCTTATTATTGAAAGCCTCTCCTACAGCTGTCGACTTGCTAGAGCGTGCTCGCCCGACGGATGAGTTCAAACAATTCGTTGAATCGATTGAAGCAGAGACATGCTTTACGATCATTGATCAGTTACATGACTGCCAACAACAGATGCGGTTGACGAATCATCCGCGGGTCCTCGTTGAGATTGCCTTCATTCAAATCGCGGAACAAGGAAGAACGACGGGGCAGATCGTCCAAGCGTTGCAGCAGGAAGTCCGCGAAATGAAGGAACAGATGCATCAGTGGAAGTCGAATGGTGTTCCAGCTCAAGAAGCGGCTGCACCACAAGCGCAGCCGAAGCGGAAACAAGGACGACCAACCGTTCGAATCGCCAAAGAGCGGATTCGCCAAATGCTAGAACGAGCAGAAAAAGCCCAGTTGCGTGAGATTCAGGAACGCTGGGATCATATCCTAAAGTGGATTCTAAAAGAAGATGGACCAATCTACTCGTTGCTTCATGAAAGTAAACCGGTTCTCTGCTCTGCGGATACGCTATTGATCGAATTCGATGACGGTAAGGGATGGCATTTCGAGCAAGTCATGACCAATGAACGAACACGTTTCGTGATTGAGGAAGCATTATATGAAATATGCGGCGTCAAACGCGAAATTTTAGCGATTCTCTCAAACGATTGGCATGAACTGAAGGCAGAGTTTGTTGCTAAGCGAAATAGTAGTAGTATAGAAGAGAAGGAAACAAAACAAGAATCGGAGAGCGATCAGTTATTGTCTGAGACGCTTGGTCGTTTTGGTGATATCGTAGAGTTCGAAGATTAAATTCGAGGAGGAATACAGATGCGCGGAATGGGAAACATGAATAATATGATGAAACAGATGCAGAAAATGCAAAAGGATATGGCGAAAGCACAAGAAGAATTAAAAGATTTGACAGTGACAGGTACAGCAGGAGGAGAAATGGTCTCAGTCGTCGCCGATGGTCATAAAAATATCGTAGATGTCATCATTAAAGAAGAAGTCGTTGATCCAGATGACGTTGAAATGATTCAAGATCTCGTCTTAGCTGCAACGAACGATGCTTTGAAGAAAGTCGATGAACTCGTCTCAAGTAAAATGGGGAAATTCACACAAGGTATGAATCTGCCGGGAATGTTTTAATTCGTAGGAGGAAACCACTTGCAATATCCTGAAGCGATTAGTCGTTTGATCGAAAGTTTTACAAAACTACCGGGGATTGGTCCGAAGACAGCAGTTCGTCTAGCGTTTCATGTCCTTGATATGGAAGAAGACGATGTCTTGATGTTCGGAAAGGCATTGGTCAGTGCGAAGCGCGATATTGCCTACTGTAGCGTCTGCGGGAATATCACGGATCAAGATCCTTGTTATGTATGTACAGATAAACACCGAAACCGTACGATCGTCTGTGTCGTCCAAGATTCAAGGGATGTCATTGCAATGGAAAAGATGCGAGATTACCAAGGGTTGTACCATGTCTTACATGGAGCGATCAGTCCAATGGAAGGGATCGGTCCAGAGGATATCAATGTATCTAGTCTACTGACACGTCTTCAAGCGGACGAAGCGATTACGGAAGTCATCTTAGCAACCAATCCGAACATCGAAGGAGAAGCGACAGCGATGTATCTATCGCGTCTCTTAAAACCGACGGGTATTCGGATCACTCGGATTGCCCATGGTCTTCCGGTTGGTGGAGATCTTGAATACGCAGATGAAGTGACGTTATCTCGTGCAATGGAGGGACGTCGCGAACTATGAGTTGGTTTCGAAAGAAGATTCGCAGTGAGTACGACGATCGTTTGTTAGAAGAATTAGCAAAAGCAAAAGAAGATTATTTGATGAAACGCCATCTTCTAGAAATCAGCTATGATGACTATGGTGATTTAGAAGCACAAATGAAGTTAGCGGAATCACTGTATTTCTTCTATATAAGCGAAGCAAAAAGAAGACGCGTCTCATTGATGATGAAGTAAACCGCAGCCATTCTTGTCTGCGGTTTTTACATGCTCTAAAAAAACTATAAGTTATTTTAATAAAGTAGTTGCGCCTAACTAATTATCGTGATATATTAATTCATGTCCTTAAGAGGACGAGCGCTTACGGCAAACAAGTAAAAAACAATTTCAAAAAAGTTGTTGACTTCTTGTTTCAGACTTGGTATTCTAATTGAGTCGCCAAAACAGGCGCGGACGAACTTTGAAAACTGAACGATGAGGCAAAAATCGTATTCTACGGAATACAAAAACGAATGAAGCGCAAGCTTCGTCAATCGTGACTTCGGTCACACAACGAGCAAGTCAAACACTTCATGGAGAGTTTGATCCTGGCTCAGGACGAACGCTGGCGGCGTGCCTAATACATGCAAGTCGAGCGCAGGAAGCTGACGGAACTCTTCGGAGGGAAGGCAGTGGAATGAGCGGCGGACGGGTGAGTAACACGTAAGGAACCTGCCTCAAGGATTGGGATAACTCCGAGAAATCGGAGCTAATACCGGATAGTTCAACGGACCGCATGGTCCGCTGATGAAAGGCGCTCCGGCGTCACCTTGAGATGGCCTTGCGGTGCATTAGCTAGTTGGTGGGGTAACGGCCCACCAAGGCGACGATGCATAGCCGACCTGAGAGGGTGATCGGCCACACTGGGACTGAGACACGGCCCAGACTCCTACGGGAGGCAGCAGTAGGGAATCTTCCACAATGGACGAAAGTCTGATGGAGCAACGCCGCGTGAGTGATGAAGGTTTTCGGATCGTAAAACTCTGTTGTAAGGGAAGAACACGTACGAGAGGAAATGCTCGTACCTTGACGGTACCTTACGAGAAAGCCACGGCTAACTACGTGCCAGCAGCCGCGGTAATACGTAGGTGGCAAGCGTTGTCCGGAATTATTGGGCGTAAAGCGCGCGCAGGCGGCCTTTTAAG
>NZ_JFYW01000005.1:0-918 GCF_000632205.1 Exiguobacterium sp. RIT341
TTGCCGGTGTAGCTCAGCTGGTAGAGCAACTGACTTGTAATCAGTAGGTCGCGGGTTCGACTCCTGTTGCCGGCACCATTTTTATTTTGGCGATTGTGGCGAAGTGGTTAACGCACCGGATTGTGATTCCGGCATTCGTGGGTTCAATTCCCATCAGTCGCCCCATTTTTCAACTTCATATCATTTATGTGTCATTAGCTCAGTTGGTAGAGCATCTGACTTTTAATCAGAGGGTCGCAGGTTCGAATCCTGCATGACACACCATTTTTATGCGGGTGTGGCGGAATTGGTAGACGCGCTAGATTTAGGATCTAGTGTCTTTGACGTGGGGGTTCAAGTCCCTTCACCCGTACCATTTATATGCGGAAGTAGTTCAGTGGTAGAATACGACCTTGCCAAGGTCGGGGTCGCGGGTTCGAATCCCGTCTTCCGCTCCATTTATATTTGAATAGCATTATGCGGTCGTGGCGGAATCGGTAGACGCGCTAGGTTGAGGGCCTAGTGGTGGCAACATCGTGGAGGTTCAAGTCCTCTCGACCGCACCATATGATGCACCCTTAGCTCAGCTGGATAGAGTACTTGACTACGAATCAAGGGGTCGGGAGTTCGAATCTCTCAGGGTGCACTTTTCGGGAAGTAGCTCAGCTTGGTAGAGCACTTGGTTTGGGACCAAGGGGTCGCAGGTTCGAATCCTGTCTTCCCGACCATTATTTTCATACGAAATACATTGGACTTTGAAAACTGAACGATGAGGCAAAAATCGTATTCTACGGAATACAAACATGAATGAAGCGCAAGCTTCGTCAATCGTGACTTCGGTCACAACAACGAGCAAGTCAAACACTTCATGGAGAGTTTGATCCTGGCTCAGGACGAACGCTGGCGGCGTGCCTAATACATGCAAGTCGAGCGCAGGAA
>NZ_JFYW01000006.1:0-536 GCF_000632205.1 Exiguobacterium sp. RIT341
GGTGTAGCTCAGCTGGTAGAGCAACTGACTTGTAATCAGTAGGTCGCGGGTTCGACTCCTGTTGCCGGCACCATTTTCATCTTCAATGATCACCAGAATTCAATTATGAATGAAGGTTCTACCTTTTATATCCCTGCCGGGGTGGCGGAACTGGTAGACGCACAGGACTTAAAATCCTGCGGGGGTTTCCCCGTGCCGGTTCGATTCCGGCCCTCGGTACCATTTTCATTTTGATGTTTGCTGTTTGATCCTTATATTCCGCACCCTTAGCTCAGCTGGATAGAGTACTTGACTACGAATCAAGGGGTCGGGAGTTCGAATCTCTCAGGGTGCATTTTCGGGAAGTAGCTCAGCTTGGTAGAGCACTTGGTTTGGGACCAAGGGGTCGCAGGTTCGAATCCTGTCTTCCCGACCATCTTCAATTTCATCCCTTTAATGGGGCCTTAGCTCAGCTGGGAGAGCGCCTGCCTTGCACGCAGGAGGTCAGCGGTTCGATCCCGCTAGGCTCCACCATTTTTATGACGAACTTTGAAAAC
>NZ_JFYW01000007.1:0-516 GCF_000632205.1 Exiguobacterium sp. RIT341
TCAGCTGGTAGAGCACTTGGTTTGGGACCAAGGGGTCGCAGGTTCGAATCCTGTCTTCCCGACCATCTTCAATTTCATCCCTTTAATGGGGCCTTAGCTCAGCTGGGAGAGCGCCTGCCTTGCACGCAGGAGGTCAGCGGTTCGATCCCGCTAGGCTCCACCATTTTTATGACGAACTTTGAAAACTGAACGATGAGGCGAAAATCGTATTCTACGGAATACAAAAACGAATGAAGCGCAAGCTTCGTCAATCGTGACTTCGGTCACACAACGAGCAAGTCAAACACTTCATGGAGAGTTTGATCCTGGCTCAGGACGAACGCTGGCGGCGTGCCTAATACATGCAAGTCGAGCGCAGGAAGCTGACGGAACTCTTCGGAGGGAAGGCAGTGGAATGAGCGGCGGACGGGTGAGTAACACGTAAGGAACCTGCCTCAAGGATTGGGATAACTCCGAGAAATCGGAGCTAATACCGGATAGTTCAACGGACCGCATGGTCCGCTGATGAAAGGCGCT
>NZ_JFYW01000008.1:0-402582 GCF_000632205.1 Exiguobacterium sp. RIT341
ATATAAGATTTGAAAACAATTTATTATTAAATGAGTCATTTTCCAAATCTTTCAGATATATATCTAAATACTTATTAATTAATTTAATGATTGAATATTTATTAATTAAATTTCTATTTGCAACTGATACTATAAATAAATTGAGATAATTTATTTCATTAATTTTTATAGTATGATTTATCAAGTTTAAGATTAATTCTAAGAGAGTTTCTGTTTGATCTTCATCTAATTTTATTTTAGATAATAACAGTAACGTATTTAGTAATTGCACTTCATTTTTTCGATTCATATTAATGTTATTGTAACTCTTATTGTTACTTATTAAGTGTTGTAACAGATTAACTAAGTATTCAAATGAATTCCCAGATATTTCCATATCATTAATTTGATTATCTTTCAAGACATATTCTACTTCATCTGTTTTCAGCTTGATAACCATTACGTAAATTTCAAATAAATCCAACGTTTCTATTTTTTGAACTGGCATATCCTCAAAAAATTTCGAAACTTTTCTTTTTATTGAATAACTATTAAATACACCATTTAAAAAGCTAATATATAAACTTTGCACTTCTGTGTAATTATTTATGCACAAGTAATTCGTTTCAATAAACATCCAAATATTTTTTATTATATTTTCACTTTTATAAATAGCACTGTTAAATGATATACCTCCATCTTCAATAGTACGTTTTGTTTTTTTAATATCATTAACTTCTGAATTTAGCTTGTTTTGAGTTCTATATATTAAGTTGAAATTGTTTATATCCTTTAAATATTTAAGACTTTCTCTTTCTGATGAAGGTAAATTGTAATAGATATTGTCTAAATCTATTAATTTAATCTCCTCATTTATTTTTTTCCTTACTTCAGAGTTTAATGCAGATAAAATTTTGCCAACGTGTTTTCTATTAAATTCAGATATATAGTAAATAAAGTATTCTTTATCTTGAAACGCCTTAAGTGAAATCGATTTATAAAAATTATAAGCATCTTGATGATTTCCTATATTGTTACACTCAAATGCCTGTTTTAGCTTTTCGTTATAATCATCAGTTTCAAGGAAACTATTAAAATTAATTATGGTTGATGAATCCACAAAACTGTCTCTTTTTACAATTGCATTAATCATTTCAATATTGTAATCATGAGTTGAATCAATAGTATAAATTGTTTCACGCTCCGATGATACAGCATGGATATTTGCCTTTCTTAGTATTTTTATAATTTTCTCAAATATTGCTTTTTCATTTCCCTTATAATCTTTAGATTTTGAAAAAACTTTAAATAAATTATTATTTTCATTTGAGATTATTAAATCTTTGTTTCCGTATAAATCATAAAAAACATCATTACTTTCAAAACTTTTAGCAATTTGATCTGGCATTATAAAGTTTAATTTCTCGTAAATTTCGATTGTTTTATAAACTTTCTCTAAATCACTAATGTTCTGAAATTCATCTAATGAATTAAAGTAATTTAGCATATCATACAATTGATTTCCTCTTTTATTTGTATTCTCAAAAGCCTTATTTTCTTTTATATTTTCAATTTCATTAGAATATAAAATATTGATACCTCTATTTTTATAATAAGAATATTCTATCCTTGAATACTCTTTGTTACTTTCAATTAGATAAGCTGGTTGAAAATGGTTCCTCAGAATATTTTTTACCCATTGAAAAACTAAATTAAAGTTTGGATCATTGACAGAATATCCTACGAATAAAACTGTGTTAGTCGATATTAAAGACTTAATATAACTTTCTATCAAAGCAAAATTAACAGAATAGTTTAGATAGTCATCTTCTTTTAAAACAATGTTCTTATTCTCAAAATCTCCATGCATTTTAATTATCGTTTTATTAAAGTTTCCATAGGGTAAATCTACATTTTGCTTAATAGTATGAAAAAATTCTCCCTGTTCAATGGATGCTTCTTCTAATAAAGTATCATAATTAGTAGTTATTATATGTACAGGATTGAGCTTGAAAATTTCTTTATGTATAGGGTTCACTTTAAATTTTTTACTTAGAAAAATTTGATTTAACTTATCATAATATTCTTTTTCACCACGTTCGTTAAAGTAATATTGAGGTATTTTCAAATATAAATCTGAAGACATATTTTCTTCTTGATAACCGAGATCATATGCCATCTCCTTAATTAAATTTCCCCATGCAGGTATACCAGAGTTAGCTGAAACTCCCGCTCCTACAAAAACTATTAATTTATTATTTTTACTTGCTTCTTTAATTTTCAAGATACTTGTTTTTATAAAGTTATCTTTCATTATTTTATCTCTCCATTTTTTATAATTTAAACTTAATCTTCAAACATGAGTTGTCAAAATTTAATTACAATATAAAACGTAATTGAGGTAAATAAAAAGTAGTCTTCTCACTTGAGAGAAAACTACTTTAATGTTTACACTAAACCCTTTAAAGTTTAAGTGATTTTGAAATCCTTAAGATTTCAGGGTATGGAGACGGTGGGAGTCGAACCCACGTCCGAAGGCATCGTATACTTAAGCTTCTACGTGTGTAGTCAATTTATTGGTATCTCGTCGTCAGGCTGCCAATTGACAGGCGTCCGTCCGACCAGTCTGATTCCATCTCTTCTCTTTCCCTCCAGACGGAAGGGTCCAAGCGTAGCCTGTTTAAAGTGAGACCCTAGAAATCAGCCGACCAGGCGACGGCTGCTAGGATCCGTAGCGGCAATTAAGCTGCTGCGAGTTGTGTGTTAGTTTTGCCAGTTATGGCTGGTGCGTTTTAACGAGGCCGACCCCTCGACACGCCACAGAAGACCGAACTACCCCCGTCGAATCCGTAACGTCCCCAAGATAATAAATTGGGGCTTTCCGAATACTAACATTCTAGCAGAAAAGTGTTACGGGTTCAATACTTTTGCTTATCGCGCAGTGCCCGGTCGATATCACGCTTCGCATCCTTCTTCTTCAGGTCGTCACGTTTATCGAATTTCTTCTTCCCGCGTCCGAGTCCAATCAAGCATTTCGCGTATCCGTTCTTGATATAGACCTTCAGCGGTACGATCGTATAACCGTCCCGTGAGACCGCTCCGATCAAGTTCGCAATCTGTTTCTTGTGCAGCAATAGTTTCCGCGGACGGAGCTGTTCATGGTTGTAACGGTTTCCCTGTTCGAAGTGGGCGATGTTCGAGTTCCAAAGAATCGCTTCTCCCCCGTCGAACCGGACGAACGCGTCCCCGATACTGATTTTCCCTTTACGGACCGACTTAATTTCCGTTCCCGTCAAGACGAGACCGGCTTCAATCGTATCCTCGATCGCATAATCGAACGAGGCCCGTTTGTTGTTCGCTAAGACTTTCGAATCTGTTCCCTTTGGCATGTTCATTCACCACATTTCCGATGCGGAAGCGCTTATTTGCGCTTCCGTTTCTTATTCGAGACCGCCTTATGGAATGGCGGTTTATCCTTTTTGTCTTTCAGCGCGAAGCCTTTGCCTTTCGACTGGTCCTTCGATTTGCCCGGACGTTTTGACTTACCACGCCGGTCGTCTTTCTTCTTATCGTCGCGCTTTTGTCCCGGACGTCCACCGCTTGAGCGGATCGTCTTCGACTCGAACCGTTTCTTCGGTTGCCGCTCTGGCATCCCGACGACGCTGAAGTCGATCGTCCGTTCATCGATGTTGACGTTCGTGACTTTGATCTCGACGACATCGCCAATCCGGAACTGTTGCTTCGTCCGCTCACCAATCAGCTGATAGTTCGCTTCATCATAGCGGTAGAAGTCATCCGTCATCGCTTGGATGTGGACGAGTCCTTCGATCGTGTTCGGCAATTCGACGAACATCCCGAAGTTCGTGACACCACTGACGACGCCTTCAAACGTCTCGCCGATGTGTTGCTCCATATACTCGGCTTTCTTTAAGGCGTTCGTTTCTCGCTCCGCGTCAACGGCGCGACGCTCGCGTTTTGACGAATGATCGGCGATTTCCGGTAAGATCTCCGAGTAACGGTCTTGCGTCTTTTGCGATTTGTCGTTGTAGATGACATATTCACGCAACAGACGGTGAACCATTAAGTCTGGGTAACGACGGATCGGTGACGTGAAGTGCGTGTAGTAGTCCGTCGACAGACCGAAGTGACCAATCGGTTCGATGTCGTATTTCGCTTGTTGGAGCGAACGGAGCATGACCGTACTGACGACAGCTTCTTCCGGCTCACCTTCGACCGCATTCAGGATCGATTGCAACGTTTTTGGTGCGACCGACTCACCTTTGCGTTCGACGTTGATCCCGAAGTTACCGATGAACTTGAAGAACGTATCGAGACGTTCAGCTTTTGGCTCATCGTGAATCCGGTACATGAACGGTAGTTTTTGACGCTGAATGTGCTCCGCGACCGTTTCGTTCGCTGCGAGCATGAACTCTTCGATCAGTTTCTCAGCGACCGACCGTTCACGGAGAATGATCTCACTCGTCTTGCCTTCTTCGTTGACGAGAACCTTCGCTTCTGGGAAGTCAAAGTTGATCGCTCCACGACGCGAGCGGCGTTCACGCAGGATTGCTGCGAGTTCCTCCATCTTGTCGAAGTACTCGACGAGATCTTGGTACTTCGCGATCACTTCTTCGTCTTCGCGTTCGATGATTTTCCGGACGTCCGTGTACGTCATCCGTTCCGTCGTCTTGATGACACTTTGGAAGATCTCATGGTTGACGACAGCTCCGTTCGCATCGATTTCCATGATACAGCTGAGCGTCAAACGATCGACGTGCGGGTTGAGCGAGCAGATACCGTTCGATAGACGGTGCGGAATCATCGGGATGACGCGGTCGACGAGATAAACACTCGTTCCGCGCTCACGCGCTTCTTCGTCGAGTGCCGAATCTTCTTTGACGTAATGCGAGACGTCGGCGATGTGGACACCAAGTTCGAAGTTGCCGTTCGCTAACTTTTTGACGTGAACCGCATCATCGAGGTCTTTTGCGTCCGCCCCGTCAATCGTTACCGTCAATTCATTTCGTAAATCGACACGTCCGACTAAGTCCTTCTCATCAATCTGATCCGGTACAGCGTTCGCTTCAGCGATCGCTTCCGGTGAGAAGTCGACGTTGATCCCGTGCTTATGGACGATCGACAAGATGTCGACGCCTGGGTCATTCTTGTGACCGATGATTTTCAAGACTTTCGCCGTTCCGGCGTACCGACCATCGGGATACTTCGTGATCCGGGCGAGGACTTTATGCCCATCGACGGCACCAAGCGTATCGTCGTTCGCGACGACCGGTAAGAACGTCAGCTTCGTATCATCCGGTTCGATATAAGCGATCGATTCGATCCGTCCTTTTGGACTGACGAACGTCCCGACGAAATCGGCTGGTCCACGTGAGAGAATCTTAAGCAGTTTCCCTTCACGACGATCGCCGCCGTTTGACTCAGCAAACACTTTGACGAGGACACGATCGCCATTATAGACATTCTTCAGTTCCGGTGCCGGCAAGAAGATATCGCCTTCTGAACCGTCTTCCGGTGAGACGAAACCGAATCCGCGTTGGTGAACGGAAATCTTCCCTGCGACTTGACCGATTTGCGCAAGCGTTCCGTACTTGTTCGAGCGTGTCCGGGCGATCAACGCTTCGTCTTCCATTGCGTTTAGCGTCCGGATCAATTCCTTGAATGCTTCCGTATCCGCTAGTTCTAGTTTTTTCGTTAATTGATCAATCGACAACGGACGTTCTTCCGTCGTGATGACCGTTAGTATTCGTTCACGTAATTCCAACGTGACACCTCCAGTTACTTGCTCCAGTTCAATGACTCCAGGAAGTCCAAGATGTCAGAGTGGAGCTGGTCTTTTTCTTTGTCGAGCGTAATGACGTGACCTGAGTTCTCATACCAGATCAGCTCTTTTTGGAAGGCACTGACTCCATCATGGATGATGTTCGCGGAGTCGGTGTTAATCATGTGATCATTGCGCGCTTGGACGACGAGCGTCGGTGCGTAGACGTCTTCAAGCGAATCACGTGTCTCACGCAGCAGTTCCTGTAAGTCCTTCAAGGTCGGCATCGGTTCGAAGGACGCCATCTCTTGGTCGATCTCTTCTTGCGATTTGCCTTCTCGCTTCTTGAATTCTCGTGCGTACTCGGTGACTCCTGCATACATGACTTCTTCACTTTTGATGTAGGCGGGTGCACACATCGGGATGACCGCTTTGACCGGACGGTTCATCGATAACTTCAGCGACATGACACCACCGAGCGATAGTCCGCAAACGGCGATTTCGTCATAGCCTTTATCGACGAGTTCCTGATATCCGGCAAGGACATCCTGCCACCAGTCGGCTGGCCCGGTCTTCGTCAGCTCTTCGGGTGGGGCAGCGTGCCCTTTATATTGTGGTGCAAGGGACGTATAGCCCTGTTTTTGCAAGTAGCGACCGAGGATGCGGACATCCGCGCTCGATCCCGTGAATCCGTGTAATAGTAAAACGGCACGTGGGCCGGCTTCGAAAAAGAATGGTTTTGGTAAAGTGATTTTCATAAAATGATTCCCCCTCTAACTCTATACCCCATATCCGGAAAAAATGAATATCGAGAAATACAAAAAACGACAGCGCGATCATACGGCTGTCGTTTCAATGCTCACTTATAAAAAGCGACGAGTAACGCCAAGATGAAGAGTAATGCTCCTAAGATAGACGCCACACGATTTAGGACCGCATCCAAGCCACGAGCTTTTTGGCGACCAAATAATTGTTCTGCTCCACCCGTCAATGCTCCGAGTCCGGTCGTACGACCCGACATCAATAGAACGACGATGATGAGAAGAACGGAAACGACGATGAGGCCGACAAGAGCCACGTTATGAATGATCATCGATGATCCTCCTTCAGTAATATACGCTTCTTTCATTATAGAGAAAAACAAGTACGGGAACAAGGAATAGATTTAGGAACTTTTTCCTGCCTGATGAAAAGAGACACCTGAATCGTCGACTCAGGTGTCCTGTCTTCTTATTGTTTGATCAATTCGAGATCGACTGGGATGTTTTTCTCGACTTTGTCGCCTTTTAAGTGCTTGATGGCTGTCTCGACACCCATCTTCCCGATTTCAGTCGGTTTTTGAGCGATCGTTCCTGCCATTTTTCCGTCTTTGACGGCTTTGACGGCATCATCTGTTGCATCGAAGCCGATGACTTTAACATCGTTGAGACCCGCTGCTTTTAATGCTTCAACCGCACCGAGTGCCATTTCATCATTGTGCGCGAAGACGGCTTTGATGTCTTTGTTGTTTTGGAGGATGTTCTCCATGACCGACAAGCCTTTTGCCCGGTCGAAGTTTGCTGCTTGTTTTGCGACGACGTCAAGTTTACCGTCGACTGCTTCATGGAACCCTTTACCACGGTCGCGTGTTGCGGATGCTCCTGGAATTCCTTCGAGCTCCACGACTTTTGCTTTATCGCCGACGAGTTCGATCATGAACTCACCTGCTTGTTTCCCACCCGCGACGTTATCGGACGCGATGTGTGCGACGACGTCGCCTGCTTCTGCGTTCCGGTCAACTGTGATGACTGGGATGTTTGCATCGTTCGCTGTTTGGACGGCTGCACCGACTGCTGCTGAATCCGTTGGGTTGATCAAAATGAGATCGACTTTCTTTTGAACCATGTCTTCGATGTCGCTTGCTTGTTTTGCTGCATCATCTTGTGCATCAGCGACTTGAAGAGTTGCGCCTTGTGCTTTTGCTTCTTGTTCTGCTCCTTCTTTTAACGAGACGAAGAATGGGTTATTGAGGGTTGAAATCGAGAGACCAATCTTGAAGTCCTTCGTCTTCTTCTTCGTTTCACCATTGCCGCTGCCTGGCTGTTCCGTCGAACAGGCTGCTGCGAAGACCATCAATGCCATCATGACGACTGCAAGTAATTTTTTCATCTGTAAATCCTCCTTTTTGAGTGTGGGTTACGCTGCTTGTTTCCGGTCCGCGAGTACCGCGAACAAAATGACTAAACCTTTGACGACGAGTTGGAAGAACGAGGAGACACCAAGCAAGTTAAGTCCATTGTTCAGTGTTCCGATGATCAAGGCACCGATCAAGGTACCGACAATCCAGCCACGACCACCTGAGAGGCTCGTCCCACCAAGGACGACTGCTGCGATGGCGTCGAGTTCGTACGATGTCCCCGCCGTCGGCTGTGCCGAGTTCAGACGAGACGTCAGGATGATTCCGGCAAGTGCCGCCATCAACCCAGAGAGTGAGTAAATCATGATTTTGACTTTATTGACTTGAATCCCCATCAACTTCGCTGCTTCTTCGTTACCACCAATCGCATACGTATAGCGACCGAACGTCGTCTTCTTCAAGATGAAGTAGAGGACCGCGAAGGCAAGCAACATTGTTAAAACCGGTACTGGGAAGATCCAGAAGTAGCCGCGTCCGAACAGTTCGAACCAGCCACCTTGGCTAAGTCCAGTGATCGGTTTCCCGTCCGTATAGACGAGCGTCAATCCTCGGAAAATCGTCATCGTCGCAAGTGTTGCGATGAATGGTGCGACTTTCCCGAGTGAGATGACCATCCCGTTCAACGCACCCATGACAGCTCCGACGATTAATCCGGCGAGAACAGCAATCAACGCTGACGTTCCATCTGTCATCAGACCCGCGACGAAGGCGGACGAGAGGGCGAGAATCGAACCGACCGATAAATCAATCCCACCCGTCAGAATGACGAACGTCATTCCGAAGGCAATCAAGGCATTGATCGAGACTTGCCGTAAGATGTTAAATAAATTATTCAATGTTAAAAAGTCCGGTTCCATGATTGAGACGACGAGGACGATTGCGAATAGTCCCGCGAGTGGTCCAAGCTTTTGTCCGATCCCAAGACGTCTCGGTTTTGCTTCCGTTACCTTGCCTTGCATCAATTCCATATTATTGTCCTCCTGTCGCAAGTGTCATGATGCTTTCTTGCGTCGCTTCCTGTCGTGTCAACATGCCGCTCATCTTGCCTTCGCGCATGACGTAGACCCGGTCGCTCATCCCGAGAATCTCCGGGAGGTCCGAGCTGACCATGATGATCGCGACACCCGCCGCAGCGAGTTCGTTCATGATGAGGTAAATCTCTTTCTTCGCCCCGACATCGACACCACGTGTCGGTTCGTCGAGGATCAAGACTTTTGGTTGTGTTCCGAGCCACTTCGCGAGGACGACCTTCTGTTGGTTTCCACCGGACAGTGACTTCGCCGGCTGGTCTATCGAGCTGTGGCGGACCGAGAGTGACTTCAAGTATCCTTCTGCGAAATCACGTTCTGCCTGATCCTTGATGACACCGGATCTTGATAACGAACGAATCGTTGGCAGCGAGATGTTCTCACGCAGTGAAAAGTCGAGGAACAAGCCTTCGCCTTTGCGGTCCTCGGTCAAAAAGCCGATCCCCTGGCGAATCGCATCGTACGGTGTCTTGATCTTCAGCGACTGTCCGTTCAGTTCGATTGTCCCGTCTTTCAGGCGATCGACCCCGAACAATCCGCGCATGACTTCCGTCCGCCCGGCGCCCATCAAACCAGAGAAGCCGATGATTTCGCCTGCCTTGACGGAGAACGAGACATCGTCGAATCGTTTCCCGCTCGCCTGTTTGACCTCAAGGACGGTCGCGCCGATCGACACATCACGATCCGGATACCGTTCGCCCATCTCACGACCGACCATCTCCCGGACGATCTGTTCGAACGACGTCTCGGGAATCGCGTGCGTCGAGACGGAGATCCCGTCCCGTAAGACGGTGATCCGGTCGCAAAGCTCGAAGATTTCCTCCATTCGGTGCGAGATATAGACGATCGAGACACCTTGGTTGCGCAGTGCCGTCGCGACGCTAAATAAGGCGCGAATTTCCCGCTCCGTCAGTGCGGCTGTCGGTTCATCCATGATGATGACCTTTGCGTCCGTCATCAAAGCTTTTGCGATCTCGATCATCTGTTGCTGCCCGACCGATAACGTCCGGGCGAGTTGATCGACGTCCATGAAGACGTTCAATTCGGCGAGTTCACGTTCTGCCTGGCGCTTCATCTCCCCTTGCTTGAGAATCCCGAAGCGTGACTTCAACTCCCGTCCGAGGAACAAGTTCTCCGTCACCGTTAAATCCGGGAGGATGTTCAGTTCCTGGTGGATGAAGGCAATCCCCGCCTCTTCGGCAAGCTTTGGGTTCTTATACTCGACGTCCTGTCCATCGACACGAATCGTCCCCGCGTCTGCTTTATGGACACCGGTCAAAATCTTCATCAATGTCGATTTACCGGCACCGTTCTCTCCCATCAAGGCATGAATCTCACCCGCTGCCAGGTCGAAGTCAACACCTTTGAGGACGGGAACAGGACCGAATGCTTTTTTAATACCTGTCATTTCGATACGCATTATTCGACCCCCTTAAAAGATTACGCCGGAATGGAAGATAACATTTGCGTACGGTGTCGCTTCCCCGGTCCGGATGATGACCTTCGCCTGCTGCGTCAATTTCTTGAACTCCTCGTGTGAGACGAACGTTCTCTCGATCTTCATCTCTTCCAGTGCCTCAAGGACGTTCGGATTCGCTTCCTTGATCTCCGTTGCGAGTGTCAGCTGTTCGATCGCCATGTCACCAGCAACGACACGGACGACATCGAGAAATGACGGTGTGCCAAGTTCAAGTGCTAAATCGATTCGGGCAACACCGTCTGGAATCGGTAAGCCGCAATCGGCGATGACGATCGTATCGGTATGACCAAGATCGGTCAGAACCTTACTGATATGACTGTTTAAGATACCGTGCTTCTTCATGCCTCTCCCTCCATCTGTTCCCGTGTTGGCATACCGCCTTGAGCGCCGAGTGCGCGGATCGATAAACCGGCTGCTCGATTCGCAAAACGAATCGCTTCAACGAGCGATTGTCCTTCGGTTAACGCAACAGCTAAAGCACCGTTGAACGTATCCCCTGCCCCCGTCGTATCGACGACGGTCGTCTCAATCGCTGGAATCGTCACGATTGATTCTCCATCGTAGAAGCGTGCTCCGCGACTGCCTTCCGTTACGATCAATTTATTCGGGTATTCCATCAACCAATGTTCGATTGGCTGGTCTTGTCCGAAGATCAAACCACATTCATGTTCGTTTGGTGTTAAGTACGTCACGTGTTCAATCAACTCAGTAGAGAGTGACATTGCGGGTGCCGGATTCAAGACGACTGGAATACCTGCTGCGTGTGCTTCCCGAGCAACGGTCTCGACCGTCTCGATTGGGATCTCGAGCTGGAGTAAGATGATTTCACTGTCTGCGAGAATCGGTGCGAGTGCATCACTCGTAAATTGCACATGCTGATTGGCAGACTGAACGACGACGATCGAGTTATCGCCTTCAGCGAGCGTGATATGTGCCGTCCCCGTCCGTTCGCCTTCAATCGTTTGCAAGTGTGCCGTCTGCACCCCTTGCGTCTGGAAGTTTTCGCGGATCGCGTCTCCGTTTGCATCACTGCCGACACAACCGATCATTTCGACGGTACTGCCGAGACGCGCGACCGCCACTGCTTGGTTCGCACCCTTTCCACCCGGTACGGTATGAAAGGCATCCCCGATGACCGTTTCGCCTGCGCCTGGACGACGTTTACTTTCGACGACGAGATCCATCGAGATACTGCCGATGACACTGATTTGTTTCATGCTTCCTCATCCTTCCGTTTCGTCGTTTCCCGTTCGATGATCTCAACCGTCAACTCATGATGGACGGCGGCAATCGGTGTGCCTTCAATCCGCTGAATCAAGAGTTTCGCGGCTAGTTCTCCCATTTGATAAATCGGCTGTGCGATTGTCGTCAACGGTGGTGAAATCATTTGTCCGAGTTCGATCCCGTCATAGCCGATCACTTGCAGTTCGTCCGGAATCGTGATCCCGCGTTCGGCAGCGACTTGCACCGTTGCTGCGGCAATGACATCACTCGCGGCAAAGATCCCGTTGCAATGATAGTGATCAAAGAGATAGTTCGCAGCATCAAGCGCCCCTTGAAAGTGAAACGGTGACTCAATGCTTGCGACCAGATGGGTTCCGGCGACTTTCTCGAAACCATCTCGCCGTTTTTTGATCGTCGGGAGTTTTGACGGACCGCTGATGACAGCGAGTTCTGTTGCACCAGAAGCAAGTAAAAACGAAGCAGCCTTCTTCCCGCCTTCGTATCCGTTTGAAGTTACCGTCGGAATCGCCCCTTGTAACACACGGTCTAACGCTACGACCGGCACTTCGAGTTCTTCATAGTTCGGATTGTTCGAGTAGTTCGTCGTGATGATCAATCCGTCGACATGCATTGCCTCGAGTGACTTGATGTATTCGCGTTCTTTCTGAAACTGTTCGTCTGTGTTACACAAAATGACCTGAAAACCATGTTGATGTGCCATATCTTCCACAGCCCGTGCGAGTTGTGGGAAGAACGGGTTCGTGATGTCTGGAACAATCAATCCGATCAGTCCGGACCGTTTTTGGAACAACGATCGCGCGACTCGGTTCGGTCGATAGTCCAATTGTTTGATTGCCTGAAGCACCGCCTTACGCGATTTCTCACTGACATAACCCTTTTCGTTCATGACGCGTGAGACCGTCGCGACGGAGACATGTGCCGCTTTCGCTACTTCCCGGATGGTCGACATGTTTCGCCACCTCTTTCTTTTGATAACGCTTACAAGAATCATCATATTGTGTAACCGGTTACACATCAATCTTTTTTATCTAAAATATATTTTATTTTTTCAAACTCGTAGATTGCCCCATAAAAAAGAAGCCTGACACCGCATCAGACTTACGATAATTTCATATCTTGAACGTTCTGAATCATCCTCAAATAAAGACGATCAGCGACAGACCCATCAAAATATTAATGAATCCTAACCCATCCGTCGCTTTTGTGTATAACGATGGTGTATCTTTTTTAACGCTATCGTTTAGAAACATTAATGTGATAGCGATTACTGTTGTTACGCCTAGTGGCGCATTGAAAAAACTATCCGAGTATGTAAAAAAGTTATTCGTAATGTAAGCACTGTTTAAGACGGACAAACCAAACAAGATTTTCTGCACATTAGCCACTCCTATAATCACTAAGATCTTACGAAACCAACTAAGATCTGATTTCGTTCTTTCTCTATTATAGAATATTCTTCCAGAAATCCTTCCTTACATTATCGAAAGAAAGCATTTTGATGCGGACGCAAATAAACCATGAGGCAGTGTTACATCACCTCACGGTTTATGAATTATCAGCTTAGGACGGAAATCAATGAACATCTCTACTTCGCTTCTTTTTACTTTTCTTCTCTGTATACAAGCGACGGATCAAAGCAACAACGAACGCAACGATTGCCAGCGGCTCAAACAAATAAATCAACAGGAACGTGACATCAATGACGGCATCCTCCGGATTATAACGGATGATATAGAGCGCACCGGGTAAAATGGCAATCAGTCCACCGATTCCGAGTGCCGTTCCCAAAATCAAACTCTGACGTGAAAATCGGCTCGTGATTTGATACAAACCGATGAATAGTATGAGTTCCGTAAAATAGATGAGGCGCAACGGGATGTCACCAATCGACGTATCAAGCCCTAAAAACAAAAACCGAAATAGCATGTCGATTCCCCCTTCCTTCTAGTTTTACCCCGAACCGGGTCCTCGTAATGCTAGATTTCCAGTTTCCCTGCATATCCTCACTTCAATTAGGGAATAGCTAGAGAGTCATAGTCACATACAGAGAGTTGGGATCGGATGAAAGAAGAACACTCGATGAAGGTCGTCAGTTGTTTGAATGATTATTTCGAACGTCATCAACAGCCCCTTCAGGTCGATCTCTTACGAGGTCTACCACCGATCGTGCTATTATTGCGCGATGACGCGAAGCGCGCTTTTCCGAAGGAAGCGAATTTGCACGATGAACTGTTACAAGACATCAAACGTTTGATTCAGGAATGTTTGGATCCCGATACACTGCGCGAATTAGGAATCGATGTCGATCTTCCAGACTTTTTCGTGACCCGTGCACCGCTTCATTCTGCCCATCATTATCTCGTTACATTCATTGAAGACTGACTTTATGTTAAAAGCAGCTATTTCTTCTTTCACGAAAAACACGTGAATCAAGAGATAACTGCTTTTTCATGGACAACAAAAAACCGATAGCGCCAATGCACTACCGGTTAGACTTCACTTCACAGATAGAAAAGGTAACTTAATTCTCAGCCTCAAGAATCGCTTCGATTTCAGCTTCTACTTCTTTGTTGACCATTTGTGAACGTTTTTTGCGTAACTCGAGATCCATTTCCTGATCGATGAACTGGTTCGTATGCTTGTCGAAGCAATCAAAACAGATCGGATAAAAGTCTTTTGCTTCTTTGTTCAATGAATTGAATTCCCATGTATCGAGTTCCAAGTAACTGACTTGGTTGTTCGTTTCAGTTCCACAGATTTCACACTTCATGTTCAATTGCCTCCTGAGACGTCGATTTTCGCTTTTTCGAGTTGACGTTCTTGACGTTCCTTGATGCGTTTCAAACGTCCATGATACTTCATGATGTTCGCTTGTGATTGTTTCGCTTCTTCGCTTGTCGGCTCCAAATCAGCGATTCCCCAGTATTTGACGACGACATCTAATACTTGGTCGAAGTATTGGAGGGGGCCATAGTTCGTATCAACGGCAATCGTCTTCATGCGTTCTGTAAAGTCCGGCATGACAGCACCTGGCATTGAGAAGTTGATGATGACATCTTCGAAGAAGACGATGAAGTTCGGGTCGAGCTCTAAGTGTGCTTTGACCGTGTCACGATAGAACGCATAATGGAGCGCTTCGTCTTTCGCTAGACGACGGAGTAGCGTTGCTAAGTCCTTGTCATGTGCCCCTGCGATCTTCGCTACGTTATTGTAAAAGACGAGTGTCGCTAATTCTTGCAGTGATGTATACGCCATCGTCGCTAGTGGGTTCGTGAAGTCTGGGAACCAGCCGTTCTCAACGACGCGTCTTCTTAATTGATGAAGTCGCGTTGGATTGACGTTTCGTGTGACGAGTAAATACGTCTCGAGTAAGTTCGAGTGCTGATCTTCTTCTGCTGTCCACGTCCGGACGAAATCATTGATGACTTCCATTGAGTTCTTGAACGTGTAGTCTAAATGCGACGTGTACCACGGTAAGTTGACCTCTGTCAGTAATGCCGTCTCAATCGCTACGATGACGCCTTCTGGAAGCGTGACTTGGCTTTCGTCCCAAGGAACGCGTTTGAACGACATCGCCTTATCCCACGGAATAAACTCGTGGTAGCTCCAGTCAATATTGGCTGAACGCTCCTTGTGTAGTCGGTATAACTCTTGAATGCGTGGTTCTAAACGGATATCTAAATCTGAATTTAACATGATCCCTGTCCCCTTTAGACGTATTTTTCATCTGCATCGAGCAAGATGTAATTAATCCCTATAACTATTTAATTTGCACTTATTTATGAGTATAACATTTTAGTCATCTACTCAGATGAATCAATTTTTTGACAGTTCATCATAGTTTTGATGACAAAAGCGATTTTCATGTTTGACATTGCTTGATATAAAAACCTCCTATCCGTGTGTACGTATCACACGAATAGGAGGTTTTCCTTATAGCTTATTCAAACGATCAACCTGAAATTACTTCTTGAGGTTGTAGAATGATTTGATTCCGTCGTAGACAGCAACGTCTGAAAGCATGTCTTCGATGCGGAGAAGTTGGTTGTATTTCGCGATACGGTCTGTACGTGAAAGTGAACCCGTTTTGATTTGACCAGCGTTTGTCGCAACAGCGATGTCAGCGATCGTTGAATCTTCTGTTTCACCAGAACGGTGAGAAACGACAGCTGTGTAACCAGCTTTTTTAGCCATTTCGATTGCGTCGAATGTTTCAGTCAACGTACCGATTTGGTTAACTTTGATGAGAATCGAGTTAGCGATGCCTTTTTCGATACCTTCAGCAAGTTTCTCAGTGTTTGTTACGAACAAGTCATCCCCAACGAGTTGAACTTTGTGTCCGATACGATCTGTAAGGAGTTTGTGACCATCCCAGTCGTTTTCGTCACAGCCATCTTCGATTGAGATGATTGGGTATTTGTCAACGAGTTGTGCGTAGAATTCAACAAGCTCTTCTGTTGAAAGGACTTTGCCTTCGCCAGCGAGGTTGTATTTTCCAGCTGCTTTATCGTAGAACTCAGAAGAAGCGACGTCCATTGCAAGGTAAACATCTTCGCCTGCTTTGTAGCCAGCTTTTTCGATTGCTTCAAGGATAACTGTGATTGCTTCTTCGTTTGATTTCAAGTTTGGAGCGAATCCACCCTCGTCACCAACTGCTGTGTTAAGACCCATTCCGCTAAGAACTGATTTCAACGCGTGGAAGATTTCAGCACCCATACGAAGTGCTTCTTTGAATGTTGGAGCACCGACAGGCATGATCATGAACTCTTGGAAGTCCACGTTGTTGTCTGCGTGTGATCCACCGTTGATGATGTTCATCATTGGTGTTGGTAATGTTTTCGCGTTGAATCCACCGAGGTACGTGTAAAGTGGAAGACCAAGCTCATCTGCAGCAGCACGTGCAGCAGCCATAGAAACACCAAGGATTGCGTTAGCGCCGAAATTACCTTTGTTTTTCGTACCGTCGAGATCGATCATTTTTTTGTCGATTCCAGTTTGGTCGAAGACATCGTAACCGATGATTTCTGGTGCGATTTTTTCGTTGACGTTGTCAACAGCTTTCAAAACACCTTTTCCGAGGTAACGTGCTTTGTCGCCATCACGGAGTTCGACTGCTTCGTGCTCACCAGTTGATGCACCTGATGGTACGAGTGCGCGACCGAAACCGCCATCTTCTGTATAAACTTCTACTTCTACTGTTGGGTTACCGCGTGAATCAAGAATCTCGCGTGCGTAAATCTCTGTAATCATTGACATTTAAATTCGCTCCTTTTGTGTGTAAGAAATATGTGGTGTAGCCATTTCGATCGACGGGATTATTTTTTCAATACGATCGATTTACCAGTCATCTCTGCTGGTTGGTCCGCTCCGAGGAGATCAAGGACCGTTGGTGCGAGGTCAGCGAGTGCACCTGTGAGTGGTTCAAGGAGTTCAACGTCCTCGACTGTCACGATACATGGAACAGGTTCTGTCGTATGCGCCGTCATCTTACTGCCGTCTGCATTGAGGACTTTGTCCGCGTTCCCGTGGTCAGCCGTAATGACTGCCGCGCCGCCTTTGCTGAGAATCAAGTCAACGACTTTCCCAAGACATTCATCGACTGCTTCGATCGCCTTTTTCGTCGGCTCGAGCATACCCGAGTGACCGACCATATCCGGGTTAGCGAAGTTGAGGATGATAGCGTCGTGTTTGTCCGAGTTGATTGCATCGACAAGCGCATCTGTAACTTCATAGACGCTCATCTCTGGTTTCAAGTCGTATGTCGCGACTTTTGGTGAAGGGATCAAGATCCGATCTTCCCCTTCGTATGGTTCTTCACGTTGTCCGTTGAAGAAGAACGTGACGTGCGGATACTTTTCCGTTTCCGCGATGCGTAGCTGTTTGAGACCTTGTTTTGACAATGTCTCACCAAGCGTGTTCTTGATGTCTTCAGGCGGGAAGACGATGTCCGTATCAAGCGCATCCGAGTACTTCGTCATCGAGACGAGTAGCAGGTTCTTCGGTGCGTTGTCCGGAAGTTCGAATCCGTCGAAGCCTTTTTTCTCTTTGTAGACTTTCGAAAGCTGAATCGCACGGTCAGGACGATAGTTGAAGAACATGATCGCATCGTTATCGTGGATCGGTGCGACTGGCGTACCGTCTTCCTGCACGACAACAGTTGGTTCGATGAACTCATCCGTTACGTCTTGTTTGTACGAAGCTTCAACCATGCCGATTGGATCCTTCGTCGTTGGACCTTCACCGTATGTGATGACGTCATAGACTTTCTTGACGCGTTCCCAACGGTTATCGCGATCCATCGCATAGTAGCGACCAGAGATACTCGCGAATTGTCCAACATTCAATTCGTCCATCTTCGCTTGCGCGTCACGGAGGAAACCAGCGCCCGATTGTGGGTCGCAGTCACGACCGTCCGTGAAAGCATGGAGGTAAACTTTTTCGATTTCGTGAAGTTTCGCGAATTCGAGTACCGCATACAAGTGGTTGATGTGACTGTGGATTCCACCGTCAGAGACCAAACCGAAGATATGAAGCGCTGAACCGTATTTCTTCACGTGACCTGCCGCATCGTTCATCGCTTGGCGCGAGAAGAACGAGCGATCCTTGATCGCGTTGTTGATTCGGGATAGCGATTGATAGACGACGCGACCAGCACCGATGTTGAGGTGACCCACTTCTGAGTTCCCCATTTGACCATCAGGCAAACCGACGTATTCGCCTTTCGCATTCAACAACGTATGCGGGTATTGACCCCAGTAACGATCGAAGTTCGGTTTGTTTGCCGCCGTAACGGCATTTCCGAACTCCTCGTCACGCATACCAAAACCATCAAGGATGATTAGTGCGACTGGACGTTTTTTCATTTAAATCGCCTCCAACAGTTTGAGGAACGATCCTGTCTCAAGACTTGCACCGCCGACGAGCGCGCCGTCGATGTCTGGTTGAGCCATATATTCTTTGATGTTTTCCGGTTTGACGCTACCACCGTATTGGATGCGGACAGCTTCTGCTGCTTCAGCACCAAATTCAGCTGCAACGACGTCACGGACGAATTTACAAGAATCTTGTGCATCTTGTTCTGTCGCTGATTTACCTGTTCCGATTGCCCAGACAGGCTCGTAAGCGACGACGAGATTTTTCACTTGGTCGACAGTAAGACCTTTAAGGCTGTTTGCTGTCTGTTCGCGGATGACGTCTTCGAACTTGCCGCCTTCACGCTCTTCCAGTGTTTCACCTACACAAACGATTGGAACGAGACCGTGCTCGAACGCTTTTTTCGCTTTGCTGTTGATGAACGCATCTGTTTCGCCGAAGTACTCACGACGCTCAGAGTGACCGAGGATGACGTATGTCACGTCGAGTTCTTTGAGCATGAGCGGGCTGATTTCACCAGTGAAGGCACCGCTCTCTTTGTCGTACATGTTTTGAGCACCGATCTTAAGATCCGTACCAGCTGCTGCTTCTGTCAAGTGTGCCAAGAATACTGCTGGTGCACAGACAGCTGCGTCGACTGTTGTCGAAGCAGGTACAGCTCCTTTGACTTCCTCAGCGAATGCAACTGCATCCTTGAGCGTCAGATTCATCTTCCAGTTACCTGCGATAATTGGTTTACGCATTGAGAAACACTCCCTTGTGAACTTAGATTACTTGTCGTTTAGCGCTTCGACACCAGGAAGAGCTTTCCCTTCCATGAATTCGAGACTTGCTCCACCACCTGTAGAAATGTGGCTCATTTTGTCAGCAAGACCGAATTTCTCTGCCGCAGCAGCTGAGTCGCCACCGCCGATGATTGAGTACGCATCGCTGTCCGCAAGAGCTTGCGCGACACCTTTTGTACCGTTTGCGTATTTGTCGAGTTCGAATACGCCCATCGGTCCGTTCCAGACGACGAGTTTCGAGTTCTTGATTGCCTCTGCATAGAGTTCAACCGTTTTTGGACCGATATCAAGTGACATGTGATCTGCTGGGATCTCTGTGATGTCACGTGGTCCGACATATGTTTCTTCTCCGAATTCCTTCGTGATGACACAGTCGATTGGCATGAGGAACTTAACGCCTTTTTCTTCTGCTTTTTTCATGAATTCCTTCGCTTGGTCGATTTTATCGACCTCAAGAAGTGAAGTACCGACTTCGATACCACGAGCTGTGAGGAACGTGTACGATAAGCCGCCACCGATGATCAACGTATCGACGATGTCGAGTAAGTGATCGATGACACCGATTTTATCCGCTACTTTCGAACCACCGATGATTGCCGTGAACGGGCGATCTGGGTTAGAAAGAGCTTTACCGAGAACTTGAAGTTCTTTTTCGATGAGAAGACCGGCAACTGCTGTGTCGACATGGTGTGCGATACCTTCTGTCGATGCGTGTGCACGGTGTGCTGCGCCGAACGCGTCGTTGACGAAGACGTCAGCGAGTTTCGCGAATCCTTTAGCGAGCTCTTCGTCATTTTTCGTTTCACCAGGGTAGAAGCGAACGTTCTCTAAGACGACGACATCGCCGTTTTCGAGTTTGCTGACTGCTTCTTCTGCAACTGGACCGTATGCTTCTTCAACGAGCTTGATGTCTTTACCAAGCAATTCGCTGAGGCGTGCTACGACAGGTGCAAGTGAGAACTCAGGGTTCTTTTCGCCTTTTGGACGACCCATGTGGCTAGCGAGAATGACTTTTGCTCCGCCGTCGATCAAGTGTTTGATCGTTGGGAGTGCAGCACGGATCCGTGTGTCATCCGTGATTTTACCGTCTTCCAACGGTACGTTGAAATCCACGCGTGTAAATACGCGTTTTCCTTGTACATCGATGTCGCGAATCGATTTCTTATTCATACATTCGTCCTCCGTCTCTTACGTATAGTGAGGGGCGAATGCCCCTCCCGCTTTTTTCCGCAATAAGAGCGGAGACTGATATCGTTTCCGCTCTTATTCAATTGCTATTTAATTGCTCGAATTACTTAGCGATTTCTGCGAAGTGTTTGAGTGTACGAACGAGTTGGCTAGTGTAAGACATTTCGTTGTCATACCAAGCAACTGTTTTAACGAGTTGTTTGTCGCCGACTGTCATGACTTTAGTTTGAGTTGCATCGAAGAGTGATCCGTAAGAGATACCAACGATGTCAGAAGAAACGATTTCGTCTTCAGTGTAACCGTAAGACTCGTTAGCAGCTGCTTTCATTGCTGCGTTGATTTCTTCTACAGAAACTTTTTTGTCGAGTACAGTTACGAGCTCAGTGAGTGAACCTGTAGCGACTGGTACACGTTGTGCAGATCCGTCAAGTTTACCTTGAAGTTCTGGAAGAACGAGACCGATTGCTTTTGCAGCACCAGTTGAGTTAGGAACGATGTTTGCTGCTGCCGCACGTGCACGACGGAAGTCACCTTTAGGGTGTGGAGCGTCGAGTGTGTTTTGGTCACCAGTGTAAGCGTGGATCGTAGTCATGAGACCTTCAACGATTCCGAACTGATCTTGGAGAACTTTAGCCATTGGCGCGAGACAGTTAGTAGTACAAGAAGCACCAGAGATAACTGTTTCAGTTCCGTCAAGGATTTCGTGGTTCGTGTTGAAGACGACTGTTTTCATGTCGCCAGTTGCAGGTGCAGAGATAACGACTTTTTTAGCGCCAGCTTTCAAGTGAAGCTCAGCTTTTTCTTTGTCTGTGAAGAAACCAGTACATTCGAGAACGATGTCAACACCGAGCTCGCCCCATGGGAGTTCTTCTGGGTTGCGGTTAGCAAGTGTTTTGATTTCTTTACCGTTGACGAGGAAGTAACCGTCGTGTACTTCAACTTCGCCGTCGAAACGACCTTGAGTCGTATCATATTTGAGAAGGTGTGCAAGCATTTTAGTGTCTGTAAGGTCATTAATCGCGACTACTTCGATTCCATCGAATTGAAGAATTTGACGAAGTGCCAAACGTCCGATACGTCCAAATCCGTTAATACCAACTTTTACTGCCATGATAATTTTCCTCCTTTTAATGTAAAGCGAGTTATCTATTATTCAAAAGGGGGTTACCCTTTCAAAATCGAAGCTGCTGCGCCTTCATCCGTGATCAGGATGATGTCCGGCGACTGTTTGACATAGGCGTTAATCGCTTCTGCCTTCGAATGACCACCTGCGACGACGATGACGTGTTCGACTTGCTTCAAGTCAGCCAGTTGGAGACCAACCGTCTTGACCCGGTGCACGATGTTCCCGTCTCGGTCGAAGTAATATCCGAATGCTTCCGCTACTGCCTGTTCATGTTCCAGTCGGGTCAGGAGATCCTCAGACGCGCGACGACGTTTTGCCATCGTTTTCGCCTCACCAATTCCATGTACCACGATTGAAGCACCTTTAATCATTTGAAGCACATTTTTTATGCTCGGCTCTTCAATCATCTTGACGAACGTCTCTGTACTGACCATGTCGGGGATGTGAAGCAGATGATAATCACTTTGAGCGCGTGACGCCATCCGTGAGCATACTGTGTTCGCTTGTAGTTCGAGCGTTTCTCCCAGTCCTCCGCGTGCCGGAACGAACGTCATCGGACGGTGTTCCTTGTCTGGCGACATCATCGCCGCGACGGAAGCCATCGTCGTACCGCCTGTGACAGCAATCGTATTGTGATGGTCTGAAGAAAGCTCTCGTTTGAGTCGTGCGACGGTCGCCCGCCCCATGTCTCGTTGTACCCAGAAGGTCTCATCGGAATCACCCGGTACGATGACAACGTCCCGTACTCCAAGTCTCTCTTTTAAGGCTTTCGCCATGTCTGAGATCCCTGCGAGTTCTCCCATGATGCTGTGCATGCTGCGAAGAACGTTTCGTCCTTCATCCGTCAAGGACATCCCTTGCGTCGCGACCTCTAAGAGGTCTTGCTGCTTCAAGAAGTCAACTTCCCGCCGTAAGACGCGTTCCGTCAAGCCAAGGCTTGTCGCAAGCGTACGTCGTCCGATCGGTTGCATCAGTCGTACGTAATGAAGGATGTCGTAGCGTGTCTGCATTTCTTCGATCAGATCAGGCACGATTCGTTTTTGGATCTGGACTAACTGCCGAATCATGTATTTCCCTCTCCTCTCAAGTAGCTGGACGCTTTCTGTCCCGCATGTCATAACGTGTCCCACTTGGTACACCGTTATCATAACAGTCCATTTCTCGCCTTGCAAGTCTCGTTTCTCAAGTTTTTTGAAGTAAGCGGTTTCTTATCGTTTCCGTATCAAATTTGCCATAACTCCAGATTTCCTCGTCATGCATGACGACCGGAATTTCATATAAGAACCGTAGACTGAGCGCTTCATCCTGATCGATGTTGACTTCCTCGAATGTCCATTCCGGAAACTCATCGAGTACGAAGTCGAGTAAGATGGCGGCTTCTTCACATAGCGTACATCCCGGACGTGAATAGAGTGTTAAGTGTCTGTGTCGTTTTAATCCCATTCTGATTGCGCCTTCCTTTGCTGCATCGTTTTTTTCGTTAAACCAAGTGCTGCCCGATATTTCGCAACCGTCCGTCGCGCGACTGTCAGACCGTCTGCTTGCAGACGATCCGTCAATTGCTGATCACTTAACGGACGATCGCTATGTTGAATGTATTCGGCGATCCGTCGTTTAATCAAAAAACTCGAATCCCCGGTTGTCGTCCGTGAGACGAACAAGTCTTCTAGAGCGACGAGACCATGGATCGTCTCGACGTACTTCGCAGCAATCGCTCGACCGATCGTCGACGGATGATGCCCTGTTGCTTCTGCGACTTGTTTTTTCGTCAGGGGCTCAAGATGCAGTTCTCCCTTGAACCAGCGTTCTTGTCGCTCAAGCAAGACCGAGAGGATGGCATGCATCGTAACGCGACGTCGTTCGTACGCGCGTAAAAAAGGCGTTGCCTCTTTTAATCCGAGCCACTTCTGATCCGTGTCGAGTGTCATCCAGTCAATCTGAAGTTTTCCATCTAACTGGTGAATCCGTGCTTCTGCCATGACCGGTCGTTCTTCTTTAGGAAGATCCGGTGTCCGGCTCAGGCGCGTCAATCGTTTTCGCAACCGTGCTCGATCCTGTTCACTGAACTGCGCGAACACTTGACTCGCCGGTTCATGTCGTAACCGATCCGTCAGTCCGATCAATTCTGCGTCGTCTAGCTCGATCGCCTGTAACCATTGGCACTCGCGCTCCGAGCGGGCAGCAATGCCGACTGGTTCACATTGTTGTAAGAGTGTCCGTGCTTCAGTAATCGTTGCGACATCGGTCGAGAAGGATGCAGCGAGCTGCTCGTCCGATGTCCGCAATAAACCGTCCGCTTCTAAATACACGATGAGTTGTTCCGCCATATATCCTATTTCCTGTCTGACTGATTCTAAACGTATTTGTGCAAGAAGCTCGTCTTCATAGGATGCCAAATGTCCTGCCATCTGCTCGGCCTCTAACGAAACCTGATTCGGGTAATGGCGGTGCAATCGTCGTTTTAACCGCCGCCATTCCTCCTCAAGATCAGCCGCTGGTTGCTCGAGTACGTGTAACTGATATTGTTGTGACGCCGATAACGTCATCTGTTGCGTCTGTTCCTGGCGTTGATCCATCGATTCCCCTCCTCCATTTCTTATTATAGAAGAAACGTTTTAAAAAACATGCTTTGAACCCCTTTTGAGTCGCTTGAGAAAAGAAAAGTCGCGCTTCCCTATTGCTTTTCTGAAAAAATGTCGCTATACTATTAATTGTTCAGTACATCAGATGCACCCGTAGCTCAGGGGATAGAGCACTGGTTTCCGGTACCAGGTGTCGGGAGTTCGAATCTCTCCGGGTGTACCATTTATTCAACTACAAGGCAATGCCAGCAATGGCATTGCCTTTTTTCTATATTGATATGTTTCATTTGCCCTTGTAATGGAAAAATACCTAAAAGTCGCATCGTATCTTTTGACCAATATTGACCAAAGGATTATGATAAGGATAAGTCGAATAGGAAGCTACATACCAACTATAAGGAGGCAAAGACTATGTTAATTCCAACAGTCATCGAACAAACAAACCGCGGGGAACGTGCTTACGATATCTACTCACGTTTGCTAAAAGACCGCATCATTCTTCTCGGGAGCGCGATTGACGACAACGTCGCCAACTCAGTCGTTGCCCAACTTCTGTTCTTAGCAGCAGAAGATCCAGATAAAGAAATCTCGCTTTACATCAACAGCCCAGGTGGTTCGATCACTGCCGGTATGGCGATTTACGATACAATGAACTTCATCAAGCCACAAGTTTCAACAATTTGTATCGGTATGGCAGCATCGATGGGTGCGTTCTTGCTCCAAGCAGGCGCAAAAGGAAAACGTTTCGCGTTACCAAACGCTGAAATCATGATTCACCAACCACTCGGTGGTACACAAGGTCAAGCATCGGATATCAAAATCCATGCGGAGCGTATCATCAAAATGCGTGAGCACCTCAACAAAATCATGGCTGAAAACACAGGACAACCACTTGAAGTCATCGAACGCGATACAGAGCGTGACAACTTCATGTCAGCACAAGCTGCTGCTGACTACGGTCTCATCGACCGCGTCATGGAACGTGCATAAGTCATCCAGAGTGTCTCCTTCGGGAGGCACTTTTTTTGTATACATAAAGTCTTGTCGTTTATCGTTGCATACAAAAAACCTCCCGTTCCTTATAGAACGAGAGGGCGATGATCAGTCGATCAAGTCTGTGATGTCTGAAACGATATCGTGGTTTTCACGAATCAGCGAGTAGATCGCGTTCGCATGTGGCGAAAGCTCTTCTTCTGCTTGTAATTGTTTCAGGAATAAAGATGTTGCGAACGCAACGAGTGTGCTTTTCGGTACACCGATTGCTTTTGCTTTTTTTGTTAACACTTCATCAAACTTCGCATCGACTGTCAGCGAAATACGTTTCTTTTCGTTAGCCATTTCAAAAACTCCTTAATTCGAACATTTAGTTGCATCGACTATATATTATAGTAGACTATGGTTCATCCCGCAAGCGACCCTCTTATATGGCCCCTGTCATCGACTCTCCGTTTCGTACTTTTTCAGCGATTTGATCAATCTTCCGCAACCGGTGATTGATCCCTGATTTTGAGATGGAGCCGCTTTCGACCATCTCACCAAGCTCTTGCAACGTGACGTCTTGATGTGTCACGCGCAAGATCGCGATCTCTTTCAATTTATCCGGTAAGACATCGAGTCCGACCGTTCGCTCGAGGAACTTAATATTTTCGACTTGGCGTAATGCTGCGCCAACCGTCTTGTTAAGGTTCGCCGTCTCACAGTTGACGAGACGGTTGACCGAGTTACGCATATCTTTTAAGATCCGCACGTCCTCGAACCGTAGCATCGATTGTGTCGCATCAACGAGCTTGAGGAAATCAGAAATCTTCTCGCTCTCCTTGATATAAAGGATATGTCCCTTTTTCCGTTCGATTGCCTTCGCGTTCAAATCAAAGACGTTTGATAGACCGCGGAGCGCCGCATTGTGTTCTTCATATAAGCTGAAGATTTCCAAGTGGTACGACGACGTCGCCGGATTGTTGAGCGAACCCCCGGCGAGGAACGCCCCTCGTAAATATGCGCGTGCTTTTCGTTCATCGTTTAAGATCGTGTCACTGATGGAACGAATCATCGTGAATCCTTCTCCTAAAATCCCGAGGTCTTGCAAAATCTTATCCGCCTGTTGTTTGACGCGGACGATGTAGACATTATTCTTTTTCAGACGCATTTTCTTCCGAACGAGCAGATCGAGATGAACCCCGTATGCTTTTTTCAAAAGCGAATAGATCCGACGGGCAATCGAGGCATTCTCGGTCGAGATATCGAGTGTCAGACCACGTCCGAGACCGAACGAGATCGCACCGTTCATCCGGGCAAGCGCCGCGAGTTCCGCCTTCATCTCGTGATCAGTAATCGGAATCTGCGTTAATTCTTTTTTGACTTCTGAGGCAAAGCTCATGTCAGCTCCTCCTTTCCTTCGAGTTGACGCATCCGTCGAATCGACAACACTTTTCGCATGACGAGGCTTGCGACAGCATCTGAGTCATGACGAATGAAGTGATGATTGTAATCGACGATATCGTCTGCTAGCACTTCAACGCCTGCTAACTCGAATTGTTTTTCATTATAGGTGACGATGTCAGCGTGATCCTTTTGATATTTCTTCAGGTAACTCGCATCGATCGATTCATTATTGACGATGATCGTATCGACGACCCCTTGTCCGAGGAAGCGTTCGAGTGCCGCTAAATGTTCATTGGCTGTGAACGCTGTCGTCTCACCGGGTTGCGTCATGACGTTACAGATATAGACGACCGGAGCTAGCGATTGCTGGATTGCTTCTCGGATTTCGTCGATCAGAACGTTCGGGATGATACTCGTATAGAGACTGCCCGGACCAAGGACGATGACATCGGCATCAAGAATCGCCTGAATCGCTTCCGGTACTGGACGGACATCTTGTTCTTCAAGGAAAATCCGTTCAATCTTCTTACCGACCTTCGGAATCAACGACTCGCCTTTAACGATCGTTCCGTCCTCGAACTCGGCACAGAGCGTGATCGTCCGTTCCGTCGCCGGATAGACTTTTCCTTCCGCGTTCAACAGTTGCCCCATGACACCGATCGCTTCAACGAACGAACCGTTACAAAGTTGGGTTGCTGCCGTCAGCATCAGGTTCCCGAGTGAATGACCATGCAGTCCTTCCCCGGTCTCGAACCGGTACTGCATGATCCGGTCCATCAATGTCTCTGACTTCGATAAGGAGACGATGACGTTTCGGATATCGCCCGGCGGCAACATATTGAATTCCGTCCGCAAACGACCAGAACTGCCCCCGTCATCAGCAACGGTGACGATGGCTGTGATGTCGAGCGGGTAATGTTTCAGTCCACGAAGAAGCGTCGAGAGTCCTGTTCCGCCACCGACAGCGACGACTTTACGTTCCCATTTCATCACTTCTCCCCCTTCGCATACACATAATCCCGGTGATTCGTCTCGATATGATACTGCGTCGCAAATTCTTTACTGATCGCTTCTGCAAACGTGATTGAACGATGTTTCCCACCTGTACAACCGAGGGCGATGACGAGTTGCGACTTCCCTTCCCGCTCGTATTGCGGAATCAGGAATTCGAGCAGGTCGACGAGTTTTTTATAGAACAGCTTTGCTTCCGGCCATTGCATGACGTACGATGCCACTTCCTCGTCAAGTCCAGTTTTTGGACGCAACTCTGGAATGTAGAACGGGTTCGGTAAGAAGCGCAGGTCAAAGACAAGATCCGCATCAAGCGGTAAGCCATGCTTAAAGCCGAACGACATGACGTTGACCGTGAACGGAATCCGTGTGCCTTCCGTGAACTCCTTTAAAAGACGTTCTTTCAGTGCAAGCGGCTTGATGTCACTCGTATCAATCAGCATCTGTGCTTTATCGCGGAATCCTTCGAGCAACGTTCGCTCACGTTCGATTCCAATCAATGGTGAATCCGTCGGTGCAAGTGGATGCGAACGACGCGATTCCTTGTAACGGCGGACAAGGACATCGTTTCGCGCATCAAGGTACAGCATCCGGATTTGTAAGTCCGTTTTCTTTAAATCCTCATAGACGACAAAAAAGCTGTCAATGAAATCACGCGCGCGGGTATCGATGGCAACGGCGATTTTAGGACGCACTTGTCCAATGACTTCGATGAGATGCGGCAGTAACGTCGGGGGTAGATTGTCGACACAAAAATAGCCTAAGTCCTCAAAGCTGTTCATTGCGACAGTCTTCCCAGCCCCACTCATACCCGTGATGATGACAAGTTGCGGTTGATTCTGTTCCATCTTTTCGCCCTCCAGACAACAGTTCCGTGTGTATTTTTTCGCTTCTTTTTCAGTATATCATAAAAAAAGAGCCAGCTTCACTGAAGTCTCCTTCAATGAAACTGGTTCGATATTATGCGTGTGAGGATTCTTGTAATTCTTCAAGCAACGCTTCGATGAAATGCTGTGCATTTTGTGCGGCAATCGAACCATCGTTCGTTGCTGTAACGACTTGGCGCAATGTTTTTTCACGAACGTCACCAGCAGCAAAGATACCTTTGATGTTCGTTTCCATTGCTTCGTTCGTCACGACGTAGCCTTGGTCGTTCAAGATGCCGAGATCTTGGACGTACCCAGTGATTGGGTTCATTCCGATGTAGATGAAGACACCATCAATCGGATGCGTCGTCACGTCAGCTGTTTTTGTATTGATTAGCTCGATGCCGCCGACTTTCCCGTCTTGTTCGTTGATCTGTTTGACTGTATGGTTCCAGATGAAGTCAATTTTCGGGTTGTCGAACGCACGTTTTTGAAGAATTTTTTGAGCGCGAAGCTCATCACGACGGTGTACGATCGTGACTTTTTTCGCGAAGCGCGTCAAGTAGACACCTTCTTCAACTGCTGAGTCACCACCACCGATGACGAAGAGTTCTTTTTCTTTGAAAAATGCACCATCACAAACGGCACAGTACGAGACACCGCGACCGCCGAGCTCTTCTTCACCCGGTACGCCGATTTTTTTATATTGTGCACCAGACGCGATGATGATCGCCCGTGCATAGTAATCTTTGTTGTGTGCATGAATCGTTTTGTATGCTTTACCGTCTTCGATGCTTCGAACGTCTCCGTACGCATATTCTGCGCCGAATGCTTTCGAGTGGTCGAACATTTTTTGCGAGAGATCTGGTCCGAGGATGCTATCGTATCCTGGGTAGTTCTCGATATCTTCTGTGTTCGCCATCTGACCGCCCGGAATCCCGCGTTCGATCATCAATGTCGAAAGGTTCGCACGTGATGCGTAAAGTGCAGCTGTCATCCCAGCAGGACCTGCCCCGATGATGATGACGTCATAAATTTTTTGTTCTGTTTCCGCCATGATTCCACCCCATTTATCGTAATCGTTGTAGTTTGAGTATAGGTGAGAATCCCCTAAACGTCTAACACTTTGCTTGCAGCGGTGCCAGCATCCGTTCATGTGTCCGGATCATTGACGCGACATGATCGAACGAACAATCGACGAGCGATGCGCATTCCTCGATCAACATTCCGTCTCGTAAATCATGGAACAGGTAAAGCAGTGATGCCGCGGATGCTTCAATTGAATCGAACGATTCTCCACTTAAAACGAGCTGTGCGAAGCGTTCATAAAAATCCCCTTCAAGACTCATCCGTTCTTCGTCTGAAACGAATCGTTCTGCAAGACGGATCGTCTGCAATGCCCGGTGAATGCGTTCATCCACGACATCGGTCCGTCCTTCCATCTCGACGATGATCTGTTCCGTCAATAACAGGACATCTTCCCGATCCGTCACTTCCGGCATCATCGACAATGCAAGTCGTGCTTCAGCATCGTTCAGCTTGCCAAGAAGAAGTGCCGTGAAGATGCGCGAGACGTCATCTTCCGTCTTCAACGCTTGGATGAGTGCCGAGCGAAACTGTAGGTTGTGGCGGATGTCATACGTATCCGTTTCTTCCTTTAACGCTTGTGCTTCGTCTGACTTCAAGAAAGCCGCCGCTTCTTCGACGTGTCCTGTCTTATAGGCAGAGATCGATAACCAGTGCCCAAAGAGGGGATCTCCTCGGTACCCGCGACGCTCGAGTAATTTCAACTCTTCATAGGCGATATCGTACCGTCCGATGATCGCTAAAGTCGACGCTACCTTATAACGTGTCTCAAGATGCACGGAACGGACGTGTTCGAGCTGACGAGAGAGACGGTGCGCCTCTTCGTCCTGTCCCATCTCGTGTAGCAAGACGAGCGTGTTACAGAGGGCATGCAAATTCCCAGGGTTTCCTTCAAGGACCCGTTCGAGGGAAGCGAATGCCTGATCGTTCTCTCCTAAATAGAACTCGACGATCGCGAGGTTGTTGTAGGCAGGCCAGAACGTCGGGTACTGGGCAATCAGTCCAGTCAACGTCTCCTGTGCCGCGAACAGCATCCCTTTATCGATCTGGCGTTGTGCTTGACCGTGCAGACGAATCAATTCGTCCTCTTCGTCGTCTTCCATCTCTTGTTCGAGATCAATCAGTTCCACGAGTGCGGCCGATGCCTCCGCGTGTTTACCGTTTGGTGCTTGCTCTAAATATTCCATCGCATGCTGTCGCGCTTCTTCATAAAGTGAGACATGTGCGTAGTTATTCGCTAAATAAAAGAGTGATTCCATATTTGATGCGTCGAGTGCACGTACTTGTTTCAAGACATCATTCGCATGATTGATTTCTCCTGTCTCGAATAAGACACGGGCATAACGGAGCAAATAACGGATGTCCGCTGGCTGAAGTGTCGTCGCCTCATCTAAATGATAGACGGCTTCGTCCAGTCGCCCTTCCCGGTGCGCCTTCCGTCCGCGGAAATAAAAAAGTTCCGCTTGGCGCGCTGTTATCGCAAAGGGGTCTGCTTTGTATTTGGTTAATTCCATCATGATTCAAGCCCCCATAAATAGTAAACTGGTTTCGTAGTTGCAGACACAAGAATACCCTATCTCTAGAAGGCATGCAACAGAAAAAAACGCCGGAGTTCATCCCCAGCGTTTTGCATAAATTGATTCCAGTTCTTTGTAATTCTCTAAGCATTTTCGTACAAAAGCATCCGTCTCTGGATTCAGTCCTCCAAGACGTGCCACGTCCTTGTCATATGCCTGCCGTAAGCTCGTCGCATAATCGGGAATCTCTCCGTCATACGTATAAACGACTGCGGGCGAAACCGTGATCTTTTCGTGCTTATGCAAGGCGGTCCGGATATGAAAGAGCGGGACATCGACTTGGTTCGGTTGGTGAAGATCTCCTTGAACCGGATGCTTTTCGACAGCCAGCACCTCCACGACGAGACCTTGTGGACGTTCGGCGAATAATCTTCCGAAATACTTTCCTGTCTTATACGTAAAGCGGATGTGCGTCATCTTTTTTCCTTCTTCCTTCTCACAGTTTTGTCACATTTCGTGCCGGCGAAGCGGCTGACTCGAGACGCGTTCGTTCGGAGCGATGTCTCGGTGAACAACGGATCCGGCACCGACAACGGCACCATCTCCGATCGTCACGCCCGGTAAGATCGTCACGTTCGCACCGATTAAGACGTTACTTCCGATGACGACGTCACCTAAACGATATTCTGTCGTCAAATATTCATGACAGAGGATTGTCGTATTGAAGCCGATGATCGTATTGTCACCAATCGTGATCCGTTCCGGGAACATCGTGTCTGGCATCACCATCAAGGCAAGTGCCGTCTTCTCCCCGATCTTCATTCGAAGACACGTCCGGTAAAGCGCGTTCTTAAAGCGTAACGACGGGGCAAACCGACCAATCGTGACGATCGTAAAGCACCACATTACTTTAAAGAACGACACCGTCCGGTACATATGCCAGAGTGGATTCGTCGTTCCGACCTGAAACCGATCAGTTCGCCGTGCCATTTTGTTCCTCCAGCCAAGCAGCGAGATGATCCATCGAATCAATGATGACATCCGGTTCGAGAGCTTCTAAGTACGCACGTCCTTTGATCGCCCATCCAACCGCGACCGTCTTCACTCCTGCGTTCTTGCCCCCAAGGATGTCCGTATCGTTGTCACCGACCATGATCGTCTCGTCTGGTGTTGATCCAAGTAACTGCATCGCTTTCTCAAACGGCTCGACGGCTGGTTTTTCTTCCGTTACGTCGTCGGCTGCGATGACAGCGTCAAACAGTGACGTCAATCCGAATAACTCGATGCCGCGGAGAGCGACACGACGACTCTTCGACGTGACGACCGCCATCTTATAGCCTGCTTCATGCAAACGGCGTAATCCGTCAAGCACACCTGGATACTCGAGCACGAGTGCGTCATGCATGGCGATGTTGTAGCTTCGGTAAAAAGCGACCATCTCTTTCCACTGTTCCGTATTCATCGCTGAGAATGACTTTTCAAGCGTCGGACCGATGAACGGAAGCAGTTCCGCTTCCGTGAACGTCCGGTCGGGGTAATAGTAACTGAGCGTATGCTCAAAGCTTTTTAAGATCAATGGATTCGTATCAATCAACGTTCCATCTAAGTCAAACAAAAGTGTGCGAATCATCGATTACTTCGCCTCCTTTTTTGAACCGTCCAAGTAACGAACGGCATTGCGACGAATGACGAGCATGATCACACCGAAGATGACTAAACAGATCGAGACGACTTGCGCCGTCCGCAGTCCGTCAGCCATCAGACTGTCCGTCCGGAGTCCTTCGATAAAGTAGCGTCCGATCGAATACCAAATCAAATAACCGAGGAAGACATATCCACGACGTGGGTTGAACTTCATCCGCCAGACGATTAATAGAATGACACCAATGATGTTCCAGATGCTTTCATAGAGGAATGTCGGTAAGTAGTACGTCCCGTCGATGTACATCTGATTGACGATCCAGTTCGGTAAGTGCAGCGTATCTTGTAAGTACGACCATGTCGTCTCGCCGCCGTGTGCTTCTTGGTTGAAGAAGTTGCCCCAGCGTCCGACAGCTTGACCGAACAAGAGCGACGGTGCCAGGATATCAGCGATCTGCCAGAACGAGATCTTTTTCTTACGTGTATAGATGATGACCGTCAAAATCGCGCCGATGATTGCGCCATGGATTGCGATTCCACCTTGGCGGATGTTGATGATCTGATCAAGATGCTGACTGTAGTAGTCCCACTCGAACGCGACGTAGTAAATCCGGGCACAGATGATACTGATCGGAATTGACCAGATGACGACATCGACCGCATACTCTTCATTGAAGCCGATCCGCTTCGATTCGAAGATCGCGATCAACAGACCGACGACCGCACCGAGTGCGATGACGATCCCGTACCAGTAAATCGGTACCGGTCCGAGATTGATTGCGACGCGATCAAACGTTGGTTGTACAGAGGCTAGAGTTCCCATCAAAGACCACCATTCCCATCTTCAATTGCTTGCGCGAGACGTCCCGCGAATTCTTCTGCTGTATTAATGCCCATGTTTTTCAGGCGATAGTTCATCGCTGCCACCTCAATAATGACGGCGAGGTTTCGTCCGGGACGAACCGGAATCGTCAAGAACGGGATTTCCGTATCGATGATTTGAAGCGTCTCTTGATCCAGACCAACGCGGTCATAGACTTTCGATTGATCCCAAATCTCGAGGTTACAGACGAGGCTGATCTTCTTGTGCGAGCGAACAGCACCTGCACCGAACAACGTCATCACGTCGATGATCCCGATTCCACGAATCTCAAGCAGATGTTGAATCAACTTCGGTGCCGTTCCGACGAGAATCCCGTCACCCGTTTGACGAATCTCGACCGAGTCATCTGCGACCAAACGATGACCCCGCTTGACGAGTTCGAGTGCTGTTTCCGATTTACCGACGCCACTTGCTCCTTTGATGAAGACGCCGACACCATAGATATCGACAAGGACACCATGCATCGCCGTCGTTGGCGCGAGTTCCGCTTCGAGGAAGTTCGTGATCTGTGACTCGACCGATGTCGTATGCCCTTTTGTCGTTAACAGTGGCACGTTCGTCTCGTCCGCAGCTTGGATGATCGCTTCCGGCACTTCAAATCCACGTGTGATCAAGATACCAGGTGTTTCATCTGTACAGAGGACGTTTGCTCGTTCACGTTGTTCCTCGTACGTTAAATTATTGAAGAACGTCAATTCTGTTTTTCCGAGAATTTGAAGACGTTCCGCCGGGTAATAGGCATAATAACCGGCAAGCACAAGGCCAGGTCGGCACAAATCAGCCGTTAGAATCGGGCGATGTAAGCCTTCTTCTCCCGTGACGATGTGGAGATTGAATTGTTTTACGATTTCAGCTGTTCGCACTTTTGGTTGCACGCTTCGTCAGCCCCTTTCACTTGAAGTATTGTACCATATTTTTATTCGGTTCATGGAATTGGATTAGAAGCATGATTTCTTGGGAATGGAATAAAGAGTTAATATTTTGAAGGAGGTTTTGCCATGATGTCAGGTGGCGGTATTTGGTTCGTTTTAATACTTATTTTATTTGGAATCCTCGCGATCGCCGGTTTCGTTTATCTCGTGATTTCGCTGATCGATATGTGGAAGGCTTACTCCCGGAATCAAGATCAAACAGCTCTCTTATTCTTTATTATTTCCATCATCGGGGTCTTCATCAGTGGGTCTTTCATCTCTTACGTCTTAGCCATCATTTTCTATTGGAATCGTTCCCGTGGCAAGAGTTGGCTCGGCATTGGTCTGATTCTCGTTTCGATTGTGCTTGCAATCATCGGTATCATTGCCTTACTCTCGTTCGGGTATGACATGAACAACATCGAAAACATGAACTTCGATGAACCAATGATGGATCAAGACTACAACTATTGATTTAACGTACACCTATCTTCTTCGATGAGGATAGGTGTTTTTGTATATGCAGACGAAGTCGTTCCGCATGTGTGACTCCTATAGGAAAAAGCGCGGATATCCACGCTGTCAGAGACAAACGAGCCTGAGGAAAGTATGTAAAGCGGATACGACGTCACAAGAAAAGCGCAACCTCTTTTTCAAGAAGTTGCGCCGAGTATACTTATAACGCTTGTGGACTGAGGTGAACACCGTGCGTGACAGAAATCGTACCAGTCTTCGTATCCGCTTCAATCTCAATTTTAGGTGAACGACCGCGCCCTGAGACGAAATGGAGTTTCCGGTTGACGATCTCTTTTTGATCCCGGATCAATTCCATATCGTCAAGATTGCAGTTGAGACCACCGAAGTTCGTCTCAAGTTCTCCGTAGACTTCAGCGCCATGCGGCAACATTAAGGCGATACTTCCGGCTAGTGACGACGCTTTGACCTTCGCATTTTGCGCCGTCTTCAGCTCGCACCGGATGTTTCCGTTCGCCGTTTTCAGTTCCGATCGTTCGAAGACACCCGTCGAAATGATTTGACCATTAGCTGTCTTCGCTTTCAAGACTTTCAACTCCGACTCTTCAATTTCAATCGAGCCATTCGCTGTCGATACTTTAACATCCTCACTGAAGAGGTCACGGACGTTGACACGACCGTTCGCTGTCATCAGTTGAGCAGACGTCGTATCGAGTGACGATAACGAAATCTCACCGTTCAACGTCTGTAAAACGAAGGATTCGTAATGACGGCGTGGTACTTTCAGGTGAACCGTCGCTCGGACACTTTTATCCTTCAAACGGATTGAGAGTGTATTCGCCGATACTGCGTGCTGAACGGCAGCTTGTAGTTGCTCAAGCGCTTGTTCTTCCGTCACCTGCTGGCGGCGGAGCGGACGTCCTGTCACCGTTAATTCGCATTCTTCAAGATCACTCGGTTCGACGACCAAGTTCGCATTGAACAGATCAACGTGAACCGTCTCTCCGCTGAATGGGAATTGTTTGACGTAGGTGACGTTCGGACCGGACGCCTGATTGAGTGAAAGATCACTATCCTTGATCCGGCTGACGAGATTGTCAAACGCTGACATGACTTTCGTCGTCAGCGAATCGACAGAATACTGGTCGACCCGATCATACTGTTCTGGTTCATCGACGTACTTATGTTCACTGGCAGAAGTTGCACGTTCGTCGATCGCTTCGAGCCGCTCGAGTTTATCGAGTGCCTCATCAATCGTTAACTTTCCTTCTTTGACTTGCTCCAATATCAATTGACGCATATCTTGCTTCATGAACCGTTCCCTCCTATTCTTGAACCTCAAACGTGTGTTACATGATACTTTCGTTTAAGTTCCCTTAGTTCCTTCCTACGAATCCTCATCCACAAAAGTTTCACGATTCAATTCGTGCCGCGTCGCGTTCAAGGACAGGCGCGAGGTATCGTCCCGTATAAGATGCTTCGACTTCAGCGATCTGTTCCGGTGTCCCGGCAGCAACAATCGTTCCGCCACCGTCTCCCCCTTCAGGTCCGAGATCAATCAAATAGTCTGCTGTCTTAATGACGTCTAGATTGTGTTCGATGACGAGTACTGTATCACCATTGTCGACGAGTCGTTGTAAGACTTTCAGGAGGCGCGCGATATCGTGAACATGGAGTCCTGTCGTCGGTTCATCGAGGATATAGATCGTCTTCCCGGTCGAACGCTTATGCAACTCAGACGCCAACTTGACGCGCTGTGCTTCCCCACCGGACAACTCCGTCGCCGGTTGACCGAGACGCATATACGTCAATCCAACGTCAGCAATCGTCTGCAATTTCCGCGTAATCTTCGGAATGTTCTCGAAGAAGGCAAGCGCATCTTCAACCGTCATTTCAAGAACGTCGGCAATCGTCTTGCCTTTATATTTCACTTCTAGTGTTTCACGGTTGTAGCGTTTACCGTGACAGACTTCACACGGCACATAGACATCCGGTAAGAAGTGCATCTCGATCTTGATGATTCCGTCGCCACGACACGCCTCACAGCGTCCACCTTTGATGTTGAAACTAAAGCGTCCTTTTTTATAGCCGCGGAGTTTTGCTTCGTTCGTTGAAGCAAAGACGTCACGAATGTCATCGAAGACACCGGTATACGTTGCTGGGTTCGAACGCGGTGTCCGACCGATTGGTGACTGATCGATATCGATGACCTTATCGATTTGATCCAGACCGGTGATCCCTTTATGGGCACCCGGTTTTTCTTTCGCCCGGTTCATCTCGTGGGCGATCGTCTTATAAAGAATTTCATTGATCAACGTCGATTTCCCGGATCCCGAGACACCAGTGACAGCGACGAACAGACCAAGCGGAATGTCGACATCGACATTTTTCAGATTGTTTTCCGATGCTTTGTGGATATGGAGCATCCGACCGTCTGGCTCTTTACGTGTCGACGGAACAGGAATGAACTTCTTCCCGGACAAGTATTGACCAGTCAACGAGTTCGCATCCTGCATCAACTCTTCCGGTTTTCCGGCTGCCGTGACGAATCCACCATGATCGCCGGCACCTGGTCCGATATCGATCAAGTAGTCGGCTGCCATCATCGTATCTTCATCGTGCTCGACGACGATCAGCGTATTGCCGAGATCACGCATCGCCTTCAGCGTATTGATCAGACGATCATTATCGCGTTGGTGTAAGCCGATCGATGGTTCATCCAGAACGTAGAGGACGCCCGTCAGACGCGAACCGATTTGTGTCGCAAGACGAATCCGTTGCGCTTCCCCACCGGATAATGTCCCCGCTGCGCGTGAGATCGTCAGGTAATCAAGACCGACGTTCTCAAGGAACGACGCCCGTTCATGAATCTCACGGACGATCATCCGCGAAATCGTCTGATCCTTCTCACTTAATTTCTCCGGTAGTTCGTCAAAGAACATGACCGCTTGTTTAACAGACATCTTCGTCACTTCACCAATATGGTGATCCGATACTTTGACGGCGAGCGATTCCCGTTTCAAACGGTGTCCTTTACACGTCGGACACGCCTTCTTCGCCATGTAGCCTTCCATCTGTTCCCGGATATAATCAGACGACGTCTCCTTGAAGCGACGTTGTAAGTTATTGAGAACTCCTTCGAAGTAGAGGTTCGTATTTCGGACCATCCCGAAGTCATTCTCATAACGGAAGTGAATCTCTTCCTTCGTGTTTCCGTTCAAGATCGTTTCGCGATGTTCTTCTGACAATTGTTCGAACGGTGTATCCATATCGATTTTAAAGTGGTCACAGACCGCTTTGAGCAATTGTGGATAATACTGCGAGCTCGTTGGTTCCCACGCCACGATTGCCCCTTCGTTCAATGACTTATCGGGATGCGGCACGACGAGATCAACATCGACCTCAAGCTTCGTTCCGAGACCATCACATGACGTACAAGCACCAAACGGTGAGTTGAACGAGAACATCCGTGGTTCGAGTTCGCCGATTGAGAAACCACAAATTGGACAAGCATGATGTTCACTGAACAATAGTTCGTTGCCGTCCATTGTATCGACGATGACCCGACCATCCGCGAGGCGAAGTGCAGTCTCAAGTGAGTCCGCAAGACGGGCTTCGACGTCTGATCGCACGACGACACGGTCGACGACGACTTCGATCGAGTGTTTCTTGTTTTTCTCAAGCGTGATCTCTTCGGCGAGATCCATCGTCTCTCCGTTGACACGAACGCGGACGAAACCTTCCTTCTTCAAATCGTCGAGCACCTTGACGTGCGTTCCTTTGCGTCCGGAAACGATTGGCGCTAGAATTTGCAGACGCGTCCGCTCCGGCAACTCCATCACTTGGTCGACCATCTGGCTGATTGTCTGGCTTGAAATCTCGATTCCGTGATTCGGACAGATCGGCTTCCCGATCCGTGCGTATAACAGACGCAAATAGTCATAGATCTCTGTGACCGTTCCGACCGTCGAACGTGGGTTTTTACTCGTCGTCTTCTGGTCGATTGAAATTGCTGGACTCAGTCCTTCGATCGTGTCGACATCCGGTTTATCCATCTGTCCGAGGAACTGACGGGCATAGGCAGATAAACTTTCGACATAACGTCGTTGTCCTTCCGCGTAAATCGTGTCGAAGGCAAGCGACGATTTCCCCGATCCAGACAAGCCCGTCAAGACGACGAGCTGATCGCGGGGAATTTCGACATCGATGTTTTGTAGATTATTGACGCGAGCGCCTTTGATGATAATCTGATTCTTCTTTTCTCCCAACTTAGGCACCTGCTTTCAATTCTAATATGAGGTCGCGGAGCTCAGCAGCTCGTTCGAACTGCATGTCTTTCGCCGCTTGACGCATCTCTTGGTCGAGCTGCTCAAGCAACGTTTCACGCTCCGGTTTTTTGAGTTTGTTGAACTTCTCGAGTTTTTCGACAGTGTCGTCGCTCTCGATTGTCGTACTGATGACACCACGGACATCCTTTTTGATCGTCTGCGGCGTGATGCCATGTTCTTCGTTGAACGCCATCTGGATTGCGCGACGGCGTTCCGTCTCATCGATTGCGCGTTGCATCGAATCGGTGACTTTATCAGCAAACAAGATGACGTGTCCTTCCGAGTTCCGAGCCGCCCGACCAATCGTTTGAATCAGCGAACGGTCCGACCGGAGGAACCCTTCCTTATCGGCATCAAGAATCGTCACGAGTGAAACCTCTGGAATATCAAGTCCTTCTCGTAACAAGTTGATCCCGACGAGGACATCGTATTTCCCAAGCCGCAAGTCACGGATGATTTCAATCCGTTCAAGTGTCTTGATCTCTGAGTGCATGTAGTTGACCTTGACGCCATTCTCTTTCAAGTAATCAGTCAAGTCTTCCGCCATCTTCTTCGTCAGTGTCGTGACGAGAACGCGTTCATTCTTTGCCACCCGGTCACGGATATTATCCATCAAGTAATCGATTTGTCCCGTGATCGGATGAATCTCGATCGTCGGATCGACGAGACCGGTCGGACGAATGATTTGCTCGACCATCTCTTTTGAATGTTCAAGTTCATATGGTCCTGGTGTCGCCGAGATATAAATTGCCTGACTGACCTTTTCTTCGAACTCTTCGAACCGTAACGGACGGTTGTCTTTTGCTGATGGTAAACGGAAACCGTGATCGACGAGAACTTGTTTTCGTGCTTGGTCCCCGTTGTACATCCCGCGAATTTGCGGCAGTGTGACGTGCGACTCATCGGCAACGAGTAAGAAGTCTTTCGGGAAGTAATCGATCAACGTATACGGTGTTGCTCCTTCCGGCATCAAGTTCAAGTGACGCGAGTAGTTCTCGATTCCGGAACAATAACCCATCTCACGCATCATCTCGAGATCGTAGTTCGTCCGTTGCTCAAGCCGTTGCGCTTCGAGCAATTGATTGTCTTCGCGTAATTTCGCAAGTTGGACTTCCAGTTCCTTCTCGATGTTCGCGATCGCTTTCTGAAGACGGGTATCCCCCGTCACGAAGTGGGACGCCGGGAAGATCGAGATATGTTCACGGTCCGCGACGATCTCACCTGTCAGCGGATCCATATCACGGATTCGTTCAATCTCGTCACCGAAGAACTCGATCCGGACACACTGTTCGTCGCGTGACGCTGGGAAAATTTCAACAACGTCTCCTCGGACGCGGAACCGTCCGCGCTGGAAGTCAATGTCGTTTCGCTCATACTGGATGTCGATCAGACGACGAAGCATCTCGTTCCGACCCATCTCATTGCCGACACGCAGGGATAAGACGTGGTTGTTGTACTCTTCCGGGTTACCGAGACCATAGATACACGAAACGGACGCGACGATCAAGACGTCTTCCCGTTCAAACAGGGCGGACGTTGCCGAGTGACGCAACTTATCGATCTCATCGTTGATCGAAGAGTCCTTCTCAATGAACGTATCCGTCGACGGAACGTATGCTTCCGGTTGGTAATAATCATAAAAACTAACGAAGTATTCGACCGCGTTGTTTGGGAAGAATTCCTTGAACTCCGAGTAGAGTTGTCCCGCTAGTGTTTTGTTATGGGCAAGGACGAGTGTCGGTTTCTTGATTTCCTTGATGACGTTCGAGACCGTGAACGTCTTCCCGGTACCGGTCGCCCCAAGCAACGTCTGATGTCGTTCGCCTTGTTTTAGCCCAGTCACCAATTTTTCGATTGCCGTTGGCTGATCACCGCCTGGTTCAAATGGTGAAACGAGTTCAAAATCCATCGTTTGCTTCCCCCTCATCACGTTAAAAAATCTATTTCTATTGTACCACTTTACGAACAAACATTCGATTATGAAGTGCTCCTTTTAGGAAGTTACCCTTTTTTTCGAAAATGCAAAAGTTTCTTTTTGCTTCGAGTCTTGGGCATCATTTTTTTGCGCACAAAAAAATCCCCATCACGAATGTTGCGTGACAGGGAGTAGCTTCTTAATGGAGGGATCGCACCTTCGTCCGACCATGGACCGGTTCGTTAACGAAAAGGATACCGAGCTCATGATGATCTTGTTCATAAAAGGCACGTTGCGCAAAACGGATGTCTCCGTTATGGTTCATGACTTCAAGACGCAGATACGGTTTGTGTTTTTGGATGGCTTCATAGAACGATGCTTCCGAATCGACCTTTTCACCGTTGACCTTATAGATCGCTTCACCTGGAATCAAGCCCATCTCAGCAGCCGGTTTATCGGGAAGTGTCCCGAGGATGACGGCACCACGCGTTCCATTGAGGAACAACGGCGTTTGCGCCCGGTTCAAGCGTTTGACCCGCTGATGCAACAAAATGTGCAGGACGAGCAACAAGACGATTCCGTAGAGCCATTCAGCTTGACCGGTCACGTACGTAAGAACCGTCAATAAAACTGCAACAAGACTCGTGATCAAACGTCCTTGAACGAGCGGACGCATCAATTCTTTCGGTAGCTTACCTGTAAAGAGGAAACTGAAGCCGATCGGTAACCAGAGGACGACCGGAACGAGTTCCGGGAAGCTGTAGCGTGGCCACCACGTCTCGAGCACGTCGCCCGGAACGAAAACAAGTAGAGGTAACAGCCAAAGCTTATTCGCCGATAGCCCACCGATGAAGCGACCACGCTTCGAGACAACGAGTGACGGTGACAGACGCCGCTGCCCACGCCACCAGACGAGGAGACATTCCGCGACGAGCGTCAACGTTGCAAGTAATAAAATCATCTTTGGCTCGACCGCTCGGATCGAGTCAAGACGTGAATCCATCACGAACCAGCCGGTCAGTCCAAGCAAGACAATCGGCCAGAGTGGCAGGTTCAAACGAACGACACCAATCAACAGCAGGACGCTCGAAAGTCCAAGTAACAGTAGAGCGTACTGCGGTGTCACTGTCAATCCGAACCATCCGCTGACGACGGACAAGACGAGACCGACGAGTAGACCTGGTAAAAGTGTTTCGAGGACATCGCTTCGTTTGCCGTGTGTTCGGGAGCGAAACAGCCCGCGTTCCCGTTTGACACGCCGGATGCCGATGACCCAACTGACAAGGAGTGCTAACCATAAGGTCGGACTGGCGATGAGACTAATCGCGGTCCAACCAATTTCATCGAGTAATTCCACGCGCATTCAGACCTCTTTCCATTCCTTATTATTGAGCAGCGACCTCGAGTGCTTTTTTCCGCTGGACGTCATTCTTATCGTCCTCGAGTTTCTTCAGGAGACGCGTCTCCATCTCACCCGCTGTCTGCTGATCGATTTTTCCAGTGACGTCAAGTTTCGCATCCTTTTGCAAAGCCTCGACGGCTTGTTTCATCGTGTCACCGAAATAGCCGTCCTGTCCTTTTGGCTCATAACCGATCGCTTCGAGGACGAGGTGGGCATTCTCGACTGATTTTCCGTAATCGCCGACAGCGAGTGACTTTTGATCAGTCAAAATTTTCGTGACGTTGAAGTACGCCGGTTGTTTGACTTCGACCGTCGGCTTGACCCCTTTTTTGTGGATCCAGTTCCCGTCTGGTGTCAGCCATTTGTTCGTCGTTAACTTCAGGTCGCTCCCGTCCTTCAAATCATACGCACTTTGGACGATCCCTTTCCCGAACGACTTCGTACCGACGACTTCGGCGCCAGCTCCTTCCTTTAGACCGGCTGCAAGGATCTCGGACGCTGAGGCCGATCCGCCGTCTTCTAAGACGACGATGTTATATGGTTTCTTCTCGTCTGCCTTCCCGAATTCCTGCTGGCGCTCGCCTTTATTGTTCTCGACTTGATAAATCGGCACGTCTTTCGGAATGAACGGAGCAATCATTTTCGAGACAGCCGTCAAAAGACCACCCGGATTTCCGCGTACATCGATGACGAGTCCATCAATGTTCTGACTCTCGAGTTTCGTCAACCCCTTCTCGAACTCTTCTGCTGTCGGTTCCGAGAACTGTGTTACTTGTAAGACACCGATCTTCTTGCCGTTGACATTCTCCGTTGACGTATAGACCGTCTCGATTGGAATCGTATCGCGTTTAATCGTGATCTCCATCGCGTCTTGTCCGCTACGCTGAATCGTCAGGACGACATTCGTTCCTTTTTCACCACGAATTTTTTTAACGGCTTGATCCGTCTTTTGACCTTTTGTCGACTTACCATCGATTTCTAGGATGACGTCGCCTGGTTTGATACCAGCTTTTTCAGCAGGTGATCCTTTGATCGGCGAGACGATGACGATCGACTCACCTTTTTGTTCAAGCGTCGCACCGATCCCTTCAAACGAAGACGACAGATTCGTGTTGAATGAGGTCGTTTCCGACTCATCCATATAAACGGAATATGGATCGTTAAGCACTTCTGTCATGCCAGATAACGCACCATCGAGTAACTCTTTATCTGTCACGTCTTTTAGATAATTTTGTTCGATCATCTGCCGGACCTGGTCGATTTTTTTCCAATCACCTGTCGCATTCGAAGATGATGACTGCGTTGCAACGGAATCTGTTCCGCCAGCCGCTAACATACCGACGGCACCTGCCCCTAAACCAAGCCCGAAGGTACTGACCGCAATCACTGCTGTTGTAGATTTTTTCACGCTTGATTCCCCACTTCCATTAAAAACGCATTATTTTTTTCAGTATAGCAAAAAAAGATAGGTTACCCTATCTTTTCAGTATTCTGTGGGATGTCAAAAGATGTACGGTGCTGGGTCAACTGCATTCGGTTGTCCGACTGCCCACTCTCCCTTATGCAATTCGAAATGCAAATGCGGACCTGTCGACCAGCCCGTTGTACCTAATGTGCCGACCGTCTTACCCGGCATGACTGTTTGACCGGCGGAGACGCTGATCGAATCGAGATGTGCATAGACGGTCGTGTAGACCTGTCCATCAATCAAATGCGTCACCATGACGACGTTCCCGTAACCTGTTGCACTACCGGCACGTAGAACGATACCACCTGCCGCTGCATGAATCGGTGTTCCTTTTGCATTTACGAGATCAATGCCTTTATGAATCTCCGGCTTCCCTGTCAACGGATTGTTTCGGGGACCGAACGGCGACGAGACATATCCTTGAACCGGTAAATGGAACGGACGACTCGTCACGGCATCTGCCGGTTGCTCCGGCGTTGCAGTCGGTGACTCGACTTCAGGAATGGTCGGTTCCGCACTTGGAGCATCGGATTTTTTCTTTTTTGCCTCTGCTGCACGTGCCGCTTCTGCCGCTTCCGCTTGACGTTTTGCTTCTGCTGCCCGCGCCGCTTCTTCCGCTTTCCGTTTCGCTTCTTCTTTTGCTTTCCGTTCGGCTTCTTGCAGGGCGATCAATTCGTTTTGAATCAGACGGCGCTGATCCGCGAGAATTTCTGCTTCCTCGGCTTTAGAGAACTGCTCTTGTTGCAGTTCCTTGACCTTCGTGTTCAACTGGACGACAAGCTTTCGCTTGAGCTCAGATTCCGCAATGATTCGTGTCTGGAGCACGAGCAACTTCCGTTGTTCCCGTTTCATGCTTTCAAGCAATAGTGCTTGTTCCGACCGTTGTTCGCTCAGTTGTTTGACGTTCCCCTTGTAAGCTTGTAAGACATGATCATCTTGTTTGATGATCTCACTGACCGTACTGAAGCGCGAAATCAAATCACCAAAGTCTTTTGCGTCGAGCAAGACCTCGATGTATTTGACGTCTCCTTTTTGTTGGACGGCACGCAATCGGCTTCCAAGCAACTCTTCTTGCTGGTGCAGTTCCTTGAGCGTCTCGGAAATCGCTGCTTCCGTCAGACGCAATTGTTCTTTAGATGCAGCAACAGCCGCTTGTTGATCGGCTATCTTAAGCGCTAAATCATCCAAACGGCTGTTGACTTCATTCAGTTGCGCACGGGCTTCCTTACGCTCCTGTTTCGTCAAGATCAACTTCTCTGATGTCTGATTCTGTAATCGTTCCGTCTCTTTCAGACGGCTTTCGACCTCCTGTTGTTCCTTCAGCAAATCTTCTTTCGACGTGGCATCAACGGACACACTAGTTCCAATCAAAGCTAAGCTCAGGACGGCAGAATAGAATCGGACTTTCATGAGAAGCATCTCTCCTCTATTTTATTTTTGGGTAACTGATTTAAATCTTCAAGAAACGACCGAGTGATGTCGTTGATCCCCATACACCGATGAATGCACCGAGTCCGAGCAGGATTAAGACGACTTGTGCCGACAATTCACCTGGTGGAATCAACGAGAATATTCCCGCATTCACGGTAGAAAGTTGGGGTTGGATCGCATTGTAGGAGACTTCGTAACCGAAGTAGACGACGACGATCGGGATGATGGCACCTAATATGCCCATCAATAATCCTTCGACGAAGAACGGTGCACGGATGAATCCGTTTTTCGCTCCGACGAGGCGCATGATCTCGATTTCCCGGCGACGGGAGAAGATCGTGACTTTAATCGTGTTCGAAATGAGGAACATCGCCATGAACGTCAATCCGACGATCAGGATGATTCCACCGATCCGAACTCCTTCAAGGAAGCTAAACATCTTTTTAACATAGTCCTTACCGTATTCGACACTATCTACATTTTCCATTTTTTTGACGGAATTTGCAAGTGTTTCTGTCTCTTTTGGTGAGGTAGCTTTGACGATATATCGGTCGTGAAGCGGATTGTCCTTTTCAACCGACTGGTAGGCTTGGGAACCTTCGCCAAGTTGCTCCTTGAAGCGGTCCAGTTCTTCTTCTTTCGAACTGTAACGAACGGAGTCGACACCCGGCATCTGCTTGAGTGCTTCACCGACTGCATCGATCTTCGACTGGTCAGCTTCTCGTTCGACGAACACTTGGATTTCGACGTCTTTTTCGACGTTATCGGAAATCTTGTTGACGTTGAACATGAGCATCGCGAATATTCCTACGAGAAGTAACGTGACGGTAACGGCACTGACAGAAGCGAATGTCATCCAGCCGTTCCGGACGAGACCTTTTGCCCCTTCCCGTAAATGACGGAATCCATTAAACTTCATAGCCGTACATTCCTTTCTCTTCGTCTCGGACGATTTTTCCTCCATCGATCGCTAAGACACGATGACGCATCTTGTTCACGATGTCCCGGTTGTGTGTCGCCATTACGACCGTTGTCCCACGGCGATAAATCTCTTCGAATACTTCCATGATCTCCCAGGCTGTATCCGGGTCCAGGTTTCCAGTCGGCTCATCGGCGATGACGAGTGACGGACGGTTGACGATGGCTCTCGCGATCGAGATCCGTTGTTGTTCGCCCCCAGATAATTCGTCCGGATAGTTGCGCTCTTTATGCTTGAGCTTAACGAGATCGAGTACTTCGAGTACTTTCTTCCGGATTTGTGCTTTGTCTTCCCCTACGACTTCTAGCGCAAAGGCGACATTTTCATAAACCGTCAGTGACGGGAGTAATTTAAAATCTTGGAAGATGACGCCGATTTGGCGACGAAGTTCGGGGATTTGACGGTTCTTCAACTTACCGACTTCGATTCCTTTAAACAAAAATGAACCGCTCGTTGGTTTCTCTTCGCGGTACATCATTTTCATGAATGTTGATTTACCCGCACCCGACGGACCGACGATATAGACGAATTCGCCTTGATTGATCGTCAAATCGACCTCACGGAGTGCCGTGACGCCGTTCGGATAAATCTTACTGATTCGTTGCATCTTGATCACGTACTTCACATCCTTACTTATTTACTGATGCTGAATGAATAGGTCCAAAAACCTACCGACCACCATTATAACAGGGACAAAATTGAACGCACATTACAATCAAATGTCATTTCAGGCGATTATACCATAAAAAAGAGGCACGAATGACGAACACATGTCGTGTGTGTCATCTCGTACCCCATCATATCCCATAATCATTTTTTAGCAGCGAGCCAGTCGGCAACAGCCATGATTTCTTTATCATCTTTCAGGATACCAGCAGGCATTTGCCCTTTCCCGTTCTTGATGATTTTTTGAATCTCTTCTGAAGAATATTTCGAGCCAACCTTCGTCAAGTTCGGTCCGACGTTTCCTTCAAGGTTTTTACCATGACACGTTGCACAGTTGTTGGCGAAGATTTTCTCAGCATCTACACCGGATTGTGTCTTCGACGAATCATCGTTCATCGTTGACTCATCCTTCGTGTTTGACGATGAATCATCAGAACTCGAATCGTCACTACCACCACATGCCGCGAGCGCAAGTGTCGTTCCTAAGCCTAACGCGAGTAACAAGTTTTTCAGCTTCATCCGGATATCCCCCTCTTGTAAGTATCTACATAAACGCTACTGACCTAGTTAGAGTATAACCGTTATCCGGATGAGTTAAGCGTGATTTCACAAAAACTTCACGTTTTAAGAACGATTACGGCACATTACGGTAGCGTTTATCGTCTGTAAACCCGAGTCCGAGCACCTCATGGGCTTCACTGACGACGAGGAATGCCGATGGATCGATGTGTTTGACGATTTCTTTGAGCGTCGTGATTTCTCCTTGACGAACGACGACCATTAGTATTGGTTTGCGTGTCCGCGTGAACGCTCCCGCTGCCTCGATCTCCGTCGCCCCGCGATCGAGCGTCTCGAAGATTTCCTTCACTAACGCTTCCCGTTGATCGGAGATGATGTAGGCAAGTTTGTCGTTCGTGATTCCGAGCTGGACGACGTCGATCATCTTGATCGTGATGAACAAAGCGACGAGTGCATACAGCCCAATCTCCAGCGAGAAGATCGTCGCCGCACTGATGACGATCGTGCCGTCAAGCAAGGCGATACACAGATGAAGTGGCAATTTCGTGAAACGATGCAGGATTTGCGCAATCAAATCCATTCCTCCGGTCGACGCTCGCCCCCGGAAGATCAGACCGAGTCCAATCCCGACCCCGGCACCACCGAAGATTGCAGCAAGCATCGGATTCATTGTCGCAGCCGGAACATCGAACCGCTCATATACGAGGATGACGACCGGTAAGAAGATCGACCCGACGAGTGATTTGACCCCAAAGCCCATCCCGAGGATCATCCAACCGATCGCAAGCAAGACGACGTTCGCGACGAGTTGGAACAATCCTGGCGAAATTCCGAACAAATCGTTCAAGACGATCGATAAGCCACTGACCCCTCCCGAGGCGAGTTGGTTCGGTGCTAAAAATAAACTAAAGGCACTTGCGACGAACAAGGACCCGATTAACAAATACGCATAATCGCGCACGACTTCCTGACGTGTCGATGTCATGACATTCCATTTCCCCTTATCAATTGATTCTCGTGTTTCATTTTAGCGGAAAAGTCAGACAACGACTAGACAGGCGGAACAACTCACAGTGTTCCCTTTATACCGCACTAAAGGGTGGACTGTAACGGACGATGCCGCTAACGCCACGTAATCCATTCCGCTCGAGTGCAAGAACGAGAAAGACCTCCGGCGGAACAAGGAACGGCGGCTTGATACCGTAGTCAATCGCCCGTTCAAAGCCGAACTGTGGATAATAGCTGTCGTGACCGAGGACGACGATGTGTGATTCCCCGGCGTCCCGCGCATCCTCAATCACTTGACGGATCAATTCAGAGCCGATACCCTTTCGTTGCCAAGCGGGCAGGACACCGACCGGCGCTAAGGCAAGCGACGGGATGTCATCGATATGGATCCGGCTCAAGAGGACATGACCAACGATTTCTCCTTTATCAGTCACGGCGATGCGACCGAAGACCGGTTGCGCGGCTTCCTCCTCGCGTAACGCATCAATGAGATTCGCTTCGTTTGGTTGTTCGAATGCCGCTTCATGGACGAGCCGGATTCCCGTTGCGTCCTTGAAGCCTTCTTTACGGATGATCATTAGTTATTGCTCCCTTCAAGTGGTTTAGTTGCGAGGAGCGTGAACTCGGACGGGATGTTCTCACCATTCCAGCCACGATGCTCGTCGAATCGGTCTAATATGAAACGTGTTTGAAGAATCCCGTTTAAGATCTCACTCAATGTAAAATAGCGGACAGAAACGTCTGGAAAATCGACTTGCTCCTCATTCGTAAAGTGCGTCTTATACGCCAAGTCACCCGCTTGCAAGGCTTGATCGAAGTAGCGTGGTGTATACGTCAAATCAGCATCGATCCAGCGTCCGACCGGATGAAAATCGCTAAGGATCAGCTGTCCACCAGGTTGCAAGATTGCAAAGAGAATCTGTAAAAAACGCTTGAGATCAGCAAAATAATGCAAAATCCCGCCTTCTAAGTAAAGGATATCAAAGATATCGCGATATCGTTCAAGATCGATCGCATAGAGATCACCGACGACATACGTGATTCTTGTCTCAGCATGGTGCGCCAGTTCAAGCGCATACTTGGCATTCTCCTCTGAGATATCGAACACAGTGACGTCTGCCCCGAGTAACGCTAACGGAACCGCCTTGCGTCCGTTTGAACCACAAATATTCGCAATCGCCTTCCCCGCGACGTCTTCGAGATCATGTCGATGCTTCTTCAGGCATGCGGCTGGATCTTGTTTAATACGTGCAGCATATTTGGCTGGTGTCCCATCGCGTTTCTCCCAAAATTCATATGCTCGGTATTCCCACGCCTGTTTGTTGACCCGACTTTGCTTCTTCATCACGCTTCCCCCTTTGACGGTCAAAAAACCAGTCGAACATCGTCCGACTGGTTGGTTGTCTTACATATTCATGAGACGGAGGTACGCATCGATGAAGCCCATGATGTCACCATCCATTGCCCCTTGCGTGTTCCCGACTTCATAGTTCGTCCGGTGATCCTTGACCATGCTGTATGGGTGGAAGACGTACGAACGGATTTGACTACCCCATGCGATATCCGATTTTTCACCACGGATTTCGTCGAGTTTCTTTTGTTGCTCTTCGATTTCGCGTTGGTAAAGTTTCGCTTTCAACATCTTCATCGCCGCTTCACGGTTTTTGATCTGCGACCGTTCTTGTTGACAAGAGACGACGACGCCTGTCGGAACGTGGGTGATCCGGACAGCTGAGTCCGTCGTATTGATGTGCTGACCACCGGCACCAGAAGCACGGTACGTATCGATCCGCAAGTCTTCCGTGCGGACTTCGATGTCGATGTCATCGTTGAATTCTGGCATGACGTCACACGAGACGAATGATGTATGACGACGGCCTGACGAGTCAAACGGTGAGATCCGGACAAGACGATGGATCCCTTTTTCGGCTTTCAAGTACCCATAGGCATTGTGCCCTTGAATACGGAGCGTGACCGATTTGACACCGGCTTCATCACCGGGTTGGTAGTCCATCGTTTCGACTTTCCAGCCCTGCTTATCGCAGAAACGTTGGTACATCCGGAGAAGCATCGATGCCCAGTCTTGTGACTCAGTACCACCCGCACCTGGGTGTAACTCAAGAATCGCGTTGTTTGCGTCATATTCCCCGTTCAAGAGGATTTGTAATTCGAAGTCTTCGAACTTCTTCTTGAGATCGCCGAGTTCTGACTCGAGCTCTTCTTGAAGATCCACATCCGGCTCTTCCTTGATCAATTCATACGTCAAGGCGACGTTCTCGTGACCTGCTTCGAGTTCTTTATACTTGTCGACCATCGCTTTTAAGCCGTTCGACTCATCGATGACTTTTTGTGCCGATTCCTGGTTGTTCCAGAAGTCCGGGTACGTCATCTCGTTTTCGAGTTCTTCAATCCGAGCAATCTTCGACTCAAGGTCGAGTGATGCCTTATATTCGTCGAGTTTCTTTTCCATCCACTCGGCGGTGTTGCGAATTTCTGCTAATTCCATGTAATCCACCTTCTCTTTCCGTGAAAAGAGGCAGGAATCTCCTGCCTCTCTTTCAGTCGATTCATCACTTATGCCTGACGGCCGTGACAGTTCTTATATTTCTTACCGGATCCACACCAGCACGGATCGTTGCGTCCGATTTGGTCGTTTGGATTTTTCCGGACCGGTTTTTTCTTGACCGCTTTGTCTTCCTTACCAGAAACCGCGACTTCGTCTTGGACGACTTTTTCGCGTTTGAGGTTCGGGTCGAGATCCGCACGAAGGACGAATTGTGTCACTTCTTCTGCGATCGCAGCGTTCATCGCATCAAACATCATTGAACCTTCCGATTGGTATTCACGGAGCGGGTCGTTTTGACCGTATGCCCGGAGGTGAATCCCTTCACGGAGTTGATCCATCTGATCGATGTGGTTCATCCAGTGTTGGTCGACGGCACGTAGGACGATGACTTTTTCGAACTCATCGAATGCTTCTGCTGGGACTTCTGACCGTTTGTGCTCGTAGTGCGCGAACGTGCGCTCTTTGAGCAACTCGATGATTTCTTCGCGTTCTTTTCCGAAGAGGTCGCTTTCCGTGACTTTCTCTTCGATTGCAAGCGTCTGGTTCGCCCACTCCGCAAGCGCACCAATGCTCCATTCTTCCGGTACGAACTCGACCGGCGTGTACTGATGGACGCCTGCTTCGATCGTTTGCTCGATCATCGGACGGACGATATCTGACACGGAACCGGCATCGAGAATTGCTGCCCGATCCGCGTACATGACTTTCCGTTGGTCTGCCATGACGTTATCGTAGCCGAGGACTTGTTTCCGCGCATCAAAGTTATTTCCTTCGACGCGTTTTTGAGCCGATTCAACGGCACGAGACACCATCCGGCTCTCGATCGGTTGCGAATCATCCATTCCGAGACGATCCATCATCGACTGCAACGAATCGGAACCAAAGCGACGCATCAATTCATCTTCAAGTGACAGATAAAATTGTGATGCCCCCGGATCCCCTTGACGACCAGCACGACCACGGAGCTGGTTATCGATACGGCGTGATTCGTGACGTTCTGTCCCAAGGATGTAGAGACCACCTTTTTCTAAGACACCTTGACCGAGCTTAATGTCGGTACCACGACCGGCCATGTTCGTTGCGATCGTGACCGAGTTCGCTTGACCCGCGTTCTCGATGATCTCCGCTTCACGTGCATGGTTCTTCGCGTTCAAGACTTCGTGACGGATGCCACGTTTTTTGAGGATGTTACTGAGCAACTCCGACGTCTCGACAGCAACCGTACCGACGAGGACTGGTTGTCCTTCACGGTGGGCACGTTCGATTTCGTCTGCGACAGCAGCGAACTTCCCGTTCATCGTTTTGAAGATCAAGTCCGGCATATCGTTTCGGACGACCGGTTTGTTCGTCGGAACCGGTACGACGTGCATGTTGTAGATGTTACGGAACTCTTCTTCCTCCGTCTTCGCTGTACCGGTCATTCCGGCAAGCTTCGTATACATCCGGAAAAAGTTTTGGTACGTGATCGTCGCAAGGGTCATGGATTCGCGTTGAATCTCGACGCCTTCCTTCGCTTCGATCGCTTGGTGCAGACCTTCCGAATAACGACGACCTTCCATGACACGACCCGTGAATTGGTCGATGATCATGACTTCGTCTTCGCGAACCATATAGTCGACGTCGCGATGCATGACGGCGTTTGCCCGCAGTGCGAGGCTTAAGTGATGGTTGAGCGCGACGTGTTCGAGACCAAACAAGTTATCAATGCCGAAGTATTTTTCAGCCCGGTCGATTCCTTGCTCCGTCAACAGGACACTCTTCGTCTTGATGTCGACCGTATAATCTTCATCTGCCTTCATAATTTTCGCGAACGCATCGGCTTGCGAATAGAGCGCTGTCGATTTTTCGGCCGATCCTGAGATGATGAGCGGAGTCCGCGCTTCATCGACGAGAATCGAGTCGACTTCATCGACGACGGCATAACTGAGTGGACGTTGAACGCGGTCTTCTTTATAGAGGACCATGTTGTCACGCAAGTAATCGAAACCGAACTCGTTGTTCGTTCCGTACGTGATGTCACAGCTGTATGCCGCTTGTTTTTCTTGACGCGACATGCTTGAGAGATTCAAGCCGACCGAGAGACCAAGTGCTGCATAAAGCGGCTCCATGATGTCACGGTCACGTTTTGCGAGATATTCGTTGACGGTAACGACGTGTACGCCGTTGCCTGCGAGAGCATTCAAATAGACAGGGAGTGTTGCGACGAGCGTCTTACCTTCCCCGGTCTTCATTTCGGCGATATCCCCATTGTGCAGGACATATCCACCAATCAACTGAACGCGGTAGTGGCGCATGCCGAGAACGCGTGTTGACACTTCGCGACAGACCGCGAAGGCTTCTGGTAAAATATCATCTAAGTCTTCTCCGTTAGCGAGACGCTCACGGAATTCAACGACTTTCCCTTCCAGTTCTTGATCCGATAACGCACCGATTTGTGTCTCGAGCGCTTCCACAGCGTCTGCTGCTTTTTCGGCTTTCTTCAGGACACGTTTTGTTGGTGCAAATAATTCTTTTAGAAAATTAGCCATGCCTTACAGTCCCCTTACTTCGAACGATTCTTTGAACGAACAGAATTCCGAGATTTTTCCTTTATTCAGTGTACCGAATACGACGTCAAATTTCAACAAGCGGACCAAGTAGCGGTCTCGGTCTTTTGTCGTAGAGCAAACGTACCTTGTTTAGAAATAGTTTTCCATCATATCAAAAAGGGACTCGCCCGTAAGAGCGAGTCCCTGTTGCATTCATTATTCTGGTTCAATCAAACCGTAACGACCATCCTTACGACGGTAGACGACGTTCGTGTTGCCCGTTTCTGCGTCTGAGAAGACGAAGAATGCGTGTCCGAGCATGTCCATCTGAAGAATTGCTTCTTCCGTATCCATTGGTTTGAGTGTGAAACGCTTCGTCCGAACGAGTTCGAGTTCTGCCTCGTCCTCTTCATAGACTGGCGCTTCCGCTTCCGGTCCTTCGAGCGTTTTGAAGTACTCTCCGATGCCGCCTTCTTTAGCGCGCCCTCTCCGGTTCAATTTCGTTTTGTGTTTCCGGATCTGGCGTTCGAGCTTATCGACGACGAGGTCGATTGCTGCATACATATCGCCATTGACATCCTCAGCACGGAGCAAGAGGTTTGGCATTGGAATCGTCACTTCGACTTTTTGCTTCTCATTGTTGACTTTGAGATTGACATAAGCCGTTTGCGCTTCCGTAGGAGTTGTAAAATAACGAGTTAACTTTTCAAGCTTTTTCTCGACGTAATCCTTGAGAGCATCTGTGACGTCCAAGTTTTCACCGCGAATGTTGTAGATCATGTAAACTCCTCCTTAAGTAACCGGTTGAACCTATGAATTCGAGATGCTCCAGTCGTTTCCTTCTGAATATTCGAAATTCTTTGGTTCGTTTTTATTATAGCACGATAAGTGAAGGAAGACCATGAGAACAATGACATTCTCATGAACGTTCACTACTGTTCTTAGCGTACGATAATATTGAAGCATGTTGATGTTAACGTATATACCCGTTCTATCCGAACTCAAAACAAAAACCGCTTTTAGGCGACTAGCCTAAAAACGGTGGCGGCTGCTATTGGATTAGATCTTTGAAACGTTCGCAGCTTGTGGACCACGATCGCCTTCAACGATTTCAAATTCCACTTCTTCGCCTTCTTCAAGTGATTTGTAACCATCAGCTTGAATCGCTGAGAAGTGTACGAATACGTCTTTAGCATCAGACGTTTCAATGAAACCATAACCCTTTTCAGCGTTAAACCATTTTACTTTACCTTGTTCCATTCGAATTCACGTTCCCTTCGCAAACCAGAGTTCGAGAGCAAGCTCTCTACGGCTTAGTCTATCAAAAGAAGGAATTATTGACAATTAAAAATTCTGATTAATTTGAATTCAATCCGAAAAATGAATAATATTCCCTACTTATTGCTTTATATTTTAAAAAATTACATTGTCATTACAGTTGTACTATTGTATTATATCGTTAGTAATTACCTATTTTATCCATTGTCCTATCCTAAGGAGGATGTAGTCGAATGCGACCATTCCATAATGACGAAAAGTATCGAATCACGAAACGGACGGTGGCGATTCTCCCGTGCTACGACATGATGAAGCAATCCATCATCGTACTCGAGGATGGCTCGACCATCATGACCCCGCTTCGACCGTATCAACTTCTGCAGCTTTCCTGCAGGCAATACAACAGTTCCATTGAGGAACGCATCGTGACAGCAAAACGTGTCGCATCTGTAAAAGGAAAAGTCCCAGTCGTCATTGAACCGACACTTGGCCTCGTGTTTTTCCCAACGAAATCACCGAAACGTGATGATTGCGAGTGGTATGCTTGGAGCCACATGTCTGAAGTCATCGAGGAAGACGGACAGACGAAGCTCAAGACTCGTAATGGCATGATCCTTCCCGTAAACGCCTCTCCTTACATCGTCCGCAACCAAATGAAAGCAACTGGCGAGCTGATGGCTCGTTATCAACAATTGAACGCGATGACATTAGAGGAACGCTTTAATGCAATCAAATCTTAACGAGTAACCGTAAAAAAATCAGGGTTGGGCGATGAATTCGCTCAATCCTTTTTGGTTTCTGCCGATATATAATGAGATGACAGTTTTAAAAAACAAGGAGGCTTCTCGATGAACATCCAATTGAATCCGGCACGTCCGGCGAAATCCCCTGGTCAGACGCCGCTTTTGGACACAAAGACCTATAAAGGAACGGTCCTTGAGCAGACTGGTCCGCATACGGCTCTCGTCCAGGTCGGTCGGGATAAGATCGAGATGACCTTCACGGGCGACGTTCCGACAGGTGATTTCCAGTTCAAGGTCAAAGGACAGACAGCAGAAGGTTACCTGATTGAACAACTAACACCAGCGACACCAGATGCGGAAACGCCACCTGTCCTGTCTGTTCCGTCAAATGTCGATCCCGCTTTGCTTGAAGGTGTACCTGCAGAACTAAAGCAAGCCGTCGCGAAGTTACTCGCAAGCGGTCAATTGCCGCAGACACCGGAAATCGTCGCCCAGCTTGTGACGGCACTGCAAGGAACGTACAAGGACTTAGCACTCGAACTCGTGTCGCGACCGGATACTGCACTGCCAGTTGACGCCGACGTCTTGATCGCAAGTCTCCTTGCGACAACGGAAGACTATCGAGACGTCCTTCCGGAGCACGACGCCTTAACGGAGCAACCGACGTTTGAAAAAGCCGTCGCCCTTGACGTCGCTCGTGTGACGCTACCGACGCAACGCGATATCGAGACAGCGTCATCTCTGCATATCCGACAATACATTGAACACGTACCAGCAGAGAAACGCCCGGCACTCGTCGCAACGCTCGAACAAGGCGAGATTGAGACGGTCCGCAAACAACTGGCGCCCTATTTCCCGCAAGCGCCTCTTGAGCTGAAGACGAGCGTCCGCGAGCAACTGATTGGTCTAACGGCACGGGCAAGTCAATCGGAACCAACAACGGGGCAAACGGCACCGGTCCGCTCTGCCTTGACGCTTGTTCGTGAAGTGACGCCACGCCTCGCTGAGATTACGAATGATTTCAAGAGCCAACAGCGAACGATCGTCTCCCAACTTCGCCAGATCGAACCGCTCGTCGAGACACGTCCGGTCCAGATGGTCGCTGTCATCGAGAGTACGGCGCAACGCTTAAAACAAGTCTTCCAGCAAACGGATGCTTTGTTACATACCTCGATGAAGGATGAAAAACAGCTAGTCCACTTTTTATCGAAACTCGAACGGGGTGCGGAACTGGCGTTACTCGGGCGTGGAACAGAGGCAAAAGCCGTCTTACAAGAAGTCCGGGTTGCGTTTGAAGCCTTCCGCTATGCGCCAGCAAATGTCCGTCCGACTTACTTACCGGAGATGCAGGGACTACTGCCACAAGCACCGTCTTTACAAGCGCAGCCCGCAACAAAAACCGTTCCATATGAGCCGCAACAGAACAGTCCACGTCTTTTGCAGGAGACCGTCCAAAAGACGCTTCAGCTCCAGACGGCGGAACTGAAACTGAGTACGCCGGCAGCAAATCCGGAAGCTGCCAAATTGCAAACATTCCTTGCAGCACAACAGCAAGTCAATAAACCGGACAGTCAGCAACAGTTGAACCAGATTTTACTCGCCTTACCGGTCCAACTTATTGAAGCGACGGCAGGACTCCACGTCCATTTGCAAAACAAACGGCCGGACGAAGTGATCGACTGGGAAAACAACACGTTGTACGTCCAGCTCAATACGCCACGCCTCGGGGAGATTGGTGTCCGGGTCGAGACCGTCAATCGCAAGATGCAGATCACAATCGAAAACGATCATCCGGTCCTTGAGCAACTGGCAACACCGTTCCTCGATCGGACGACGGATGCCTTGCAAGCAACCGGTTACCAAGACGTCCGAATCCAGTTCCGTCCATTCACGCGTGAGCAAATCACAGAAACCGTCAAACAAGACGAGACACCAAGTGGCTACGACTACCGTATCTAAAAGGAGAGACCGATATGTATCAGAAAATCGATTTAACCGGACGCAAGACTGCTGCTGTCCTCCGCTACGATGAAGCATCCGGTCAAGCACCGGTCGTCGTCGCTCGAGCTAGTGGTCAAGCCGCCGATCGAATCCTGCAAGAAGCACGGGCGAACGGGGTCGCGATCGAACACGATACGTCCCTGCTCGGTCACTTGCTTGATCTCGACCTTGGGACAGCGATCCCACCGCAACTTTATGACGTGATGGCAGAACTGCTCTTACTGATCGAAGAACTCGACAACGCGAAAGGACGGCAGACATGACAGAACAAGAACTCTACGCGATGACCCCGCAACAGCTGACGGAAGTGATGTTGACGGGACTCGTCCTTCAATACGATCGCGCCATTCTCGCACGTGATACGAATCGCTTTGACGAGGTCAACGAACGCTTACAAAAAGCCTATCAGTTACTCGACAAATTGCAGGCGGGGTTACACGACGACGGTGGCATCATCACGGCACAACTGGACGCGCTCTACCACTATCTTGCTGAGCAAACGTTACAGGTCTATATGACACCAGCCGTTCTCGACGAGCTACTCGAACTGGCAGAAGACTTACGCGTCACCTGGCAAGCGGCACAGACCGTCGATCGACCACTCGTGCGCGCCGCACATCATCAACGATACGAAGGGATGGAATACGAATGAGAATCACGAATAACGTCCAAGCCTTGAAGGCTTACCGCAACCTCAGCATCAACCAGACGAACGTCAAGACGACGATGGATAAACTATCGAGCGGTCAAAAAATCAACCGGGGTGCGGATGATGCAGCTGGTCTCGCGATCTCGGAGAAGATGCGCAATCGCTTGAAGGCGCTCGATAAAGCGGAACAGAACGTTCTTGACGGAGTCTCGATGATTCAAACGGCTGAAGGTGGTTTGAGTGAGACACATAACCTCTTGCAACGGATGCGTGAACTCGCCGTCCAAGCTGGGAACGGAACACTCGCAACCGAAGACCGGTCAGCAATCCAGGAAGAAATCAATCAGCTGACAAACGAGGTCTCACGGATTGCGAAGACGACCCAGTTCAATGGCAAAGAGTTGTTGAGCGGTAAGTTCAACGATGCCGACAGTGCGCTGTTCATCCAAACGAATGCTGGGGCAAACGAAGGGATTTCGATCACGATTAACGACATGCAAGCCCTTGCGATCGGCGTCAGTTCAACGACACAAGCTAATACGTCAATCCGTCCGCTTGATTTCCCGAGCGGTGACGCACCCGAGTACGCCCTCAGCGTCATGACGGCAACGGACGCGAATGATGCGATCAGCCATTATACGAAAGCAATTGATACAATCTCCCAGCAACGGGCACAACTCGGAGCGATCCAGAACCGATTCGAAGCAACGTCATCCGTCCTCAGCGTCAGCGTCGAGAACTTGACGGCGTCGGAATCACGGATTCGCGACACCGATATGGCACGTGAGATGATGGAATATGCGAAATATAATATCCTCAACCAATCGGGGATGGCGATGATCGCTCAAGCGAACGCCTTGCCGCAAGGCGTCTTACAACTACTCAACTAAGGAGGCAGACCCGATGGATATCCGCCGCATCCAAGAAACGCAACGACTCCAGTCCTTAAAGGGCAGTCCGCGTGAAGTCGAGGCGTCGACGACCTTCTCTGCCTTGATGCAAGAGAAACGCGACCACAAAGGCTATGAGCGCCTGCAACAAAAGCTCGCGCTCGTCGAAGAACACGGGCAACTGCTCGCTGAAAGTCAGACAATTGAGCACCTCGAAAGCTACAAAGAAAAGATCAAGGACTTCTTAAAAGACGCCCTCGACCAATCACAACAACTCGAAGAGAAGCGCGGCTTCAACCGCCGTGGTCGGACGAAGATCTATAAAGTCGTCGAGCAAGTCGATGCGAAACTCCTTCAGTTGACGAACACGGTCATCTCTGGCGAATCGCGCCGGCTCGATATCCTCGACCAAGTCGGCGAGATCAAAGGAATGCTCGTCAACGTCTTCGTGTAATCTAGAATTAGAGGAGTTCCCCTACATGCCAGACTTATATCTTAAAAAATGCACCTGCCCCTACTGCTTGAAAACGACAGAGACGAAACGTGTCCTGTCGCGACATATCCGTGTCGCCTCGACCGACTTTGATGGCTTCATCCGCCATCAAGGCGTCAACGTCTATCTCTATGAACCGGTTCAGTGTAGCCATTGTCGGTTCTTCTTCCACGAGTCGTTCGGAAAGTTGTCGCCGGACGTTCGAGCGACCTTACATGATCACATCCTGTCGACGCTTCCCGTCCTGCCGTTCGCTAGCCTGGAGCGGACAATCGAGCAGGCGATCCAGCTCTATAAACTCTGTCTCTATACGGCTCAAGTGACGGAGCAAAAACCAGCGATTCAAGCAATGCTCGGTGTTCGTCTGTCCTGGTTGCATCGCTTGACCGGTCAATCAGCGGAAGAACAACTTTGGGCGAGCCGAGCAATCGAGAAGTATGTCTCGCTTTACGACAACTACACGTCCGTCAAAGAGAGCGGGCTTCCGGAAGACGTCCTGTTATTGAGGATCGCCGACCTGCATGCTGTGATGAAAGAGAAAGAGCAGTCTCGCCTATGGTACAGCCGCTTATTCCAAAGTAAGACGGCGACCGATAAAATCAAAAAAGAAGCACGGACCCACTGGGAATGGGTCCAGGAACAAGAATGACGTTTTTTATAAAAACAACACAAATACCGGTCAGACGAGGAATTGCTCCACGGCCTGACCGGTATTTGTGTTATACGCTTACGACTCACGACGGTATTTTTCTTCTTCATAGGCATCTGGTGCATCGGAGACAGGGCGGTCGAATTCTTCCCATGATTCCGATTCAACATCCGGTTCAATGAACTGATCGTACGAGCCATCCGATTGGAAATATGGCTGCGGTACGGGACGCTTTTTGTCTTCCCGCTTGGTCACGAAAGATCCCTCCCTCATACAAGAAAGTTACTGACGAGAATCAAAATACGGTGAAAAACTATGATCGACTTCCTCGTACGGATCGACGTACGATTTACGACTCGTTTGCGTCTGACGCAACTGACTGATTTGTACCCCTAATTTAGCCGTTTCTGCTGATAATTTCAAGTCGATTTTCCGACTATCAGCGACGAGTTCCTGGATGACGGCTTGATTGGCACCAGCTAGCAAATTCGAGTGTGCCGCGATGAACGCTTCCCGTTCGTTCAGCAGACCCTGAATCTTCTCGATCCATTCGTCATACGTCTCTTCATTTGGCGTTTGATCAAGTAATTCAATCAGTCGTTTCGTCTTCAGGCGAAGCGGATCGAGCGGACTCATCGTTGCCGTGCGAGTTTCATCGCTTCTTTCCACGTCTCGCGGAATTCTTCGGCAAAGCCAATCACTTCGTCGATTGCCACTAAATCGTTTTTGACGTTAGCATCAATCAGGCGTGTTTGCATGTAGTCATAAAGACTATTCAAGTCTTTCGATAGCGCAATCGATTGATTAAGCGTCAATTGCAACTCACTGATGATTGCTTGCGCTTTTTGGATGTTCGTATTTTTTTGTTCAATCATCTTCTGTTCGATCGCTCGTTTTGCAAGCATCGAGAATTTGATCAGTCCTTCGTATAACATCAGTGTTAAATCTTGAGGTAACGCTGTCGTTACCGAGTTCGTTTGATACGTCGCATAAGGGTTCATCGCGTTTCCTCCTTTTTATTGTCCTTGTCCGAGATAGCCAGCAAGCGTTGATGACTGACTGTTTGCTTGGTTCATCGCTTGTTCCATCGCCGCGAATCGGCGATAGTAACTGTCTTCTTTTCGTTTTAGCTTGTCTTCCCATGACAGCATGCTCTTATCGAGATCAGCGAGTGATTTCCCGAGTCGATACGTCGTCGCAACCGCTCCATCCCGTCCGGCAACACCGGAAATCTTATCACGGAGTGTCGTCGCAAATCCTTGAATCTGACGGACGAAACCGTCGAGGCCATTTGGATTGGGAATCGTGTTCCCTTGCGCATCCTTCGTCGGTTCAGGGGCATCAGCTGTGAATAGTTTATAGACACCTTCCGGTTGTTCTTCGAGCATCTTCTTCAGTTTCGTTTCATCGATTTTCAGCTTCCCACCATCCCGGAAGTCACTCGTTGAAGTGATCCCGATTTGCGACATGTACTGGAGTTGAATCGTATCTGTTCCTGACGTGTACGAATAACCGGTATCGATTTTCGACGAGATCGCACTACGGAACTGATTCAGCCCGTCCTGTAAGTAGCTATCGTTCTTCAAGACACCACTCATCGCTTTCTCTTCCCACTTCTTGACTTCATCTTCGCTGAGTTCCTTGCGCTGAGCGTCCGTCAACGGCTGAAAATCACGATACTTTTCTTCACGGACTTTTTTGTTCATCTTATCGATGACATCATTGTATTTGTCGACGAAGTTCTTGATCGAGTCGAAGTTTTTCTGTGTATCGAGCGTCGTATTGATTGTCGTCGCTGTCGTCGTGACATTGTTCAACGTTATCGTCAGACCGTTCTGCGTAAACGTATTCGTCGTCTGTTCGAGTTGTTGTCCACCAATCGTGTACTTGGCGTTTTTCCCTTCGCGACCGAATGTACTGTCTTGTGAATTCACCTTCGCAGTATTATCTGATGCATCAACAATTGAGATATCGGCTCCTACGGGGTTTAAGTTACCGGTACTCGTTTTTGTTAAAACGAGTTTTCCTGTTAAATCATTGAAGACCGCGTTCATCCCAAGACTGGCTTTACCATTGATTGCCGCTGTCAAATCCGAGATCTTTTGTGTTGCGTCAAGCTGCAATGTCTCGGTTACGGCTTTTCCTGTTGCATCGAAGGTATTGATTTGCACATTAATTTTTCCATCTGCGTCTTTTGTGAACAATCCACTCTCTTCCAGTGTTGCATCACTTTTCTTACCGCTTGCTGCGACCATAGTTACCGAAGCGGCACTCGCGAGCTGATCAATGCTGTCAATCGTCACACTGCCAGCTGATGCACTCGGACTTGCTGTTACCGTCAACGCCGTTGCATTGGAGCTAGTGACAGTTTTTGATTGATAATTCTTCGATAACAGCATATCGCTTGCCGCTGTCCGGAAGTCAAGCAATGCCCGGTTCATCTCCCGATACGCATCGCGTTGCCATGTCAGCGTCTGTTTCTTTTGCGATAACCGATCGACCGGCGCCCGTTCCGCCTGCATCAATTGCTTGATCATCGTTTCTGTATCAATCCCACTTGCTAAACCGCTCAGTCGAATACCTGCCATCCAATCAGTCCTTTCCGTTAAATCCGTTTATCGATTAATTGATTAAATTCCATGAATGCCGCAAAGAAATCGAGTTCTTTTTTACTTGGGATTTCTTGCACGACGTTATTGTTCGTATCAACAACTTGAATGTAATATTCGTTTAATTTTTCATGCTTGACGAATTTAAGTCCTGTCCGTTGCAGTTCGAGCTTGATATTCGCTTGTTCCATCGCTGTTTCAAGTTTCGTAACGTGTTGGGGTGTCGGTAGGACAACGACTCCTTCTTCTGCTAGTGCTTCCTGATTCGCTTCCACAAACACATTACGTGTCGCTTCGTACGGTAGGACGTTCGAAGGCAGATGAAGGCGAATTTCCGTATTAATGGAATTCATAGTCGGTCACTCCTTATTTGTTCTCTATGTAGTATATCGGTCAATTCATCTAATTTGTTAGAGTTCAAATACAACAAAACAAAAAAGGCCACGGAACGAGTCCGTGACCTGAACAATCGATATGTGCCAATTACGATTAACGGAGTAATTGGAGAACGCCTTGCGGCTGTTGGTTCGCTTGCTACGCGCATTAGCTTTCGCTAATGATAAGACTATATCTTCATCCTTGAAGTTCAAGGAGCTGGGCACTTCCCCCACCGTTTACGGAGTACGGATTTCATAACCATCGGACAAGTCCATTAGGTCGTCTATCCTAGTCGTTGAACCTTCACCAAGGTTTCCCTACAGGTGCTTGGCTGCTGATTGTCCAATCCTTGATGTTTTTCAGAACGGTCACGCTCGCCGTTTCCAGCCACGTTGTCGTACATCAAGGCTCTCAGGAGTTCCAGCAATTCACCCAGTCATGATCTAATCCGTTACCAGATTAGACGCCCGGTAGAATCAATCATCGAAGGAGTTGGAGAACGCCCTGCGGTGTCTGATTCGATTGAGCCAACATTGCTTGTGCAGCTTGTGCAAGAATCGAGTTCTTTGTTTGATTCATCATTTCTTTCGCCATGTCAACGTCACGAACGCGTGATTCAGCCGCTGTTAGGTTTTCAGAAGATGTTTTGAGGTTGTTGATTGTGTGCTCGAGACGGTTTTGGTTTGCACCAAGTTTAGAACGTTCAGCAGAAACTTTATTAATTGCTGCCTTAGTGATATCCATTGCAGCTCTTGCGTCAGTATCTGTTGCAACACTAATAGTTCCAGTGTTTAAAGAAGACGCTGTTGAATTAATTGCTGAGATAGAAAGTCCAAGGCGCTCATCACTGCTAGTATTTGCTCCGATTTGAATATTTACATCTGCTTGAGCACCAGTAGCGATTTTACCGGCAGCTCCACCATTAGCAGCAGCAAGAACTGCAGTTCTTGTCTGAGTACCGTTCAAAGAAATTTTAACACCAAGTTTATCAAAGTTTAATGTTCCTGATGTATTGTCTGCTAAAGTTACAGTTTGCGAATTACCACCTGCTGTTAATACATATTGACCAGCACCTGTGCCAGCTGTTAAATCAAATGTCGTAGATGCTTTAGCACCACTAATGTCAATTGCTGTTACTCCCTGACTCCCAACAGCGATACCAGTGCCTGCAGAATTTAATTGGACTCCAAAAGTACCATCTAATAACTTTTTACCATTGAAGTTTGTTGAGCTTGCGATTCTATCAATTTCACTGTTTAACTGAGTAATTTCATCGCTGATTGCTGTTCTATCTTCTGATTGTAGATTACCATTTGCTGCCTGTGTAGATAATTCATTCATGCGTTGTAAGATATCGTGTGTTTCATTTAATGCACCTTCAGCTGTTTGAATGAGTGAGATGCCATCTTGTGCGTTACGTCCAGCTTGATCAAGTCCTCGAACTTGTGCACGCATTTTTTCAGAGATTGCAAGACCAGCTGCGTCGTCGCCTGCTTTGTTGATGCGAAGACCTGAAGCGAGTTTCTCCATTGATTTACTTTGAGCTGCAGTAGCACTCGAAAGTTTGTTATGCGTGTTAAGCGCAGTTACGTTGTGATTGATAATCATTGTAATTTCCCTCCATAGGATATGTTTTTTGTCTCTTTGAAGATCCGTCTTCTCCGAGATGTGCCCCCTGGCCGGCCCAAGGGTGACACGGTAGAATTAGTCGATGACTGCTTCTACCTTATATATCGTCGTCGGCTCGAAATGTTTAATAACTTTCTTCAAAAAATACAAAAAAAATCGCACATCCATATCGAACGTACGATTTTCTCGTAGTTTAAAGACGCGTCGCACCCGTCTCTGCTTGTAATTGTTCCGCTACCGCCACAAGTTCTTCCATCGCCCCATTGACTTCACCGAGTGATGCTGCTTGATGGCTTGACGCCTGCAAGACTTGTTCCGCGTGTTTTGACGCTTCCTCGACCATTGCCAAGATGTTCGCTGTCGTTAAGCCAACCTGATCAATCTCCTGATCCGATTTGACAACAAGTTGATCAACCGATTTAACGCGTGAATAGACATTCTCTGTCGAATGATGAATCTCTTCAAACGACGAGCCTGCTTGTTCAACAAGTCCAACACCTGTCGCCACTTCACTTTGAACATCCGTCATTGCGTTCGCCGTGTCATTAACAAGACGTTTGACGCCGGAAATCAAGTCAGTGATTTCTTTTGCGGATGTCGCTGTCTGTTCCGCGAGTTTTTTTACTTCTGCTGCGACGACGGCAAAACCACGCCCTGCTTCGCCCGCTCGTGCCGCTTCAATCGACGCATTCAAACTGAGTAAGTTCGTCTGTGCCGAAATATCACTGATGACATCGGTAATCCGCGAGATTTCGCCTGTCATATCCGTCAGACGACCGTTCAGTGTCGCTGACTGTTCCATCTTCTTCGAAATCATATGCATCGCTTCGACAGAATCGGTTGCAAGCGTCTTTCCATTCTGGGCTTCCGTCTGCATGACTGTCGCTGATTTCAGCGCTTCGTTCATCTCTTTCGCGACTTCATCCATCGTCCGTTTAACGGCACCGAGGGCATCCATCGACAAGTACGCTTGATCGACATTCTCATTCATCTTCGCGGACAGCTCTGCCATTGCTGAACGAATACTTTCACCCGACGCATTGCCTTCCTGGACTGCTGCTGCAATCTCTTGCGCGGACGCTGTCAGCTTATCGCTCGAGCTCCCCATCTGCGTCGCCTGTTTGCGGATATGTAGAACCATGACTTCGAGTTCGTGCATCAGTTGGTCGACTTCATCTCCGCGCTTCGCTTCCTCGAAATCGACATTGAAGTTGCCGTTCGCGACTTCGCGTGCTGTCTCTGTCGCCTTTTCGATTGCTTTGATGGGTTGACGTAGGATTAATTGCGTCAACGACGTTCCAATCAACGATAACAGTAAGCCAATCCCTGCTCCAATCCAGATTGCGTTCGTATCCGCGACATCGAGTCCCCTGTGGAGATAAAGCACAAGCTGGGCTGAGATGCCGCTCGTGATGACTGAGATCGCCAAGACCCAAAAGAATAACCGTACCTTCAAGTTGCTTCGTAATTTACGCATAACCGAAACTTCCTTTCCTGTATCTTCTTTCACCGTCCTCTCTATCGGTTTCTTTTGTAACCGTTTTAAGTCAGTTGACCTGATTTTCAAAAGCGATTTCCAGCGATATGACAAAATCCATTAAAAAGAGTGATGGACCGCTTCATCCATCACTCGTTGCCGTACTATTATTTCCGCTCAATCCCGATATACTTATATGAGATATCCGTTCCGACATTGTGGCGGGCAAGATGTGTGACTTCCGTGTTTTGCAAGAAAGCATTCTTCCGTTGGTAGACAGGTGAGATCGCTTGATCGTCGAGCAACACACTTTCCGCTTTACTGAGTAAGGCAAGACGTTTGTCTTGATCGAGTTCACTTTCAGCCTGTTTCAAAAGACGGTCATACTGTTTATTCGAGTAATCCATCATGTTGAACGGGTTACCTGTCGTGAACAAGTTCAGGTAGGTCGTCGCATCCTGATAGTCTGGTGCCCAGCTCGCGAGTGACAGATCGTAATCCCCTCGTCCTTCACGGGCGAGACGCTCTTTCTTCGGTAGTGACAACAGTTTGACGTCGACGTTCTGCTTCTTCAACGCCCCTTGAATGTACTCCCCGATTTTTTTCGAGATGTCGTCATCTTCAATCAACATCGTCAACTCAAGGTTTTGCTTCGCCAGCACTTTGTTTGCTGCCGTAATATCGTACGACGATTCGATTTGACGCGCACTATCGTATTTCGGATCAAGTTCTTGCGGTACGATGTAGTCAGCAGGGAGTGATCCGTTTCCGAGCAACGTCTCCGTCAACGCCTTTTTATCGTATGCCGCGTCGATGGCTTGACGTGTTTGTTTGTCTTTTAAGGCATCCGTCTTTTCGTTCATCCGGATAAAGAACATCCGCGAATCACTGAACGTGTTGTACTCTTTTTTCCCTTTGTACGTGACGACGTTCTCTGAGTTGAGTGGTGCGACATCGAGATCGCCTGACTCGAATAAGTTGATCGCAAGCATCGGATCCTTGATGATCTTGACGTCGACTTCATCGATCTTGACGTTCTTCCGGTCTGCGTACTCAGCATTCTTCGCGAGCGTATAACCTTGCTCGGCTTGATATTTCTTAAACGTGAATGGTCCGTTGTAGACGTTCGTCTTTGGATCTGTTCCGAACTGGTCGCCTTCTGCTTTGACGATATCTTCGCGGACCGGCATATAGGTGCCGAACGTCGTCATGCTGAGGAAGTACGGCGTCGGACGTTTCAATTCGATCTGGAGTGTCTCATTGTCGACTGCCGTCGTTTTTTCGACCGGCTCAAGCAAGTAAGCAAACGGTGAGTTCGTTTTGACGACACGCTCGAACGCATAACGGAAGTTCTCCGCTGTGACAGGTTTTCCGTCTGACCATTTTGCATTCGGGTCAAGCTTGAACGTATAGACCTTCCCGTCCTCTGACACGTTATGTGATTTTGCTGCCGCCGGAACGAGTTCATTCTTCTCATCGAAGCGATAGAGTCCTTCGTAGATTTGGTTGAAGATGTTTGACGTGATGGCATCTGCCGGGTCGACCGACAGGAGATCGTAACTTTCCATCGTATGCAGGACCTTCTTATCCGCTTGTTTATCTTCTGCTGGTTCTGTCGTTGCACATCCTGCGAGTAAAACTGCCGTGCTCGCCGCTGCGATCAATGTTTTTTTCATGTGTAGTGCCTCCTGAGAAATATGATGAGCGTTGGATGATTCGGCATTTGACGTACAACAAAAGGCGTCCTCTATGCATAGCTAACAGCTAATGCATAGAGGACGCCTGTATCCGCGCGGTGCCACCTCTGATTGAGACGAAAAATCGTCTCCACTTGTCGCTGGTCCAACAACCAGCTAGCCCGGTAACGGGGGCAACCGTCCTGTCTACTCGAAGGTTCAACAGGCTCTCAGCGGTCCATTCTCGTTCAGCTTACCGTGTCAGGCTCTCACCATTCCTGACTCGCTTGGTCGGCAGTGTTGACGATACTTACTCCGCGTCATCGATGTAATTGATATGGCTTAACTTGTTGTTTACTTTACACGGCTTGTTTTTCGCTGTCAACGAAAAAAACTCAGAACGGATGGTCTTCTTGTTTTTCTTGCTCCCGACGGACCGGTCGTGGTTGAATCGGTTCGACGTGTTTGACATGTGTTCGTGTAACGATGCGGTTACTGAGTGCTGCATCGACCAAAATCGTGATCGCTGCTGCCATGTGTAAGAACATCCCAACGACCGGAATGACACCGACCGTTGATGCGACGATCCCGACGATGTTCCCTTTTGAGACATTTCCGGCACGTGCCGTCAATACGACGACGACGATGTGGAACGCGAGCATCAACCACAGGGCATTATAACCTGAGAAAATGACGATTGAACCACCTAAGAGCGGAATCCCGAGCACCGCTTCCATTCCACCTGATACCCACTTCAACGTCCGCAATGAATCCTGTCGACTCTCCATGACGTCGCCTCCTCTTTTTTTCCATATGTCTAGTATACGACGGATTGCAGAAAAGGTTCCAACGTTTTTGTTTAGTTTCTGTATTAATCATCATAAAAAAGAACGATCCGCAGACCGTTCTTTGATGATGCATCACACGTCCACTCGACTCCTACAGGAAAAAGCGCGTTCGCGCTGTCAGAGACGAACAAGACCCGGCTCTGCGTCGAAGACGACAGCGCCGCGGCTTGTGTCTCGCCTGAGGAAAGCGAGTGGAAAAGTCGTGATGTTTACTTCAATTAAACGGCCAACACGTGGAACTGATAGCCACGATGGACGACGAACCCTGCCTCTTTGTAGAGATCGAGCGCACGATCATTATCCGTCTCGACGTCGAGTTCGAGTTGTGTCCGACCTGTCCGGAACAACGCTTGAACCATCAGCTTCAGCATCTTCTTCCCGTAACCATTACCTTGCGCTTCCGGACGAACCGCGAACGCATGGATGCTCGCTTGTGTATCGGAAGCGAGATAGGCACGAATGACACCGACCGGCTTGCCATTAGCGACGCCGATGAACGTGATCCGGTCGTCGGATTCAATCGCTTGATAGATCGATTCTGCTTCTTCGTCCGTGTTACCGAACGATTTGCCGAGCGTCTCGACGATGAACGGGCGGTCGTCCGCTGTCGCTTCGCGTAATTCGAAATCCGGATCTGCTTTCAAGAACAGCTGCGCCTTTTTCAAAATCATGTTGTACTCGGTCATCCGGTACTCAGCACCTAATCCTTCGAGGACAGCTTGACCTGACTCACTCGCGTCGTCAATGACGAACGTGAATGCTTCGACGCCTGCTTCCGTTGCCCGCGCCCGTGCTGCTTCAACAAGTGCCGTGAAGATGCCTTGTTTCCGGTAATCCGGATCAACGAAGACATTCAATTCCCACTCCGTCGGTAAGTACGCGAACGCTTGTAAGTACCCGATGAGTTGCTCGCCATCATAGATTGCGAAATCGTTCTCGCCGACCCAATCGGCTGCGACTTTTAATTCAATGCCATCGTGATCGTTAACACATTTTTCGAGTTGTAATACATCTGTTGTTTGTTTGACGTCTGTGACGTTCCATTCCATATTCATTCACCTCATTTTCAACTATACCGAACGAACAAAAGAAGCACTAGCAAAAGCTAGTGCTCATTGCAGTTTGAATGTCTTCATCATCTGCGGGACGTCCTTAACGATCAAGTTCTCGATCGCTTTTTTGCCGACAGCGCCTTTGACGGCTTCCGTTGGTAAGACGTAGTAGTACGTTTTGCTACCTTTCGTCCCGAGATATGTACCATATCCGATTTCACGGTCGAACTGTTTTTTCGAGAGCTTCTTCGGCTCGTAGTTCAAATTGACGAGCAGCTGATCCGCTCCTTTGACTTTATAATACAACGCGAACGTACCACTCCGCGTGACGACACCGTATTTTGATTTAACGGTCTTATTCTTGACGAATTCGACCTTGTCTTGCTGGATTGCCTTTTTCAACGCATCCGTCGTCTTGACCGTATAGCCGAACGTCTTGTTCGCGACGACTCCTTTGCTATACGTTACGTTGCTTGCAGCAAAGCCCGTCACTGGAGTCAGACATGCTCCGAGTAAGACTCCTGTCATTGCGATTCGTTTCATTCTGACTCCCCCTTAAAATGATCTATAGTTATGGATTCCCTTTTGTGAAATAGGTAAACTCTATTCTCGAAAAAGATTTGACGGAATTGTCTAAATTTCTTACGATAAGGATAACGAAATGAAATGGGGTTAAAGCGATGACTGAACAAGAACAATTAACGCAAGAACAACTCGATAACTTGCTCAAGAATGCGTTTGCAATGCAGGTTCCGATCCTCGAGAAGTTCATGAAGGATACACACGATCGTTATGCACTCGCAACGACGTCGTTCAAGCGTGACATGGAAGCGATGAAAGAGACGGAATGGCATCAGTTCTTCGCTAGTAAACTGTTACCACACTTCTTCCTCGAGCACCTCGGATTCGGGGCATCGTTCCGCTTCAATGGACACGATAAGGAAGTCGATCTTCCGGAAAACGTCGTGCCCGTCCGTAATGATGCCGATGAGCAAATCGAAAAAGTCGTCCTTGGGGTCAAAAAGGCGATGCAAGATGAGCACATCAAGAACCATGATCTTGTCGCGAACTTCTATAAGGAAACACTCGAACTCGCTTGCCAGATGGGTAGCCGTGTCGGAATGAGCGATGAGTTCTATACCCTCGTCAAACCAAGTCTTGTTCATGCGAACGAAGGCGAATGATCTTTAACTTCTACCAACATAAAAAAAGGAGATCAGCTTCTGTATGATACGGAAACTGTTCTCCTTTTTCGTATGTCTGTTTCAGAACGAAGCAGCTCACCCGCGACTCCTACAGGAAAAGAAAGTGCCAATAGCACTTTCATCAAGGACTAGTAAGACCCGGCAGATGGCACGGAGTGCAAGATGCCGCGGCTTACTCCCGCCTATGGAAAGCAAGGATGACGGAATCGTTCGTCAAAACCCTCTACCCTTCTATCCAATCAAAATCGCACGTAGAAGACCGCTCCCCTACCACTTCGGTCGCGGACACCGTAGTCGAATTGATGACTATCGAGAATCATCCGACTGATCGCAAGACCTAGTCCATGTCCGGCACTGCCTTCTTGTTTAACATAGACGTCCCAGATCGTTGCTCGGTCTTCTGCTCGGACACCCGCTCCTTCATCCTCGACCGTCATTTCGTCATGCGTTAAGCGAACCATGACCGTTCCGCCGACTGGTGAAGCAAAACGGGCGTTCATCAAGAAGTTGATCAGGACACGTTCGAACATCCGTGAATCAAGTGATTGCCTAACCGGTTGCAGCTCCGTCGCCAGTGTCAGTCCTGCTAGCGTGAACGTACTGCGCAGGCGTTCAACCGTCGCTGTTACTAATTCATCGACCGCTACCTCAGTCATGTCAAGTGGCATCCGTCCACCGGCAAGCTTCGAATAAAGTAACGTCTCATCAATCAGATGACCGAGTCGATCCGTTTCCTCGATGATGCTCGTCGTCACGTCGGGCAGTTCGGCGACGGGAATGACACCTGCCGCAAGCGCCTCCGTCTCGTTTCGAATGATCGCAAGTGGCGTCCGCAAATCGTGTGTGATGCCGGCAATGAATGTCTTTTGCAGATGGTCCTTTTGTTTGAGCTGTGTCTGCATCTCATCGACGGCGTCGATCAACTCCCCGACTTCATCCTTCGGTCGGGCTGGCAGGACGACGTCCGTTTCACCAGCACCAATCTTTTGAGCGACGGATCGAAGCGTCACGATCGGTCGTGTCAGGTGCCGTCCCATATAGTACGCGAGTAAGGATGCCAGCAACAGGGTCACCAGTAACGCGAGTCCGATCGCGATGTAAACCCCGTCGAGGGCGCTACTTGCTAGCGGCGCTTGACGGACCGTCGTAATCCGGGTTCCATCAACGGTCAGCTGATATGTCAGCAACCGTTCGTCTTGCACTTCGATGACGTCTTTTTTCTTCAGCCCATCTAAAAGTGGCAACCGTCCCGCCGGTCCACGTGCGCCAATCCGTTGCGTCAATCCATCGGTCGTTAAAAACCCTTGAATGTCACGCGGAATCGGCGTGTCGGCTTCAATCGCTTGTTTGATGATGTTCGCTTCCCGCGCGAGTTGATCGTACCGTTCACCTTCTGCGAACCGATTGACGAGGAACGCCGTCAAGACGAAACTAAGAACCCCCATCACGAGCAACGGACCGACGACAGCGTATAAGAACTTTCGGATCAAAGGACGTCGTTTCATTCAATCGCCTCCAATCGGTAGCCGACCCGGTGGACCGTCTTCAATTGTTGTTTAATGACAGGCAACTTATCGCGCAGTTGTTTGACGTGCGTGTCGACGGTCCGAGTATCGCCTCCGAATGCGTACCCCCAGACGTCATCAAGAATCTGATCCCGGCTCAGTGCCTCACCAAGATGTTCGATGAAGTAGAGCAGCAGTTCGAATTCCATCTTCGCGAGACTGACTGCCTGTTCTCCTGCTTTGACTTGGCGTCCCTTCTCATCGATCGTCAAGTCACCGAACGTATGGCGGGCGACCGGACGGACTTTTAATGCCCGTTCGAGCCGGATCGTCAATTCCTTCAGGACGACTGGTTTGACGAGATAATCATCGGCACCGAGTTCGAGTCCGAAGACACGATCATCTGCCTCCCCACGCGAGGTCATCATGAAGACGACCGGCGGCTGGACTTGTGATTTGATACTTGGCACGAGCGACCAACCGTCACCGTCCGGCAAGCGGACGTCGATTAAGACAGCGTCAAACGCTGTCGTTAAGCACTGCTTCGCCTCTGCTAACGAACCAGCAATCGTTACGTCATACGCATGGTGCCGGAGGAAACGTGCCGTCACCTGCGCTAATTTTTGTTCATCTTCAATCAATAGTACGTTCATGGTCATCCCTCCACTCCTAGTGTAGCGCCTTTTTGTCCAGATTTGCCTTTCTTCGCAGTTTCTTTGCAACTTCCTCACAACTTCTCTTTCGTGACCCTCTACCATAAAAGGTGAAAGGAGTGATCATCCCATGACATTCAAAAAACAATGGATCACTGCATTGACAATTAGCGCATTAACAGTCGGAGGCGCGTCAGCATATGCTGCGACGAACGACGACTCGAGCACGACAAAACAAGCGAAACACGGGCACCACTTCGAAGGTATGAAAAAACACGACATGACGTTACTCTTGAAAAAATTGAACCTGACACAAACTGAGGCAGATGCTGCCCGTGAGAAAGGGCAATCAATCGCCGATCTTGCAAAAGCAAAAGGGATCTCGTTCGCTGATTATAAAAAGGCAGAACTCGCAGCAGCGAAGGAACAACTCGCTAGTCTCGTTAAATCAGGTGACTTAACACAAACGCAAGCAGACGACATGTTGAAGCGCCAGACGGAACGCTTCAGTGGCGTCAAAAGCTATGATGAGTTAAAAGAGAAGATGCCGATCGGTCGTCACGGTGGACCTGGTTTCTTCAACGAATCGTTGATTGCTGACGTCCTGAAAGCACTCGGACTAAGTCAGTCGAAATTCGATGCAGCGAATCAATCGCTCGCTGCTTATGCGAAGGCACAATCGATTAAGTTCGCTGACTACAAAAAAACGTTGCTTGCGGCTCAGACGAGTGAACTCAATCAGCTCGTCAAAGACGGGAAGATGACGAAAAAACAAGCAACAGAAATCAAGTCTCGTCTGACAGAGGAATACAAGGACGCGAAGAGCTATGATGACCTTCCGGATCGCGGTGAACACGATAAGCGCGGTGACCATGGACCAGGTGGTGTCTTCGGCGACGCGACATCAGCGATTCTAAAAGCACTTGGACTCGATGAGGCGAAATTCAAAGCAGCGGATCAATCATTGCCTGAATTTGCGGAAGCGAACAAGATTGCTTACGCAGATTTCGAGAAAGCTATCCTAACAACGCAAAACGCTGCGATTGATCAACAAGTCAAAGATGGCAAGCTAACAGAAAAACAAGCGAAGCAGATCAAGGAACACATCCAGTCACGAGCGGATGCGGTTTCAAGCTACGCTGATTTGAAGAAAGGACCAGAACGCGATGGTCATGGTCGAGGACACGGACCTGGTCCGGATGGTGACATGCCGGGCGCACCGGATCAAGGACCGGATGCGGATCCGAATGCGAGTGCTACATCCGTCGATTTAGCGATTTAAAGATTAGACCGAGGCTCTTTCATCAGAGCTTCGGCTTTTTTTGTTCACGTTAGGACAATTGTCTTTTAATCATGAATTTCATATACTGGTTCACTTTTTTGAAAAATAAGTCTATTCCTTGAACGAAGGTTGCAAATTCCATTTCCTACACCCGATACTAGTAGAGAGAACGTTAGTATCGTAAGGAGGTGACGTGGATGGCTTTTCATGAAGCGATGAATCGGATTCGTCAATCCGACACAGCCCCACTCTATATCGGTGGACTTGAAGTATCTCGTCCGGAAACGGCGGAAGCCTTCTTTCAACAACAGACAGATGCAATTTTTTTATTTGATGCCTCTGGAACAATCATCTATTTCAACGAACAGTTACAGGACATGCTCGGCTATTCCGCTGAGACGCTCTATGAGCACTTTGCCGTCTTCAATCCACCTGATCAAGTCGAAGCGGTGACATCCTTTTTCAATCGTGCGTTACATGGTGAGACCGTTCATTATACGGCACAAGGACTTCATGCCGATCAACACCGGGTTACGTTAAAAATTACGAACATGCCGATCGAACAAGACGAACAAGTCATCGGCGTTTACGGGATCGCACGTGATATCACACGTGAGAAACAACTCGAAGAAGATGTCTCGTCGATTCGCTCCCAACTTGAACTGACGGAACAGATTCCTGAACTCGTCATCTTCCACTTTGATATCCACACACAAATGATCGAGTTCTCCCCCGCACTCCTCCATTTTTTAGGGTTGTCGGAAACCGATGCAACGACGCTAGATCAAGCACAATTATTCAGTCGGATTCATCCTCGCGACTTCGATCCGCTCCGGTTCGAGATGGAACGGCTGATTGCTGGTGAAAAAGGACGATTTGAAATGGAAGTCTCTTTTCTGACCGCTTATGGAACGTATCAGCTGTTACGCTTAAAAGCTTTTCACCGTCCCCATCATCCGGACCATCTGTCGATCGTCCTCTATGACTTATCGGAAGTCGACGAGGCACGCCGGCAACTCGTTACGGAACGGGCGCAGGCACGTGAAATCTATGAAGCCGTCAACGCCGCGATTTCACAAATTGACTTATTCTCGGGTCGGATCCTGTTTCATTCGCAAGGATTTCTGCATATCTTCGAAGAATTGCCAGAGAATTTAATCCTTAGTCGCGAGTGGTTGTACGAACGACTAGACGCGCGCGATCATGCTGCAATGAAACAATTCATCGGACGATTGGTTGACGGTCAGGCTGATACGATCCAGTACCGCCTTCACTTCCCGGATGGTCGCGTCAAATGGATTGAGGATCAACAAATCCCTGTCTTCCAACTGGACGGTACGATTGCCTATACGAATAGCATCATGCATGATATCACGCTTCAAAAAGCGTACGAGGAACGATTGCGGCAGCTCGCTTTGCGTGACGCTGTGACGCATCTGCCGAACCGGCAAGCGCTGATTGAGACGATTGATGTGTGGCAACAGAAGGACCACCCCTTCTTCGTCCTCACCGTCTCCTTTAACCGGATTGCTGAGATCAATAATGCCTTCGGACACGGATCTGGTGATCAGTGGCTAAAAGGAACGGCTGCCTTATTACAGCAAACAAAGTCAGATGGAATGTTTCTCGGACATCTTGGTGGTGATGAGTATGCCTTGCTCGTACCGACAAGCTTTAAACAGGATGTGACGGCATGCGCTGAGGCACTACTCGATCTATCGGAAACACCGATCTCGATCGAACCATACGCCTTGTTCGCTCGTATTTCCGTCGGGGTCAGTCGTTATCCGGAAGACAGTACAGACGCCGTCGAATTGTTAAAGCATTCCTATACGGCCTTACGACGATCGCGTCGTGAAAATCACAGTACGATACACCACTACGCATCGAATCTCGATATCGATTATTACCGGCGCTACCGGCTCGAGCAGGACTTACATTACGCGATCGAACGTGATCAACTGTTCCTCGAATATCAGCCAAAAGTCGACAGCTGGACAGGAAAGATTGTCGGTTTAGAAGCGTTGATTCGTTGGCAACACCCGGAATGGGGACGAATTCCACCGAACGATTTCATTCCGCTTGCCGAAGAGAGTGCCTTACATGTCGCAATCGGAGACTGGGTCGTCGAGACGGCGTGCCGTTCGATGCAAGACTGGAAGGCGACCGGAGCAGAGCTTGTCCCAATTTCCGTCAACGTCTCACCGAAACGATTCTTGATCCCCGGCTTCGAACACCATATCGAGCGGATGCTGTCGACGTACGATCTTGCGCCTGAGTTACTTGAACTTGAAATCACGGAAGCGGCTTTAATCATGGATGATCCGATGACGAGCCGGACGCTCGAATACGTCAGCCGGATCGGTGTTCGGATCGCACTCGACGACTTCGGGAAAGGCTATTCTTCAATGGTTTACCTGCAACGGTATCCAATCGATGTCATCAAGATTGATCGGCAGTTCGCGACCCACATTACGGATGACGCCAAAGCCCAAGCGATCGTCAAAAGCATTCTCTATATGGCAGGTGAGTTCAATCTGACCGTCGTCGCCGAAGGCATCGAGACGCTCCGTCAGCTCGATACGTTTCGGACGCTCAATTGTCCGAGTATCCAAGGCTATCTATTCAGTCGCCCGGTTCCAGCGGATGTCATGGAATCGTTCCTCCTGCGGGAGATTTTGTATCCAATTGAAGCCTGTTCCTTGTCGAGCGATACCATCCCCCGTTTTTCCGTCTCTGGGAAAGTTCGCATGCTGACACATCATACCCAGTCGTTCGAACTGCCCTTCTCAGACATTGAAGCGCATCAAACGAGTACGCGGGCACTCTATTTTTCGTCGAAGACGTTGTTACCGTTGTCGGACGCAACGTTTGAGATTCGCTTGAGTGAAGGAGTTCAACTCGTCTCCTGTACGGTGACGATCACCGGACAACAAGATAATCAATACATCGGTGAATATACAAATCCGATCGAAGCAGAACAGATCATGCGTTTCTTCCAGTCGTTACGTTATCGCCCTTGACCTCTCCACGAAGACGTTCACACACGTCTTCGTGCTTTTTTGTTATAGTAATCCTAAAGCGTTTTACTATAGAAGGGAGGAATGGCATGCAGTCACCACTACCTACGAAACATCATCGTCGCTCTACGAAAGGTCAGCTTTTTCGACGATTACTGATGCTGACAATCGGTGCCATCATCTTCGCACTTGGACTGAAGGGATTCCTTGTTCCAAATAACATCATCGATGGCGGGATCGTCGGAATCTCGATCATCGGCTCAAAGGTGACGGATACGACGCTCGCTTTGTGGCTGTTCTTTTTGAACATCCCGTTCATCTTTTTCGGCTATAAGCAGATCGGAAAGACGTTTGCCCTGTCAACGTTATATGCGATCTTCGTCATGGCAATCGCAACGAAACTCCTCGAGCACATCGGTCCCTTGACGAGCGTTGATCTGCTCGCGACCGTTTTCGGTGGCTTAATTCTCGGAATCGGCGTCGGGATCGTCATCCGTTCGAGTGGATCACTCGACGGAACTGAGATTCTTGCTGTCTCTTTCAGCCGCTCGACACCGTTTTCAGTCGGTGAGATCGTCATGTTCTTCAACGTCTTCATTCTCGGTGCTGCTGGATTTGTTTTCGGTTGGGACCGAGCGATGTACTCGTTGATCACCTATTTCGTCGCCTTCAAGACGATTGACGTCGTCATCGACGGACTCGATCAATCGAAGAGTGTCTGGATCATTTCGGAGAATTACGAAGAGATCGGTCTTGCGATCATGGACCGACTTGGTCGAAGCATGACGTACTTAAACGGGGAAGGTGCCTTTACCGGTGACGGCAAAAAAGTCATTTTTTGTGTCATCAGCCGGCTCGAAGAATCTAAACTGAAGGACATCGTTCGTGACTTCGATGAACAAGCTTTTATCGCGATCGGCAACATCCATGATGTCCATGGCGGTCGCTTCAAGAAAAAAGATATCCATTAACCGAACGAAGGGAAGGAACGCGGGTGTGGAAAAAACATCGTAAGAAAATCATCGGCGGCGTGATCGTCATCGTGACGCTCGCTGTCATCGTTGTCATCGGGATTTCCGGTTATGTCGGATCATCGTTGACGCAACCGGAACGCGAAGCCTTGACGACGACACCCAAAAAAGCAGAAGGACTTGACTATGAAGATGTCACCTTCCGTTCTTATAAAGACCGGACACGTTTGTCTGGCTGGTGGATGCCTAGCGAGGACGCAAAACTGACGGTCGTCTTCGCCCATGGTTACGGCAAGAACCGGGAGCAAGAAGATGTTCCAGTCTTCCCATTATTCAAGAAGTTCCACGACGCCGGCTATAATGTCTTGACGTTTGATTTCCGGGGATCCGGTGAATCGGACGGGAAACGCGTTACGGTTGGTGCCAAGGAACAAGATGATCTACTGACAGCTGTTCGTTACGCGAAGTCACGTTCTTCAAAACCGGTCGTCCTCTATGGTATCTCGATGGGCGCAGCGACATCACTCGTAACGGCACCGAAAGCGGCTGTCGTCGGTGTCATCGCCGACAGCCCGTTCAGCGACTTAGAGAATTATCTCGCAACGAACCTGCCCGTCTGGAGCGGGTTACCGAACTTCCCGTTCACACCGATCATCCTTGAAATCACGCCACCGTTGACAGGTCTTAATCCAGAACGAGTCAAACCGGTCGAAGCGGTTCGGCGCATCGAGTACCCGATTCTGTTGATTCACGGGAAGGATGATGATGCGATTCCCGTCACGGAAAGCATGAAGATCCAAAAAGCTGCTCCGCGCTCGGAACTCTACGTGACGGAAAACGGCGGACACGTCCAGTCATACGCGCATGACCGGAAGGCGTATGAAGATAAAGTGTTGACCTATCTGTCTGACTTGCATTGATGGAAGGAGAGACACATGCAACAGCTATCTGTGTTCTTGACCTGGTTTGTCGCGTTGACGGTGATGACGATCGGACTACTCGTCTCCCGTCGCGCCGGCTATCGTTTGCCCCATGGACGGACGATCGCTTTGATTTGGACGGGTTCCGCCCTGATCGGACTAGCCCTTTACTTATTACGTTGAACGAACAGCCGCCCGCTTCCTTAACGGAAACGAGCGGCTGTTATTTGTGCTTATCGTTTTAGTACGGCAGCGCCTACAATCTTCAAGACTTCCGGACGACTGAGTTTCTCTTTCCCTTTTGCAAGGGCATCCAGCGTTCCATGTGCGAGTGCAAGTGGAATGTGACAGAATTCATAAATCGTCGTCTCCTTCGGAATGGACGCAAGGTAAGCATCGGCTTCTGCGAGATTCTCGCGCGCATAAGCAAACATCGTATCCGTCGTCCAACCAGGTGGGAAGTAGCCGACACCACGCTCCGCATCTTCCTGTTGGTTACGAAGGATGTTGACGGCTTGCAAACCACGACCGAATCCGATCGCTTGCTGTTTATCGGTGACGATACCAGCCTTCCAATACCAGATGTCGGATAACATAACACCGACAAGTCCCGCGACATAGTATGTGTACTCATCAAGATCCGCTTCCGTCTCGACCGTCCAGTCACGCTCAGCCCAGACCGCCATGCCTTCTGCCATCTCAGCCGTCGAATCGAGCACTTTCGGACGAATCGCAGCCGGACAATAGGCGATCCACTCCGGTAGACGAAGGGTCACTTCTGGTAGGTGTGCCGTATACGGCGCAATCAACTCAAGATAGGCGGTAGCGGAAAATGTGCCCCGCATCAACAATGCCGTCTCCCGGAGCAACATCGTCTTGACGTCCGTCGCCAAGTCTTCATGATCTTCAATCTCATCGATGGCGCGCATGCATAGATAAGCAGCACCGACCGCTTCCTGTAAGTCTTGCGATAGTCGACTAATCGGGATATAGAAGGTGCGACTCGTCGCTTTCAATACTCGGTTCGCGTCTTTTTTCAGCTGCTTCGTCTCATTCATTCCTGACAACTCCCTCTTTGGCTCAAAAGGTTTCTTTTCTCTCCATTACTATACACGATTCAACGCGTTTCAGCATTCGTTTCATGATAAGAAAGACTCCCTTTGCGCTAGATTCAGGCAAAGGGAGTCTTTTCATCCTCGTTTGAAGCGTATCGTTCACAAGAAAAATACGTTCCAATGACATTCAAATGGAATCATTTTTCCTGTTGTTTCAAGAGTTGTCCGATCAACCCTGTGCTACGGGAGGCTTCCGTGTTCTCTTCTTGGATCGACAAGTAGACTTCCTTCCGGTGGATGTCGACCTGTCGCGGTGCCTTGATACCGAGCTTGATTTGATCGCCTTCAATCGCAAGAATTGTCAGTTCAATGTCATCACCAATTTGAATCGCTTCTCCCGTCTTTCGTTTGAGTACGAGCATCAGCGACCACCTACTTCCGTCAGGCTGCCGATCAGATGACGATTCGTATAGGTATCGTCTAAGATGATTTGTTTCGCGAGTCGTTGTTTCGTCTCCATGACGAAGGGTGCCCGTAAGTTCGTCGTCGACGTCGTGAACGGATCTCGCAACGTGACCGTCGTATAGACAGCGACTTGCGCTGTATCCTCAATCCCGAGCTGCTCTTTTGCTGCGTCCGGTAACTCGAAGACGTATTCCGGATCAATCCAGAACGGGTTCGTCACGACGAACGCACACTCCGGCTGATCAATCGATTGAAACGACCAGAACGGTACGCCTTCTCCGAGCGGGAGCAGGATGAAGCGCTTTGCGTCCGGAAAACCTGGTAATTCGGACGCGAAAGTAATGATTTCCGTCTCGTCAATCGTGATAGTTCCAAAAAAATCGGTTTCGATTTGCATGTCGTTATCCTTCCCCGTCGAATATGCCACCAACCGGCCACATATTCAATTGATTTTGTTCTTGTAAGAAAATCTCGACCTGTCCGTCTTTTACGGTCAGCTCCGATTGATGCGTTTCGACATCGATCTTCGGACGATTCGCGGTGTAGCTCAATCGGACTTCCGCTGGTGTAAAGGTCGTCTTGACCCGATCGAGACTCCGCGGGATGAATCCGAGTGTCGTCACTTCGGCAGGCGGTGCGTCGTTAACTTTTGCAATCCGCGCGACCGTTCCCCCACCCTGCTCGATTCGCATCAGTTGATCCCCTTCCGATGCTCTCTGCGCGACCGCTTCCTGTCCCTTTTGTCGACCGTAGGCAGCATACTGCCGAACGGACTCGAGCGCAGGAACACGCCCCATCTCGATCCAGGCTTGTGTCGAATCGATCTCAAGACGTGCCGCGACGGTTTCAATCGACAGTTCCCCGCGGGGCTGTTCGATCGAAAGGGAGGCAGGTGTCTGCTTCTGCTCGATTTGCGGACGTGTGATGTTCATCCCGATTCGTGCTGCCGTCTGACGCATTTCAAGATGTGGAAGATTCATCTGCCTTCACCCCTTATCGTAGGAAATCGAGTAACGTCGGTTGAATGATTCGTGCTCCGGCGCTGAGAGCCGCTCGGTGTAATGTTTCGTACGACTTCAGTTCCATGATGACTTTTTCCGCCTCGATGTCTTCGTTATCCGACATGACCGTCTTTGCGATGATTTCCTGATCCTCGAGCCGTGATGTGTTCAAATCCATCCGGTTAACCCGTGCCCCGAGATCCGCACGCGTCTCGACCGTGCCGTTCACCATCTCATCGATATCCTTCAACATACCGGATAAAGCAGCTCCATTATTGTCAGCATTCGTCCCTAGGGCATCGTAGACTTTTTTCAACGTTTGGAACGTTCTCGGTCCAAAGACGCTAAGCGGCGAAATGTTGACTTGGACTTCGATACCGGAAGAGACTTCATATTGAATTGATTCCGTCTCCTTACCTGTCGGATCTCCATCCGTGAAGACACCGTCAACAGGACCTGAAGCACTTGCTAAGTAATCACGCAATCCGTCCATCGAGACGAATTCCGTATCCGTCTTCGTCCCGTTGAAGATCCCTTTTTCATTGTATTTCGTATTCGCGAGCGTCCCGATGTGTTCGATCAATTGACCGACCTCGCTTTGGATTGCTTTACGCTGTGTCGCATCATACGTATCCGTCGCCGCCTGTGTCGTCAACTCACGAATCCGGCTCATCGCCGACGTGACTTCGTTCAGGGCCGAATCCGTCAAGTCCATCCAGCCCGTTGCTTCACTGGCATTTTTCTTGAACTGTTCGACTTCTCGTACTTCCGTCCGGTAACGCACGCCCTGCATCGCGACGACCGGATCATCGGATGGACGCTGAATTTTCTTCCCGCTGATCAATTGCTCTTGGAGCGTGCTCAAGCGCTGATAGCTAGAGGATAAGTGCCCGATATTCGTTTTCGTCAACATCGTTTGTGTTACTCTCATCTATTCATCACCGTCCTACGAGTCCCATACCGTTGATGATTTTATCGAGCATCTCATCGACGGTCGTAATATTTCGTGCTGCTGCATTATAAGCGTGTTGATACTGAATCATCATCGTCATCTCTTCATCGATTGAGACGGCAGACATCGACATACGGCGTTGATCCGCACTCTCCATCAAGACAGCGGCACTCTTCCCGAGGCGCGCGACTTGTTCGGTCGAGACTGCCATGTTGCCGATGACGTTTTGATAGAACGAGCCGATCGTTGTCGTCGTGTTCGACTTCGTAAACGTAATGCTTGTCGTCTTCATCTTCGCTAGTTTCAGCGCTCCTTGACTGTCACCGATGTTTCCGTCCGTCGACGTCGCAATGTTATCGAGACTCGCTTTGATCTCCTTACCGACAGAAATCGTTGCTGCCGTGATGTCGCCACTTGTCGAAGCAAAGAACGCGTTCGATCCCGCTGTCCCGTCTTTTTTCAAGTTCGTCGCGTGCGCGGCGTTGAACGCATCGGCGAAGGTCTTCGCCATCTCATCAAGTTGACTCTCCATCTTGACGTATTCACCGACAGCTTGACCGTTTCGTTCTTGCCCGTACATCTCGATCAATCCTGTCAAACGACCTGTTGAGAAACCGCCTAGCTGATCGAACGTGTAGGTTTGTGTCTCCGATTTGAAGCCTGTGTATAGTCCCTGTTCGTTCGTCGTGAAGGTTAGTGTCCCTGCTTTCGGTAAGTCGGAGTCGACCGCAAGCAGCTTGTCCCCATTCGGAAACTTGATGTTGACGTCAATACGTCCTTCTGCATTGCGTAACGCGTTCCCCATCTTCCCTGTTTCAATCGCCTGAGCGTCTACCGTCACTTTTTCGAAATCGACATATTGAGCAAGTTCATCAAAGTAGCGATCACGTTCATCATAGAGCGCGTTCGGCAAGGTACCGAGCGGTTCGACGACATGGATTTCCGTATTGATGTTATGGATTTTTTGCAAGAGATCATTGACTTTTTTCGTCGAGACATCGATTTCACTTTTTAAGTCTGATTTGACCTGATTGATTGCCTTCGACATGTAATTGAAGGTCTGTGCGAGCGTCTCTGCTTTTTGCCGGACGACACTGCGCGCACCCGAGTCCTGCGGATTCGTCGACAAAGTCTGAAGTGATTCCCAGAATCCGTCGAATGCCTTCGCAAGACCCGTATCCGACGGTTCATTGATGATATCTTCCATCCGTCCGAAAGCCGCTTCCTTCGTGCCGTAATAGGAAACTTTCGTCACTTCATCCCGGTATTGCTTATCGAGCATGATGTCACGAATCCGCTCGATCATTTCTCCACGGACACCCGTTCCGACTTGACCATTTCGGCCAGATCCAAGCGATATCGAAAGCTGTTCTGTCGTTCCCATGACGAGACGCTGACGAGAGAATCCTTCCGTACCGGCGTTCGCAATGTTATTTCCAGTCGATTGCAGGGCCCACTGGTTCGTCGTTAATGCCCGACGTCCTGTCTCAAGCCCCATGAAAGTCGATCCCATCCGTATTCCTCCTTACGCGTTTCGGTTAAAGTGTGTCTGGTTCAGTGCGGACTGACCATATGTGAAGTCGTCTGCTTCTGGAATCAAAAGTTGGAGATGCCAATCCAAATAGTGCAACGATTGCTCGAGCAGCTCTGCGTTCAGTGCATTCAGCTGCCGCAACTGACCGATCGTCTGCAACAATGTCCGGAGTGAGTCGATATCTTCCGGGTGCGTCGCGATCCATTCGGTCATCGTAACGCTACCCATGAGTGCAAGTCGCTCTTGCTCTAATGCTTCAATCCGCTTGATATGTACCGGTTCTTCCTTGACGATTTCAGACAAGCGACGCATGTCGTTTGCAATCAAGACGTGCTTCTTTTCTTCTGCGAGCGCGAGCAATTGAGCGTGCGCCTCGTTGAGTTGATTGATGAGTTGCATTCGGTTTCTCCTTCCGAATTAAAAAGGTTCCATTCATATAAAAAACGACCCGCGCATCCGTGCCCCGAGTCGCCTCCATTTTCTACGATGTTCCGCTTACAGGTTCAAGAAACGTTCCGCGATTTTTTTCGCGTCCGGTTTATAGGTTCCATCCTGGATCGCCTGCTTGAGGGATTCAATCTTTTCAGTCCGTGACGTCTGTGTCTCATTAAAACGCGCGCGCGCTTCTGTTGAGATACTGACTTCGTCCGGACGGTTCGTGCGTTGGTTTTTTGTTCCTTCTACTGATTGAGTTCTTTCGTACGTTTTGGGCATGTTCACCCATTTCGTAGAATCAATTCGCATGTGAACACCTGCTTTCTAGACTACAAGATTCTTAGTTCAAGTCCGATACGTCCTTGGTTTCGAAGAGTCAGAAGAGTCAAGCATCGCCTGGGCGAGGTCACGTCGTAAACGATCACGACATGCGGCACAAATCGTGCCTTCACGGGAGGGCTTCCCGCAATTCTCACACATGATTTCCATTTGGGAAATCTCGGAGATCAATAAGCGCCCTTCCTTGATGTAACGGAAGACGGTATCTCGACTGACACCCGTTCCGATCTCGACATCTTTAGGTGAAGTCCGGATTTTTCGTCGTTCTCGCAGAAATTCGCGCACCTTCTCAAAATCCGTATGATCCTTTCGTATGCAATCAATACACAGTTCTGAAGATTGACGCACGACTAACTTTCCGCAAGATTTACAATTGATGACATCCATTTCTTTCACCTCATATAGAGTATCGGCAGGATTGTCGCTTTCTTAAACACTTCGAAATAAAGTTACAGCAGAAATTTCTTTTGCGCCTGCCTCCTTCAGTCGAAACATTGCCTGCCGAAGAGTCACACCTGTCGTGTAGACGTCATCGACGAGCACAATGTTCTTCCCTTTGACGTCATTTGTCACGCAAAACGGATTACTTCGCGCAAGCCGAGCCTGTCGTCCTGCCTTACTTTGGGCAGGACCCTCCAAACGACTCAAATACGGCGCGATTTTCCCACGCATCTGGCGTGCGATCAACTCCGCTTGATTGAAACGACGGTCTGCGAGACGCTCGGTGCTTAACGGTATCGGAACAAGAACAGCTTGTTTGATTTTTACCTTCTTCAAGTCATCGGTAAACATCTCAAGCAACGCAGTATCTCCGAGAAACTTGAACCGACGCATGAATTCCTTGGCTGCATCATTGTACAGATAAAGAGGTGTCGTCTGGAGGGGCAGCCCTTGCTGCCGCCACGCCGTACAATCTGAACAGCATGGCGAACCCGGCTTTCCACAATCGACGCATTCCCCTCTTTTTACAAACTTTATTTTACAGGTCGGACAGGTCACTTGCCTAGTCCAGAGATTTCCGAGTTCCCAACTAGGTAGATAGACCTCTTGACAGAATAAACATCGATTCATGGTTGCACGGCATTCGCTTTTTTAATGTGATGGATCGCTTCATACATCGCATCACTTCGGTCATTGGCGCAAAATAAAATGTCACCATCCGGATACGCCGACGATCGTCCGACACGTCCGCTGATTTGAATCAAGGCTGCCGTACTGAATCCTTGATCGGCATCAAGAATCGCAACCTGGACGTTTTCGATCGTCACACCCCGCTCTAGAATCGTCGTTGTCAGTAAGATTCCTGTCGACTGTCGAAAGTGTCGGACCTTCTCGACTCGTTCTGAATCCGCGGCATGGACCGTCTCGACGGTATAGCCTGCATCTGCGAATCGGTTCTGCCATCGCTCAAGCTCCGCAATACGCGAGACGAACACGAGCCGTGGTACAGCAGCATGACGCGCCAACCAATCGAATACGTTCTGTTCGGTATAAGGTACGACGAGCTTTGGTACCGGTAACGGATACCCGTGATAGCGCCGCATCAGTCGGACTATCGGAAAGCGTCGATGCCAAAACGAAGGGGTGGCGCTTAATAAAATCAAGGCAGCGTCTTTCGTCATCGCTCGTTTGACGTACCGGTGCAACGTCCGGTCCATCCGGTAAGGGAAGGCATCGACCTCATCCAAGAAGACGACATCGAAACAATGCCGGTAATGAATCAATTGGTGTGTCGTACTGACCGTGATGTCACCTAACTCGAGACGCTCCGACGAACCACCGTATAAAGAGACAATAGACGTATTTGCGAATGCTCGCTTCAAATGCCCTGTCAATTCCCGGACGACATCTGCCCGAGGTGCTGCGACAAGAACACGTCGTCCGTTTGTAAGCGCATCGGCGATTCCTGGAAAGAGCATCGGCGTTTTTCCGGCACCACACACGGCATGGACAAGAAGTCGTTTCGGACGCAAGACGGTCTGCTGGATTGCTTGTGCGATGCGCAGTTGCGCCGGCGTCAACAACAATGGTCCGTGTTGCGACGGGATCACTGGATCAAGCGCCTCCAAATCCGTCACGAGCCTCCCGCAGCTTCGCAATTTGCCATAAGCGAGACATTTTCGACAATAATAACAGGCTTTTCCACATGTACAGGCACCTCGTACTGGTAGTGCGCCACACCGTTGACAACGCCATGTTACGGCTGGCATGTATCGATATGTTTCGTTTGGTGTATCTATCCATTCAGCAGGTACGAGTCGTCCTCGAAGATCCATCATCATGACCTCTCCTTTCTGTGACGTTCCTTTCTCGCATATGCCTGGTATCTCCTTGTCCGCATTCGTTCCTGCTCCATCGCTTTTTTCCTCAGTCAATTTAAGAAAATAGTGTATGTTATGTCTCTAAAAGTTGTCGTAAGTAGAATCATTCATGAAAATCGAGGATTTTGACAAAACAAAAGCAACAGGTATTCTCAACGTAAGAGAATTCCTGCTGCTCATCTGTTTTATCGGTTATGTTGTTCATTCCGCTGCATGATACCACGTGATCCCAATTGCACCAGGTCCGAGGTGTGTCCCGATGACGGGTCCGAAGAAGCTCATCTCGATGCGTGCCTGCGGGAAAAGTGCCGTTAGTCCGGCAATTTCTGCTTCTGCTTTCATAGAATCCTCCGCATGGATGACACCGATGACATATCCTGCTCCGTCCCCTTTGATGTCTTCCTTCATCATTTCTTCGATTCGATTGACCGCTCGCTTGAACGTTCGGATTTTTTCGAACGGAACGATTTTCCCGTCGATGAAGTGAAGGACCGGTTTTATCTTCAGAAACGAGCCGACGAATGCCTGTGCGACACTCAAACGTCCACCACGCTGAAGGTGGGCTAGATCGTCGACGACGAAGTAGGCTCGAATCTGTTTTTTTAATGTCTCCAGACGATTAACGATCGTCTCTGCCGTCGCTCCTGCATCTCGCAAACGAACGGCTTCTTGGACGAGAAACGCTTGCGGCATACAGGAAATACGTGAATCGATTGGATGAACGTTGACATGCTCCACCATCATGTTGATCGTATGTAACGCTTGATACGTTCCACTGATCCCACTCGATAGTGTGATACCGATGATATCCGTTCCTTCCGGCAATTGCTCGAACGACGCAACGAGATCACCGATGTTCGGTTGTGATGTCGTCGGGAGGCTGCCCGTCTGGATGCGTTTATAAAATTCAGCTACTGAGATGTCAAACCCTTCTCGATAGGCGTCACCGTCGAAGATGACACTAAGTGGTGCGACGTGCACTTGATGTTCTTCACAATAGGTAGTTGGCAGATAGGCTGTGCTATCCGTTAAGATCACAATCTGGCTCATCCGTGAATTTCCTCGCTTTTATAGTTCCGTCGTGACGCTGCCGAATGTGACACGCCACAATCGTTTTTAAGTGTAGCATTTTTCCTTGGATAAAAAAAGAAAGACGGGAGCCCCGGCTCCTGTCTTTCGAGATGTTAGACGACGACCCATCCACGGCGGATTGATTCGACGACGGCACCAGTACGGTCCGGTACATTCATCTTCCGAAGGATCGATGAGACGTGGTTCTTAACCGTCTTTTCACTGATGTATAATGTATCGCTGATCGCGCGGTTTGAGAAGCCGTCCGCCAGTAACTGTAAGACTTCGCATTCGCGACGTGTTAGAACGTGGAGCGGTGCTTCCGCGACTCGTTTTTCAACAGGCTGTGATGCCATCGTTTGTTTCATCTTCATCAAACGACGATATTCCTGTAACAAGTTCGGTGTGACCTTCGGATGGACGTAGCCACCTTCGCGGTATACGGAACGAATCGCATTGACGAGCTCATCGGTTGCCATTTCTTTTAAGAGATAACCGACCGCGCCTGCACCGAGTGCATGCATGACATATGTCTCATCATCATGAATCGATAAGATGATGACACGGACGTCCGGATAGACTTCCATCAGACGTTTTGTTGCTTCGACACCATTGACTTGCGGCATGTTGATATCCATTAAGACGATATCCGGTTGGTGGGTTTCGACGAGCGAGATGACTTCCGCTCCACTTTCCCCCTCCGCTACGACGACGAACTCTTCTTCGAAATCAAGAATTCGTTTAACGCCTTCGCGGAATAACTGATGATCGTCGACGATGACTACTTTCACTTGCTCGTTGTTCACAGTGTTTCCCCTCTCGCTTCGGATTCCTCGATTGGAATCTTTACCTTGATGACCGTACCTTTTCCGGGTTGCGTCTCGATTTCGAATTCACCATCGATCAATTCGATCCGTTCACGCATACCGACGAGTCCGAATGACTCGTCACACGACGCGACGATGGAATCAAAATCAAATCCAACGCCATTATCCTTTACATGGATTCGTACGGAATGTTGATATTGTTCTATGATAATACGAATGTCACTCGCTTTGGAATGCTTAACTGCATTTTGAACGGCTTCTTGCACGATTCGGAAAACGGCGACTTCATACGTCGAATCGATTCGTTCACCGCCTCCAAGATAGTTGAAGTGAACCGGAATATTCGAAATTTCTTGAATATGACGAAGATAACGTTCGAGCGTCGGAACGAATCCGAGATCGTCAAGCGTCATCGGACGTAAATCGTATATGATACGACGGATATCAGCAAGCCCATCCCGAATCAACGTCCGTAAACGGTGAATCTCTTCAAAGGCTGCCTCTGCCCCATTGTGCTGGTGAATCTTTTCAATCAAATCTGCCCGGATCAAGACATGGGCAAGCGTCTGTGCCGGACCATCATGCATATCGCGCGACAGCCGGCGGCGTTCATTTTCGGCGGACTGGAAGACTTTTAGACCCATCTCCTGCTTTTGCATCGCCTTTTCATATTTTTCATTCATCATCTGCATATCGTCCGTCAAGAAGTTCAAGACGACCGAGACACGTCCAATCAATTGATCTGCTCGTTCTATCGTCTCATCGAGCTGAATCAGTCGGCGCTCGAGCTCATCACGTCGTTTTCGGCAATTCATCTCGTCTCGTTGATTGATGAACGATTCGAGCTGCAACGCATTTGCAGTCTCATAGGCCGACCGGACATCCTGTTCCGAGTAGCTGTCGAAGTTCTTACTGACGACGACGAGTCGCGCCTTCGCATCCTTGATGTGCCGTTCAAGTCGTTCTGCTTCTTTTATATAGTCGTGCACCCGAATCTTCAGGTCGCGTAGTTCTTGCTGAATTTCGGCATACTGTTCGCGAGAACTTTCCGTAATCCGGACGATTTCTTCCCGACTCTCTTCTACGACGCCGATGATGTTCTGTACGATATCATTCAAGGATAGCCGCTCCCTCATCTCATTCGTCATGGTACTCCCTCCATTCCTTGCCAGTCGTCTACGGTTGTCTCTCTCTTGGAACGTCGTTATGCTAGAAAGAACTAGTTAACGAGGAGGACATTTTTGATTATGACATTATCTAATTATTATACAGTAAAAGAAAACGGTTTCCACGAAATCATTATCCAAAAGTCACGATTCATTACCTATTTAGCGCGTGCAACGACGGAAGAACAAGCCCAGGCGTTCATTTCCGAGCTGAAAAAAAAACACCACGATGCGAACCATAATTGTTCCGCCTACGTCATCGGTGAACGCAATGAGATCCAAAAAGCGAATGATGACGGTGAACCGAGCGGAACGGCCGGTGTTCCAATGCTTGAAGTATTGAAAAAGCGAGACTTACGCGATACGGTCGTTGTCGTGACACGATATTTCGGCGGTATCAAGCTGGGTGGCGGTGGATTGATCCGCGCTTATGGTTCGAGCGTTTCTGAAGCACTGAACGCAGTCGGCGTCGTCGAACGGATCGAACATACTGTCGTCTCCGTCACCGTCGATTATACATGGCTTGGAAAACTCGAGAACGAACTGCGGGCAAGCGTCCATCCAATTGATCAGATCCATTACCTCGATCAAGTCCAGATCGACGTCCTCGTCAAGACAGCCGATGTTCCGGATTTTCTCGACTGGATGACGAATATGACGAATGGTCAAGCTGAGTTGTCAAGCGGCTCTACACGCTACCTCGAACGTGACATTATTTCTTGAACTGCTATACTGATTGTAAAGAATTTTAAAGTTTTTCAAAAATTCAGATAAAGTTAGGGGTTAATGAACGTGGAAGAGCGAACCCGAAGCAATAAAAAAAAGATAAAGAAAAAACGTTCTTGGTTCAAAGTGTTCGTGATCAGTTTTCTTATCGTGCTTATTGGCGGAGGGGCGACCTTCGCGTATGTCGCGTACAAGACATTTCAGACCGCAAACGACTCAAAAGTCGATTTAGCTCGTGGGGACAAGTCTGAGAAACGAAAAGCTGCGATTGATTTGACGAAAGACCACTTTTCTGTCTTGCTTGTCGGAACGGATGAACGACCTGGCGATACCTCCTCACGTGCTGACACGATGATCGTCGCGACATTCAACAAGAATGATCAGACGGTCGATATGGTCAGTATTCCTCGTGATTCACTTGTCCAGATTCCTTCGGTTGGTTATGAAGATAAGATCAACCATTCCTATGCCTTCGGTGGCATCGATTCAACGATTGAAACCGTCGAGACATTACTTGATATCCCCATCGACTATTATGCCTCGATCAACTTCAACGGTGTCGTCGCGATCGTTGACGCCTTAGGTGGCATCGATGTCGACGTCAAATTACCAATCGATACGCTCGACTCATCCGATAAGCGCAATGGCGTCAAATTGGAGCCGGGGAAACAAACGTTGAACGGGGAGGAAGCACTCGCTTATGCCCGAATGCGTTATCAAGATCCTGAAGGTGATATCGGTCGAACAAAACGCCAACAACAAATCGTCGAAGCGATCGTCGATCAATCCACCTCATTCGGTTCCATCACGAAATTGAACAGTCTGATGGATGCGACCGGTGATAACTTCAAAACGAACATGTCGTTGACGGAAGCATTCCAATTGCAACCATTCATCAAAAAAATCGGTTCGATCAACCGGATTGATTTAAAAGGAACAGATACGAAAATCAACGGTGTCTACTACTACCAAATTGATCCGACTTCACTTGCGGATGCAAAAACGACGTTGAAGGAACAGCTCAATCTACCGACTGATGAGACAACGGACGGCACGACGACGGAGGCTGCAGATGATTCGGTCACTTCAACCAACTGATCATACGTCACTATTAGACGTTCAGCGCCGCGCTTACAAGATTGAAGCACGATTACTCGAAACTGCTGATTTCCCGCCATTACGCGAAACGATTGATGACATCAACATAGAGGCACCGACTGGTTTTGTTTATGTTATCGACGATAACATCACTGGTGCTGTCACGGTTGACGCTCTGACAATCACCCGTCTCGTCGTTGATCCGGCATACTTCCGGCAAGGGATTGCACAATCTTTGTTGCAACATCTATTCGAACACAGTCACGTAAAACATGTCATGACCGGTGCGCGTAATCTTCCCGCGCTCGCTCTTTATGCTCGCTTCGGCTTCACGGAAGTTCGACGCGTATTCCGCGATGAGATTGAACTCGTCTTCTTGACGCGCATGTGACGTCTAATAACAAAGCAGCAGTGGACATTTGTCCGCTGCTGCTTTGTTATTATGCTTTGTTATTTAGAAGAAAAGAAACCCAAGCACTGCACCGATCAGAACGATGCGAAGCGGTGACTGCTTGTAAAAACGTAACAGACAAAATAATCCGAAAGCCATCAAGAAGTCGAGTCCACTTTTAATACTCGATGTAAAAATCGGATCGTACAATGCCGCGAGTAAGATACCGACGACGGCAGCGTTGACCCCGATCAACATCCGACCAACCGACTGATTTTTTCGGATGCGATCCCAGTACGGCAAAACACCGATAACGAGTAAGAAACCGGGAAAGAAAATCGCAAGCGTCGCAAGGATGCCTCCAGAAATACCAAAGATGATCGTACCGAGATACGTCGCGAACGTGAACAGTGGACCCGGTACCGCTTGTGCCGCTGCATATCCGGCAAGAAACGTATCCGTATTCATGAGTCCAGGTACGAGCGATTGCTCAAGAAACGGCAAGACGACGTGCCCGCCACCAAAGACGAGAGCTCCGGCACTGTACATGATACTCGTCAGCTGGATGGTTCCAGTTGTCGCTTGAGCGAGAAACGGTGTGATGGTGAGTAAGACGAAAAACAAGGCGAGTGCGATGACGCTAAACATTCGTGGTACGCGAATTGACAACGAACCACCTGTCTTCGTTCCTTCTTTGAACCAGAAGAAGGCAATAAGACCTGCGAGTAGTAAAACTCCGACTTGCACCAATGGATGGGCAATCAAGAGCACGCCTGCGAGCGCCAGTAACATCAAGGTCAGGCGTTTGGCACCTGTCGCAAGCTTCATTCCCATACCCAGAACGGCGTCAGCGACAATCGCGACCGCAACCAGTTTTAATCCGTGAATGAATCCAGCTTCTGCAACGTCGAACCGTGTCGCAAGAAGCGCGAACAGAATCAAGGCGATACTCGACGGCAACGTGAAGCCGATGAAGGAAATAATTGCTCCTGCTACCCCACCACGGATCAGTCCGATGCCCATTCCAACCTGACTCGAGGCTGGACCGGGTAAGAATTGACAGAGCGCGACTAAGTCAGCATAGGCTTTCTCGTCGATCCATTTTTTCCGTTTGACATATTCTTCATAAAAATACCCGAGATGGGCGACCGGGCCACCGAACGACGTACATCCGAGCTTAAACGACACTAGAAAGATTTCGATTAAACGATGCATGTTTCACCTCCATCTTTCATTTTACATAAAATTTATTAAGTTCTCGTGAACTTCAATGATTTTTATTCCCGTATGTTCCCTTTCGCCACAATTTCTCCATGGGACCTTGTGCATGATGCTTTAGATATCTGTTTGATGCGATACCTTGCGTAATCAAAAGCAGGAATACAAGTAACAGACCTTGCCATAAAGGCGTCGTTTCAAACTGACCGCTCAGGAAGATGAAACATGTAAAGACGAGTGTGTGCATTAAATAGTTCGTCAATGCCATCCGTCCCAGTCCAGCAAACCACCGCATTCGTCCAGCACGGACGAGTAATGCGACAGCACAAGCATAGGTGATAGCAAGCGTCCGACCTGATAACCAGACATAAAAGAGATTAGATGAACCGTCTGGTACGTCCATATGTGAATGAATGATTCCTACGAATGATGGCACCGTCAGCAACAGGCTGATTCCGAGCGTCCACCAGAGAAAACGATTCGTCGGCGGTCGTGTGCTGAAACGTTCCATCAACAATGCCCCGATTAAGAACAGCGACAGAATTTGCGGCCATATGATACCGGTGTTCAAAAAGGATTGCGGTAGTTGAACGGTTATCTCATCGTGAATGAAGCCGACAATATCCCGGGAAGCGACCAACGATTGCAGGAAATCATTCTCTTCGATACTCGATTCATCTCCGAATTCGTTAGCATATTGGTAAATCGATATGTAAATCAGGAAAGTATACACTTGACCGACGACTGCAACTAACATTTTCGTAATCGGCTTTGCTTTCGTAAATAATAACAAGATGAAACCAGTCAACGCATACGTATGTAAAATATCGCCCTGCCACAAGCATAAATGTACTAGTCCAATGAGAAAAAGAATCCCTAGACGACGCGCAAAAATCATCTTCGATAATCCTTTTTGTCGCAAACGCTGGATGAACAAATAGAATCCTGCTCCGAACAAGACACTAAACAGCGTATAGAATTTCGTCTGGATGAAAAGGTCAAAAAACAGACGAATCCATTGGTCCGCTTCTCCCATCATCGCATGTGATCGATCCCCAAGAAAACTTGGCATATTGACAAATAGGATTCCGCATAATGCAAAACCCCGTAACACATCTAAATAAACGATGCGTTGATTCAACTGTTGTTCCAACCTAACACTTCCTTCCTAAAAAAAGACCGCTCATTTTCTGAGCGGTCTTTATCATACGCTATCTCGATGTAAAACGTTCCAACAAATTCAATAATGGACGATAGCGTTCACCGAGCAAACCAAGCGACTCGACTAAAATATCGAGGACAAGCAGTAACATGACGAGGGAGACAAGTGCCCCAAGTGAGTTCGTCTGAGAAAAGAGAACTGCCGTCATCCCAAAAATTGCACAGAGTCCATAGATGACAAGGACCGCTTGTCGCATTGTAAAGCCAAGATCAAGTAACCGGTGATGCAAATGAGCTTTGTCCGGTGCGAATGGCGGTTTTCCTTGCAACACCCGGCGGACGATCGCAAATAACGTATCGGAAATCGGGATACCAAGCAAAATGACCGGGACGGCAAGTGAGAACAGCGTCACGTTCTTGAATCCAAGTAACGACAACACACCGAGCATATACCCGAGGAACAAAGCACCCGTATCGCCCATGAAAATCTTCGCTGGGTAAAAGTTATGGAACAAGAAGCCGAACGTACTCATCAATAAGAGAATCGCGACGATCGTCACGTAGACGTTTCCTTGGATGACGGCAAGACTGATCAATGTCAACAAGACGATACTTGAGACACCGGCTGCTAAACCATCTAATCCATCAATCAAGTTGACGGCGTTCGTGATCCCGATGACCCAGAGGAACGTCAACGGAACACTCCACCACCCGAGATATAATTGTTGGTCGAACGGTAGATTGATGAACTCGATCCGAATCCCACCGTTGAGGACAATGACGGCGGCAACGATTTGCCCCATCAGCTTTAAACGGGCATTGAGCTGGAATCGATCATCAAAGGCACCTGTCAAAATAATAACGAATCCGCCGACTAGAATATGCGTCGCATACGGACTCGAAGGTTGTAAGATAAAATAACCGATCATGAACGCGATATAGATCGCAAGTCCGCCAAGTCGCGGCATGATTCGGACATGTACTTTTCGCGCGTCTGGACTGTCAACGGCACCGACTGCAATCGCAAAGCGTTTCACGACGGGTGTGATCAGTAAGGCGGCGATAAAACAGACGATGGACGCAGTCCATAACATAGTAACATCACGCTCCTGCGCGAATTATATCATAAAAAAAAAGAGCCGACGAGCGGCTCTTACATGAAGATCGGTACTTCAGCAGCTGGATCATATGTATAGATACCGCGTCCGACTTTCTTAATGGCAGGGTTTGCCTGTTCGACTTTCGCCATCAATTGATAGATATTGCTGATTTGGTGGCGATAACGTAACTCGAGTTCCATTTGGATATCACGTGCTGTCATCGATTCACGCTCGCGCATTAAATCACTGATTTGGTGCACGTAGACTTCTAGTGGATACCGTTGATTGACGCGACGTTGCTTTAACGGACGCTCATGCGTGACGGCGATTTCTTGCGAATGTTCTCCCGTTCCACGGCTTAATTCCGAGATCAAATACTCGGCGCGTCGTTGCAGACGACGGTATTCCTCTTCGATTTCCATTAGTTCGCGGTAGATGTGTTCACTGTTCCCCATTCCTTGCCCCTCTTTCCTATTTTATACATTAATGTTTCAGTTGTGTTTCAATTGTATGTATTTTGAAATATATTAAACTATAATTTGCCTCGATAATATATAATTTCTTTAATTATTTAATTATCCTGTAATATTTTCATATCCTTACCGATAAATTGGCTACACTTCATATTAACAGAAAGGAATGAAAACGGAACATATAATTTCGAGATTTAACTATTTTAATAATACTTAAGTTCTATTAATACAAGATATATCTTTCTTATTTTAACGAAAAGGAGACTGGAAATTTAATGGGCAAATTACCTAAAACATTTCAGACCGCTTTAGTACTTTCGTTGGTATCCGGTTGCTTCGCTTCTACTTCTACTGTATCGGCTGCGACCGGCACAACCTTTACGAAAACTTCGTATCAGACGACGGATGCTTTGAATTTACGTAGTTCGAATTCGACCTCTTCGAAGAAACTACTGACGATCCCGAAGACGACGAACGTCACGTCAAACTACCGTAAAGGCTCTTGGTATAAGTTGTCATATAAAGGAAAGACGGGTTATGTGACGGGATCTTACCTGAAAAAGATTGAGAGTGGTACGTCCTTTACGAAGACGTCCTATAAGACGACCGATGCGTTGTCCTTACGTAGTGCGGCAACGACGTCTTCTAATCGCTTGTTGACGATTCCTAAAGGGACAGGCGTACAATCGAGTTTTAAAAGCGGAAATTGGTATAAAGTGACCTATGCGAACAAGATTGGTTATGTTTCGGGTTCTTATTTGAAGAAAGTAGCTGCACCAGCTAAGACCACGGTCTATACGACGACCGATCGCTTGAACTTCCGTTCGTCCCCTTCGACGTCCGGGAAAGTACTTACAACGATTCCGAGTGGAACAGCAGTCAGCTCCCTCGCCGTTAAATCGAACTGGCATACGGTGCAGTACCAAGGGAAGACAGGTTATGTCATGGGGACATACTTGAAGAAAGGGGCTTCCGTCCCTGCCTCGACGATTGGAAACGTTGACTACAGTGGTTCGAAGATGTATGTCTTGATCTCGTCCGGTAACAGTGTCGCTCTTCGTGCGAATACTTCAACGCTCAGTGGTCAAATCGCCCGTCTCGGTCGGGGGACCCCTGTCGTCGTCACGAATCCGCGGCATCAAACGAAAGGCTTCGTCTCCGTCCGGACAGCAAGTGGTCAAAGCGGTTATGTCGATGCGACGTATCTGACACTGTTCCAACCGGCACCATCAAACCGTCCATTGCTTGTCCTTGACCCAGGTCATGGTGGACATGACGCAGGCGCGGTTCGTTACGGCGTTACGGAACGTGACATCGTTCTTGCAGTCACGAAACAAGTCGCTGAACGTCTTGCCGGAAAAGTCGATGTGACGATGTCACGTTATACAAACGATTACTACCCGTCACTTGGAGAACGGAGCGCCCTTGCGAATAGTCATGCGACGACTGCTTTCGTCAGTGTTCATATCAATGCTTCAACGAGTGAACAGGCATATGGAGCAGAGACCTTCTACTATAAAGGTGCTTCTTCGATCAACCTCGCTCAGAACGTTCAGCAACGTCTCGTCTCGTATGCTGGCATGCGTAACCGAAGCGTTCATTATGCGAACTATGCTGTCATTCGCGGCACACAAGCGCCATCGATTCTAGCGGAACTCGGTTTCCTCTCGAACAGTTCGGATCGTGCGAAACTTACGAATCCAACATATCAATCCCGCTACGCGCAAGCAATCGCGGACGGGATTCTCGCTTCGCTTTAAATCAACCGCATATTAAAAAGGATCGCTCAGGGAAGCGATCCTTTTTAAATACATAACTTTCAAGGAATGTCCTTCACCATCAGGGAATGGTTCAGACAAGGGAGCGACTAGCGAGGATTTGCTCAAGGGAAAGCAAATCTGTCGAATCGACACGATAGTCTGCCTCATGGAGTGCCGACTCCGGTCCGACTCCGACGGCATACATGCCGGCAGCGTGGATGGCAGTAATGCCAGCCGTCGCATCTTCTACACCGATGCAACGACTCGGTTCGACGTCGAGTGCTTCTGCAGCACGGAGAAACACTTCAGGGTGTGGTTTCGATTGTGCAACAGTCGCAGCGTCTACGATGTCATCGAAATAGTGTCGAACCTTTAATGCCTCAACGACCATCAGCGCATTTTTAGAGGCGGACGCCATTCCGATTTTCAGCCCAGCGTTTCGGATTTCATCGAGGAATGCAGTGATTCCAGGAAGAAGATCCTGTTCAGAGATGTGCTGGATCAATGTGACGTAGTGTTCATTTTTCTTAGCGGCGAGTGCTAGCTTCTCGTCCTCTGAAAAAGCGTTTTGTTTTCCGCCGAGCGCAAGGATACGCTCGAGTGAATCCATCCGGCTGACACCCTTTAATGTCTCATTAAATTCCCGGTCGAACGGGATATCCAAATCCTCTCCTAATTGTTTCCACGCTAAGTAGTGATACTCTGCTGTATCGGTAATTACGCCGTCTAAATCAAAAATGACCGCTTCGATCGTTGGTGCCATCCGACATCCATCCTTTCTTCCATCGTCCATGCAAGGCAAGAAATCGAATGACTTTGCGCAAACGATTGCACTTGCCTCATGAATAATTTTACTGGTTCTCTCGACTCTTTGCAAGCGTTATCAAATATTTCTGATTCTTTGTTTTTAAAGCTGAGATACCTTCTTTTTGATAACGCTTTCAATTTTAAGGGAATGTTTTACTTATTTCGTTTTTTACTATTCGTTTTACAATTTTTAACTGCTATAATGACTTCATAGCATATGAGGGAGTGACGAAGATGTTTCAACGTGTTAAACAGTTGTTGAATGATCAAAGTCGAAGAGTTCATCGTTATGAAAAAATCGTAACGACGATCAATAGCTTAGAACGAGAAATGGAGCAAACATCTGATGAAGCGTTACGGGAGTTGACGATTTCGTTGCGGGAACGGCTACGAAACGGAGAACGGATTGATGCAATCTCACCAATGGCATTTGCGCTTGTTCGAGAAGCGAGTAAACGGACGCTCGGCTTACGACACTACGATGTGCAGCTCATGGGCGGACTCGCACTACTGGAAGGACAAATCGCCGAAATGGCGACAGGTGAAGGAAAGACGCTCGTCGCTTCACTCGCGAGCTTCACCCAAGCGTTATATGGAAAAGGCGTTCACGTCATTACCGTCAATGAGTATCTAGCACGACGCGATGCTGAACAAATCGGTCAGATCCACCGTTTTTTAGGATTGCAGGTCGGAATCAATTCCGCTGAAGCAACGTTTGAGGAAAAACGGATTGCCTACGCAGCAGATATTACATACGGTGTCGGGACTGAATTCGGATTTGATTACCTGCGGGATCATCTGATCATGGAGCCGATGGAACGTCTGCAACGGCCCCTGCACTTCGCCTTAATCGATGAAGTCGATAGCATTTTAATCGATGAAGCGAAAACGCCACTCATCATGGCGGAACGAGACAGTGTCCACGAAGGATTACAACAACTCGTCCGTCATGTCGTCCAGACGTTTGAAGACGAGCGGGATTATACGTTTGATGAAGAAATCAAAGCCGTCGCCTTGACCGATCATGGCATCGAAACAATCGAAGAGGCGTTTGCGATTGATCATCTGTTTGCCGCCGAGCATTCCGTCCTCTTCCATTACGTCATTCAAGCCTTACGTGCCCATGTCGTTCTCAAACGAGATGTCGATTATATCATCAAGGATCAAAAAATCGCGCTCGTCGACCTCTTCACAGGTCGTCTGATGGAAGGACGCAGTCTATCCGATGGTTTACACCAAGCCCTCGAAGCAAAAGAAGGGGTTCCGGTCACGGAAGAGAACCGGACGACCGCCCAAATTACGATCCAACATTACTTCCGTCTCTATCATCAGGTAGCTGGAATGACCGGTACGGCGGCGACGTCACGGGAAGAATTTCAAAAGACATACGGCATGGACGTCGTGACGATTCCATCGAACCGCCCGAAAATTCGGATCGATGCAGAGGACGTCGTCTTTGCAACACGCGACGAAAAGCTAGAAGCCATCGCGCTAGCAACAAAATCGGCACACGTCACGGAACGACCGGTTTTGATCGGGACTTCATCGATTGAACAGTCCTTGCGCGTCGCGAAGACACTTGATGCGCACGGACTCACCTACGAGATCCTGAACGCTAAAACCGTCGATCAGGAAGTCCGGATCATTGCGGCTGCCGGACAAGCTGGTCGAATCACGATCGCGACCAATATGGCAGGTCGCGGAACGGATATTTTACTCGATGAAGCGGCACGACAACAAGGCGGCTTGTTCGTCATCGGTACCGAACGCCATGAATCGATCCGGATCGACAACCAGTTGCGTGGTCGGGCAGGTCGCCAGGGTGATCCTGGATTGACGCAGTTTTATCTTTCGCTCGAAGATGAACTGCCACGCCGTTTCGCGCGCGATCGCCTCGAGCGTGTGCAACAAAAAGTACGAAATACTGCCGGTCCGCTCACTTCGCGTGACGTCCGGGATCTATTGCAGTTCGCTCAGTCGACATGTGAATCTGTCAACCGAAGTGTTCGGGATGAACTCGTTCAGCTCGAAGAAGTCATCAGTGAACAACGGCAAGCGATCTATCATCTCCGGAACAGAATCGTTGATGCGACGTCACTCGAGGATATCGTTCAGACATTTGCAAGACGTGTCTTGCCGTCGATCCTCGACCAAACACTCTCTGACGATCTCGTTCCAGAAGAATGGCCACTGGCTCTCGTCATGACAGAACTCGAGCAACTGTTACATCAACCAGTCACGTTAAAACGACTGGAGACGATCGACGAGATGAAACGACAACTCGAGCCGCTGATTGCTGAAACCGAAGCCCTACTTGTTGCCCATGTCACAGCTGAAAAAGAGACCGTCAAACGTTTCATCCTCCTTGCACTGGACGAGCAATGGACGCGCCACCTGACGGCGATGAACACTTTAAAAGAAGGGATTCATCTCCGCAGTTACGGACAAGAACAACCGGTCCGCATCTTCGAACGGGAAGGCATGGATTATTTTGAATATGCCATTGCAAGTTTCGAGAAACAGGTCCTTTCAGGCATCTGCCGCGCCGAACAGACACACGATAGCGAAGGAGAACTGCACCATGCACACGTCGAATGAAGTGTTCCGTCCCCCGCTCTACTTCACGGAGGACATGCCGATCGTCAAGGAAGATGAATACGTCTTTCGTCACGTCGTGAAACAACTGCCTGATCTAGAAGCCAATCAGATGGCAATCCATCTGTTTCAAGTCTTATCACACCGTCCGCTTCATGTCATCGCCTTGTTCCAAAACACGTTGTCTCGGTCGTTCCACCTGAATGACCTCGTCGTCCTTGCTTTATCCGGTGATGAACTTGTTGCTCGTAAAGTTCTCAGTATCGAGGAGGTCCCGGTCATCCTTCCGATGGCGACGTTACCGCTCTGGTTGACGTTTGAAGAAGACGAATGTTTCGTCGACCTCGAACAGTTGACGGAGCCGCTACAACTCGTCTTCTCAAGCGAGACTCTGACGGAGCTCTTCATCGAAGACGACTCCACGGAACTCGAGCAACGGATGATCCGCCAAGTCGCTTATTCGCATCCGACACCACCCGCAGACGGTTGGTCCCTCTTACCAGTTTCAATCACGCGCGAGCTAGACACTGTGACAGCAATCGTTCTCGTCCGTAATGCGAGCGATCAGACGCTGACACTCGAGGCGCTAACACTTGAACTGATGGATGACGAAACGCCAATCGCAGATGTCACCCATCCCGGACTCTCCTTACCCGCTTATAGTCAACAAGCGATCCGTCTCCGTTTTTCCTGCACTGCCCCGCACGTCGATGCTCTCGGACTTCGCTATCTCCCACCTTCTTCCTAAAAAAACGTCTCGGCACACAAGATGCCGAGACGTTTTGCTTATCCTTTTAAGAGTCCGATGACGCGGACGTTGATTGCTTTGGGTTGGAACGCGAGCATATTTTCCATGTCTTGCGCGATTCGTTCTTGGACTTTTCCAGCTGTCTTGATGATCGACATGCCGTATTTGATATGCACAGATAAACTGACCGTGATGTCGCCGCCGACATCTTCGACTTTTACAAGTTTGACCATCTGTTTTTCCTGTAATTTCGAATCGTCTGCTGTAAAGGCAATGCCTTCTGTTTCTTGAACGGCTACACCTGCGATGACCTCGATGACTTGTTGCGAGACGTTCACGACACCATCCGCATTATTTAAATTATATGACATACCTTCCACGCCCTTCGTCTAGTAATCCATCTATCTAAAGTGTAATGCATTCCGCGTTATTTTGAAAGGTCTTCCCGCTTCTCGACGATTGGACGAATGTCGATCTCAATCAAAGGACGGAGGACACGGACGACGAGCGGGTGTATGATGATGCCAACGATTAGTAAGGCGACGCCAATCATGATCAGTAAGGCAAGCCATGCTTGCGGAACGAACGCATCCGTTACGTATTGGCGCCACGCCATGACAAAGAAGACGTGAAGCAAGTAGACATAGAGACTGAGTTCCCCTGCTCGCGTGATGAGCGGCAAACGACGCATTGGAATTAACATCATGAAACCGAGCGAAGCCGCAATCGATAAGAGGTAGATGACGCTATGCTTGAGTACACCAACCCACGCGTCACTATCATATTGTTCGACATATGGGAAACGATGCTTGAACGCATTTGCAAAGTCGACAATCTCTTTCGGCGTATCACGCCATGCTTCGAATAACAGGAAGCCCATGACGGCTGCGAACGTGATACCACCAATCAAACGGACGTTCATCCGCCGCTTGAAATTCTTCGGCATCTCGAAAATCCGGATGAACTCGTGCTCCGATAGATAGTTCCCGAGTAGGAAATACGGATAGAACATGATCAACTTGCGAAGTGCTAAGAAGCCCGTGTTCTCAAGCTCGAACCCATATAACAAAGCGAACGCGAGACCAAACCAGACATATCCTCGCAAGCGGACGACATACGGCGTTACGATATACCAGACGACCATAACGAACAGATACCAAAGTGCCCAATACGGACGTAGTAGATGTGTTCCGATATTTTCCCCGGACAACAGTGGTAGTCCTTCTCCAAGTGTCGCCCAAGAACCAATTAAAATTTGCCAGACACAATAGACGGCAAATAATTGGATGACGCGTAAGTATTTATTTTCGCGGAAGAAATAACCGCTTAAGATAATGAATAATGGCATATGAAACGAGTAAATTAATAGATAGACCGTCTCGAGCAACTTTCCGTCATAATCAAACCGTAAATCCGTCAGCATGTGACCGATGACGACGAAAATGACAAGAAAACCTTTGATATTATCAAACCAAGGATTCCGATTCATGTTACACTACCCCTTATACTCCCTCGAAAGGAACGAATGTTTATGAAAAAGACACTCCTGATTCTATCCATCGTCTTGAACGTCGTTCTCCTTGCATTGTTACTGGGACGTAAACCGCTCGAAACCTTCGGAAGCGTCTTACCTGCAAAGAGTACGACTCCAGTCACGACATTCCAATACGATAAGAACCCGAACTATGTCCGTTTGAATAGTCTATTCCATACTTATCAATACCCAAAATCAGCGAACGCTGTCATGTTAGGTGACTCGATGACGAATTTTGCCGATTGGCGCATCTTGATGGAGGATCCGACAATCATTAATTTCGGGATTCCTGGCGATACGACAGAAGGCTTTTTGACTCGCCTCGACTTGATTCTCGAGATGAAGCCAAAACGCGTCTTCTTGATGGGTGGCATCAATGACATCCGTCACTATACGCCGATTCCACAAATTACTGAGAACATGACGACGATCGTGACGACACTTCGAAAAAATAACATCGACGTCGTCCTCCAGTCAACCGTTCCTGTGGCTCCAAAATATTCAGACTCTGTCCGAATCAATCGTGATGTCGAAGCGTTGAACCGAAATTTACAAAATCTCGCTCAATCGCTTAAAATCCCATTCGTCGACTTGAGACCTGTTTTGACGAACAAACAAGGGTATCTTCAGAATCGCTTGACGTATGATGGATTACACCTCGTCGGTGGGGGTTACCTGCGCTGGAGTGATGCCTTAAAACCTTATGCGTTGCAAGCAAACATAACAGCAAACAAATAAGCGATGGCGCATTAAAAAACGGCGCATCCCGGCAATCGGGATGCGCCGTTTTTCGATTCTTAGTCTTCTTGGTTTTTAACACCCATATAAGCTGCAACGCTTGATGCTGAGAAAACAGCAACAGCAACGATTCCGACAGCGATCCAGATAACCTGATCCATCATTTCTTCATATCCTCCTTTATGTAACCGCTCACTTCTACATTTAGCGTACACGAATTTCGTCAAGAAAGAAACACATTTTCCATGTCTAATGACTAGACGATTCGGGAAAAAGTAACTATAGTAGAAGGACAACTATAAATTGTCAGAAAATTCGATTATTTAACAAGGAGGTGTTTCTGATGGCCACTTCATTGCTTACGCCGAAAGTGACGTTACGACATCGAAGTACTCTCAACTTTGGATATTGGCTTGTCATCGGATGCATAGGATGGGTGATGCTTGCCCTCGTCACGAATGTTGGTACCGTTCTTGGTCGTCTTCCTTTATATGAAAGCATTCCCCTCGCGATCCTTGTACTTGGGCTCACAGGTATCGTACTAAAAATGGCGCGTGACGAGTGGTGGATTCATTATCTTGAACGTCAGACCCAGTATTATATCGGACATGAGACCGTCACCAGTTGGTGCACGACGATCGATAGCATGTGGCTGATTCGTAAGACGATGCGTCGTGAACTTCGCCTACTTTACCGGCAGCTCGCTCAGACGAAGGCATCGGAAGAAGTGAAACAGATCCTTGCCCTTCAGCTTGTCGAACGTGGCGTGCTCATCGTCTACTCCCGTCCAAAAAGTGATCATCCCGCTTGAAGCGAAAAGAGGACTGCCCCATTACCTTCTAGAAGAGAAGCAGATGGGACAGTCCTTTTTTAGTGTTTTAACCAATCGGTTGCTGCTTCGATCGTCGGCATGACAAGTTGGTGTCCGTAGTTCGACCATGTGACATCGACTAATGCACCAGCCTCCTTCAAGAGTGCTGACAACTCTTCTGTTTCCTGAGCGGGACAGATTGGATCATTACTACCGGCGCCGATGAACACACGAACGTTTGATAAGTCCGGTAACGTCACACCGCGACGTGGTACCATCGGATGCAGTAAGATGGCTTGTTTAAATAGCGCTTCTTCAAACAACATGTTCGCTGCGATGTTGGCCCCGTTCGAATAACCGACCGGAATCAGGCGATCGAGTGCGAAGTCACGTTCCGCTGCTTGTTCCTGTAAAAATTGAATCAATCGGGCTGTCCGTAAAGCGAGATCTTCTTCATCGAAGACGCCTTCTGCGAGCCGTTTGAAGAAACGTGGCATCCCGTTTTCCGAGACTTCTCCACGGACAGACAAGTAACCGGCTTCCGGATCAAGCAGCGAGACGAGTCCGACGAGGTCTTGTTCCGTTCCGCCTGTGCCATGTAAGAGTAAAAAGATCGGTGCGTCCGTTGTTTTTGGTGCTTGATATAAATGAATCATACGAGTCTCCCCTTCGGTACTGTAATAGGTGTTACGTGATTCGTGATCGCGGTGCGATGCGCTTCAAATTGTTCCGGTAACTTCAAGTCTTCTCCAAGCATCTCGAAGTCCTCATCGATCGCGAACCCTGGATTGTCAGTTGCGATTTCATGGAGGATGCGTCCACGGTCATGGAAATAGATCGACGTAAAGTAATTGCGATCTTTTACTTCAGTCGTCTGCAAACCGAACGCGTTGATCGCCTTCATCCAGTCGAGTTGTTCCTCTTGATCGGTTGCGCGCCAGGCGATGTGGTGAACGGTTCCCGTACCCGGACGACCAACCGGCATCTGACCATGGACGACATCAATGACATCTCCAAACTCCCCTTCCGCAATGTACCGGTCAACGGTCTCCGTCCGTTTACTGAGGGTGAGTCCCAATGTATCGGTCAGTAATTTGGCTGTGTCTGATGGATCTCGCGACAGTAATGTCGCTCCCGCAAATCCTTTGATGGCGACGTCACGCGTGACACCGTCGATTTCATAGCGACTGTCTCGTCCCGCCTTGCGTTCGACGAGCTCGATTTGAAGACCATGTGGATCTTCGAACGCGATCTGTTGCTCTCCGAAACGAACTGTTTCTTCAAACGAGACGTTCTTTTGCGTCAGCCGTGCTTTCCAGAAATCCGATGCACCGACCGGAATCGCGTAAGCTGTCGTTCCGACCTGTCCGGCACCGACCTGTCCTCTCGCCATGCCTTTAAATGGGAAGAACGTGATGATCGTTCCGGGTGCACCAGACTCGTTTCCAAAATAAAAATGGTACGTCCCTGGATCATCGAAGTTGACCGTTTTTTTGACGAACCGTAGTCCGAGAATCGTCCCGTAAAAATCAAGATTTTCTTGAGGATCGCCGACCATTGCTGAGATGTGATGGATACCTTGTGTTTTCATAGAATAGGTCTCTCCTTCAATCGTTACTGTTAACACAATAATAGTAACTAATGAACAAAAAGTAAACTAATTAGACTTGTTTCCATTTTCCCTGGAACCTTTACCCAATTTTGAACGTAGGACACTATGTAACAATGGTACACTTGTCGTGCAACAGACATCTTTATAAGGAGGTTCTTATGTTAGAAATCAAACACATCACGAAGCGTTTCGGCGATTTCACTGCCGTTGATGCGTTGACGATCGAAGTGCCACGCGGACAAATCTTTGGTTTGCTTGGTGCGAACGGTGCCGGCAAGACAACGACGTTCCGGATGCTACTCGGTCTACTCCAACCGACCGAAGGTTCGATCACATGGAACGGAGAACGCATTCCGACTTCAAAGATTGGATATCTTCCGGAAGAACGCGGATTGTATCCGAAAGTCCGAGTCGACGAACAACTCTTATTTCTTGCTGAACTCCGCGATATGAAACGGAAGGATGCAAAACGAGCACTGACCGAATGGCTCGAGTATTTCCAAATTCCTCAATATGAAAAAATGCGTGTCGAACAACTCTCAAAAGGAAACCAACAAAAAATCCAGTTGATCTCCGCCGTCCTACATAAACCTGAACTGCTGATTTTAGATGAACCATTTAGCGGACTCGATCCAGTCAATGCGGAACAATTAAAACGTGCCGTTAAAAAATTGACCGTCGATGGAACGACGATCGTCTTCTCGAGTCACCGAATGGATCATGTCGAAGAACTCTGCGAGCATGTTGCGATTCTCGATCATGGTAAGCCCGTCGTCGCTGGTTATCTTCCTGATATCAAGGCGAGCTATGGGAAGACCCGTGTCCTCTTGACGACGGATGCCCCACCACTCCTATGGGATAGCTTACCGGGTGTCCTTCAAGTTGAGTCGGACAATAATGGACATGTCGTCCAAGTTTCTTCAAAAGAAACCGCTGACCAACTTCTCCAACATATCGTCAGTGAAGGACACCATGTTGATCGTTTCGTCTGGGATCAATTATCCTTGCAGGATATCTTCATCGAGGAGGTCGGAAAACGTTATGAACCGTAAATTCCTGACTTTATATCGCTTCAATCTATTACAGAAACTACGTGCCAAAAGCTTTTTGATCTCAACTGTTCTGATGGTCCTGTTTCTCGTCGGCTTCGGCAATATCGAACGGATTCTCGACTGGTTCTCGGGTGACGATCCGAAAGTCGCCCTCGTCAGTGAATTATCGACAGACCTTCGCCCTGCCTTGAAAAAGGCTGGTGTCACCTCAGACATCACACCGAAGGAGTATACGGTCGCAGAAGCACGTAAAGCGGTCGATCGAGGCACATTTGACGTCGTAGCGATTGTTCAAGACTCTTATGACGTGACGCTCGTTAGTGCTAGTCCTGAATCCGAGTTACAGACACAAGTCGCGACGGTCGTCAAACAAGTCCGTGATCAAGCGGTCATCACGGATGCGAAGATTGACCCGAACGTTCTTGCGTCACTCGCTAAACCCGTTCCCGTCAAACAAGAGTTGACGTCGACAGGTGGAAAAAGTGAAGACGAACTCTTTGCTGCCTCCGCGCTCGTTTATGTATTGTTGTTTTTGATGTACTTCACGATCGCGATCTACGGTGGAATGATCGTCACGGAAATCGCGAATGAAAAATCATCACGGGTCATGGAGTTGCTGATCTCTGCAGCGAGTCCGATCCAGCACATGCTCGCGAAGATTCTTTCAATCGCTACCGTCAGTCTCGTACAATTGTCGATTCTCGTCGGTGTCGGCTACTACAGTGCTCAAAGTAGCAGTTTATTCAATCAGTTATCACTCGATTCCTTAAGTGCCCGAACAATCATTTATCTGTTCGTCTTCTTCTTGCTTGGATACTTCCTATATGCCACGTTACTTGCAGCACTCGGTTCGCTCGTCAGCCGGGTCGAGGATGCGCAGCAAGTGACGTTACCGGTCATCTTGTTAATCGTTGCTGCCTTCATGATTTCAATGTTCAGTCTGAACGCACCAACGAATCAAGCCGTCGTCGTCTTGTCATTCGTTCCGTTCTTTACACCGATGGTCATGTTCTTGCGTGTCATGTTGACCGATGTACCGCTATGGCAAGTTTCGATTTCCCTCATTTTAATGCTGATCAGCATTTCGCTCGCCTTATTTGTCGGAACGAAATTCTACCGTGGTGGTGTTCTGTTCTACGGATCGAATCCGCTTAAACAATTACGCCGGATCTTAAGCGGACGCCGGTAACAGTTTACAAGACGAATCGTTTCCGCTATCGTTAGGTGAGAAAAAGCCTTTAGGAGGAACTACGTTATGCGGTCTCGTTTTTGGGCAGCGATCCTTTTCACAGCTGCTGCCATGGTCTCGTCACTTGTCATGTTCACGAAATTCCCGCAAGCGAGTGCGACATGGGAACTCGTCATTGCCTACGGAGGCATGGCGTTCGTCTCTAGCCTCTTTTGTTGGTCCTTCGTCGCGGTGCGCCGCCAGTCTTCCCGTTTATACGGTAGCTGGGTTGGTGTCTTCATCGCCGGATTGACTGTCTTACTTGTCTGTCTCGCGCGATTCGTCTTGCGTGGTGATGTGATGATGATTTTCAAGTGGCAAGCGATGCTCGGTAGCTTAACTCTCAATTTCGGCTATGTCGGTTGGGTACTCGTCATTGCGAATGCGATCATCGGTTTCATCATCGGTCGGACACGTCAAAAGACGCGTCGTCCACGTCCGATGCCACAACGTCAATAAAAAAGTCGCTGTCTTCTGAACGTCAATCAGAAGATAGCGACTTTTTTTCATTTTCGGTGATAACGAGAGCGGCTTTTTCGGTCGCTATAATCCGCATAATAAGTCGAACTGGACAAAGAAATCCCGTCCGTCATACGATCGAGGTATTCATCCAGTTGCATCATCGATGGTAATTTATCCTCAAATAACTCATACGTCTCTTCAGCTTGATCGCGTTGCAACTCTCCTGCTTCCATGACGGCTTCGACGAGCTCATGAAAGATCCGTTGCTCGGTAGCACTCATCGTCTGCTCGATCCGTTTGACATCCTCATCATACATTAAATCAAATAGACGCATTCGCTCCTCGAGCTGTTCCTCGACCCACGTTCCGTCTTGTCCGAGCGTCTGTTCATAAGCAAGCTTCATCTCTTCGAGCGGTGTGTTCTGTTGCATGATGAACTTTAACGACTCTCCCGTCCAGATATGCCGTGCCAAATAACTGGCATCGATGTTCAAGACGTCCGCTAATGCTTCGATGTAGGGTTTAGTTGGATAGACTTCGCTGAGTTCCGTCCGACGGATGAAATACGGTGCGACACCGAGGCGTTCAGCCAATTGTTCGATCGTAATCCCGGCACGCTCTCGTAAGATACGGATCCGGTCACCGTAACCCCGATATGGTGAATGGTCTAGCATACGATTCCCTCCCTTGTTCCTATGGTATCATCATACCCTTGAATCCGGTGTCGGATACATCGAACTTTTGGATGAATTCCGGAACAGATGGCGTGGGTAGCGTAACCAAATCGGTAAGACACTTAAGAAGTATCCGGTCGTGACGATACTGATCCAAAATGTGGCTAAGTCGAGGAATGACCCGACCTGTAGTCCGGCTCGGGTCACGACGACTTGGAACAATAAGAAAGCATGAAAAACCGAGATCAGGTACGGAATGAGTAAGACCGCACCATACTTCATGAGCAAGTAACGGCGGATATTCCCGGAACCGAACCCTAACGCAAACAATGTCTTCATTCGTTTTTGTTCTTGTTCCGCTGTCATCTGCATCCACACATGCAGGAAACTTGCATTGATGACGAACAACCAGATCGTCAGGAGGATGACGACGAACGTGACGAGGCGCACGATCCGGATGCCGTCGATCTCATCCTCCGTCTCATTGATCAACTGATAAGGAACCGACTGTTTTTCATCTAGCTTTGCTGCAGACTGGATGTTGCGGACAATCTTCATCCACTGTTCCCAGTCCTTTGTTCCGTAATCATGATAGGCTGGCGTATCAAAGACGACGATTTGACGGACAGGTTGCTTCAGTGTTTGAAAGACGGCATCACTGACGACGAACATCGTCTCGATCCGGTAGTTGTAACCGAAGACTAAATCATGGGAAGCAGCGGGAAGCAATTCAAAGTCGGCTTTTTCCATCGCCTGTTTCGCTTTTTTCATCGTCGGCGTGTTCTCTTCCAGTTGTACTGGACGTGCCGGTACGAAGAAACTCTGTCGACCGGTCGCTGTCCGCTCCTGAAAATGCAGTTGACGCATCATCTTGTTGTACGCTGAAATCGGCAAGAGCACCCGTGTTCCATCTGCCTTCACTTGAATATCTTGCTGGTAGCGATCCGGGAACGCCTTGGTCATCGTCTGCTTGATATCCTTCAATCGTTTCGTCGGCTGAGCGGACTCTTCATAATAGACGAGACCGAATTGGTTTTGTGACGATAAATCGAGTCCGACCAATTGAAATAAGAAAACGAGACCGACTGCTGTCAGCGCACAAGACGTCAAAATCGTCCCGAGAGCAATCAACGTACTATTCGTACGAAGTTGATTGGCGATTTCCGAGACGATCAGCTTCCGAAGCGACAGACGACGAGGACGGTATAATTGGGTCAACCACGGTAAGACATACCGGCAAATGAAGAACGATCCGATGAAGATGACGAGGGGAAATACGATGTAAAATTCGTACATCCGAATGAATGCGAGCGTATACCCGTAGATCAGAGTCAACAAAGCAATGACTTGTATCAGAATCCAGATCCGTCGTCGAAACGGAGACCGTAATCGAACCGGTCGGTCGGGACGAAAGCGATAGATCGCGAGAACGGTTGCCGTCAGTAAGACGATGAGGGCACCACCAATCAAGGCGAGGATTGCATAAAATGATAACTCGAATTCAATCGGTGGCAAGAACATGACCTTAACGACAGAGAGTAATAACATCTTCGTCAAGACGTTTCCAAGCACTAGTCCTGCCGTAATCGCAAATCCACCGACGATCAAGACCTCAATCAAAAAATATTTTAAGAAATGCGATAGTCCACTGCCGAGTGTTCGCATCGTCCGCAAATCATTCTTACGGTGCTCAAGCATCGTGTACGTCGTCGAATAAATGAATAGGACACTAAAGAGTAAGATGATCAGCTCCGCGGTGAAGACGAAGAAAATCGTCAGCTCGATGACCTGGTTCAATTGACTCAATACCTTGGCGACATTTTGGAACGATCTATTCGTCAACAAGTTCCAATAACTCGTCACGATTGTCATCGCGATAATAATTGTCAAGGCGTAACCGTAGTACAACCGCTGATAGCGGCGGATGTTACGTAGGGCGTATTGCAGATAATTGATGCTCATCCCCTCCTAATAGCGATAATGATTCGATGACCCGTTGGAAAAAGATACGTCGTGGCTCATCACGGAATAATTCCGTCTGAATGCTACCATCTTTGAGAAACAAGACATGATTACAGTACGACGCGACTTGCGGATCATGCGTCACGATGACCATCGTCATCCCGGTTGCATTCAACTCGGCTAGGACGTCCATGACATGTTTCGTCGATTGAAAATCGAGTGCTCCGGTTGGTTCATCCGCGAGTATCAGACGCGGGGTATGGATCAAGGCACGACCGATTGCCGTTCGTTGTCGTTGTCCGCCACTTACCTCATCGACCTGTTTATCGAGCAGATCGTCAATCTGTAGACGACGTGCCAACTCTTCCATCTCTTCCCGCGCGAGCTTCGCCTTTTTCCCTGACAGCATCAACGGAACGAGCATGTTTTCACCGAGTGTCAACGAGTCGAGTAGATTGAATTCCTGAAAGATGATCCCGAGCGTCTCGCGCCGAAAACGTGTCATCTCTTTTCGCTTGAACGTCGCTGTATCGACGCCATCGATCAGAATCGATCCCCAGCTCGGTTCGTCAAGTGTCGCAAGCAAGTTGATCAGTGTCGATTTGCCACTACCGGATGGTCCCATGACGGCAACCATCTCACCTTCCTCCACCCGAAAGTTCAAATCGGTCAACGGTTGCTCCGTCACCTTTCCAGGATAGACCTTCCCCAATTGTTTGACTTCAATCATGTGCGCGACCTCCTACTAATCGAATCCGGCATGTCGTGCCGACACCTTCTTCACTCTCGAGTTCGATCTCGTGCCCGAGCTTCAAGCAAACTTGTTGGACGAAATACAAGCCCATCCCGGTCGATTCCCCGTAGCGGCGCCCATTCTCACCCGTGAAGAACGCATTAAAGACACGCGGCACATCTCGTTTCGGAATTCCGACACCATCGTCTTGAATCGACAAGACGACCTGCCCCTTTGTCACCTCTGCCGTCAGAACGACTTCTCGACCATGCCCCGTTGTATACTTGATCGCGTTCGTCACGAGCTGTAAGACGAGGAAACGAAACCACTTTGCATCCGTATAGACATACACGTCCTCGGCGATGTCGAGTTTCGGGTAGACCTGGTTTTTGACGAACAATCGTTTTTCTTGATTGATGATGCTCGTCACGAGCGGCTTCAATACCAGTCGTTCCGCCTTCAAGTCTGTCTCGATTGCTTCTAAGCGTGACGAATAGAGCATCTGATCGAGTCCACTGCGTAACCGATCAACCTCTTGACGTAAATCCGCTTGATAGTGTTCCCCTGGATGTTCAAGGATCAGTTCGATGACAGATAATGGTGTCTTCATCTGGTGAATCCATTGATCGACATACCGATGTCGTTCTTTTTCTTTTCGTCGCTCAGCAAACAGGCTATTGCGAAACAATGTCTGTTGCCGCTCTAAAAATTGTTCGACGGCAACGGAAATCGGTTCTTCGCTATCGCTACGAATCGGTTCTGCGACTGACTGGACCGGTTGTTGCATCCGTCGTAACAGCGGAAGCATGCTGAAGAAACGATAGCTGAGATAAATCAAGAGACCGATGCTGTTCAAGAGGACGATGTAAAAAAATGCTGCCGGACGATAGAGGTCGTAGAGCCATAAAATAGCGTATAAAATGAGCATCTGTCCGGTAAAGAAGATGGTACCCGGTATCACGTGCCGTAAAAAAAGCTTCATGGCTCAAGAACCAGTTTATAGCCGACACCTCGAACCGTCTCTAGACCAGCAACTCCGATTTCTGCAAGTCGTTTACGGACACGGGTGATATTTACATTCAATGTATTCTCATCGACAAATGCTTCGTCATCCCAAATCCGTTCGAGTAAGTCACCCCGACTAACGATTCGTGGACTTGCCGTCAGCAGCATCTCAAGGATCAGCCCTTCTTTTTTCGACAGCTCGATCGACTGTTCCCCGTACTCGACGATATAACGGTCTAAGTACAGTGTGACACCCTCTTTCGTCACCGTCCGCTCATCCGCCTCGTTCGACAACGTGCCATACGCCCGGCGAATCTGACTTTTAATCTTCGCGATGACGACCGCTCCTTGGAACGGTTTGACGATATAGTCATCAGCACCATATTCGAGTGCCATGACTTGATCCATCTCGCCGACACGTGCCGAGATAAAGAGAATCGGTGCCCGTGTCTTCATCCGTAATTGCCGACACCAATAGAAACCGTCGAACTTCGGTAAATTAACGTCTAATAAAATGACATCAGGATTCGTTTCCTCGTAGGTCGCGATGACATCCCCTCGTCCATCCTCGACGACGACCTTAAAATCATAACGTTCGAGTAGTTCCTTTAATAATGTCGCGATTTTCACATCATCTTCGACTAATAAAATCGTATGCATCGTTCACGTCAACTCCTTCTGTTTCTATCATAACGAACTCAAAAAGGACTGGAAACGATTATTCCGTTTCCAGTTCTGTGTATCCGTATTTAGTTCATCCCGTCACGATGCGGCGGTAAGCACGAACCGTGACGATATAGTAGATCAGATAGACGATCGTATAGCAAACAATCGCAAGTAATGTCGGACGGACGATATTGTAGTTCAACAGTTTCTGCAGGACTTGCATCGCAACTAGACTATGAACGAGTCCGAGGACATACGGTAAAGAGAAGACGAATCCGACGAGGCGACGGATGATACCCGTTTGTTCCTTTTCATCGACACCAATCTTTTGAATGATCGCAAACCGTTGTTTCGATTCTTCTGCTTCCGCGAGCATCTTAAAGTAGATGATTGAACCTGTCGCAAGCAAGAAGACGAGACCGAGGAAGCCGGCAGCAAACGCGAGTAAGCCGGTCGTTGCCGTCGTCATCGTATAGACCGGATAGTACGCTGCCATTTCTGTATCCGCTTGTTTTCCATACAGTTGCGTTAATTGCTTTATCAGTCCATCGTCATGACGTTCATCCGAAAACTGATAATTCGTCAGCGTAAAACCTTTTTCCGGCATCTTTGCAAACGCATCGTCGTTTACGACGAAGGCAAGCCGTTGTTTCTCATAAAGTTGAGCGATCGGTAAATTCGTCGCAGCGGTGATGCGAAAGGACTCATGGACATCCTTGATTTTGACACCGACCGGCGATTTGACTTTCATCTTCAACAAATCGTTTCCTTTAAATGTTTCAAGGACGATCGCTTCGCCTCGTTTCGGTTCTTTGATGACCGTTTGACCGTTTGCTTTCGCAAGCTTCACGTAATCCGAGTAATTGACGTAACTAAATTGCCCTGGCTGATCTTCGTAAGCATAGGTTTGATAATAGCGTGTGAACGTCAGCGGGTTCGGAAGCTCAGTCATCTTGTGATCGACGTTCTTGACGTTGACCATCGTCCGGCTGTCGATCTTCTGGTCGGACTTGGCAATTAGCTGTTCCGCTTCCGCTTGTTTACTCGCAATCGACAGACTGTACGGGACTTGCTCCTCGACAGTCTGATCGATGAAGTAATAGATCGATGTCGCTGTACCGACTGTCGTCAATGTCACGGCAGTAATGACCGTGATCGTCGACAGCATGACAGCGTTCGATTTGATTCGTGACAGCAATTGTCCGTGCAGAATCAAATTCGTTCCTTTGAAATGTCGCGCTTGATTACTTAAGAGGCGTAATAAAAAGATCGTGAAGTAACTCATCGTTCCAAATGTCCCGAGGATCACACACAGCATCAAGAGAGGTGCGACAATCGTAAAGTGATCCATTAACGGTTGTCCCGTCAAATAGTAACCGATACCAATCAAAACGACCGAAAGCACGGCTAGGATCGGATGGACTTTCGGAAGGGATTCTGCTTGTTGCTCTGCCTTGAACAATTCAATCAATGTAAAACGATAGATCGTCCGGGCTGAACGTAAGGCAATGATCAGGAAGATCAAAAGGAAGACGCCGATCGTCTGCACGACGGAAGCTCCGCTGATCGTAAAGGTCGCATCGACTTGCATCGCCATGACGGAAGCCAGCAACTGTACGAAATATTTCGATGCGACTGTTCCGATCGCAATCCCGAGGATTAGACCAATCACTCCATACCCCATCGTCTCAAGGAAGATCAGTCGGGCGATCTGTCCCCGCTCTAAACCGAGCAACGCGTAGAGACCGATTTCCTGCTTACGGCGGCGTAAGAAGAAGTCACTTGAATACCAGATGAAGATAGCAGAGAAAAGCGCTAGAATAACACTCGCTCCAGTAAAGACCGTTCCTAATTTTCCGTACAATTCATTCGCCTGAAGCATCGCTTCGTTTGATCGAATCGCAAGGAACGTGTAGTAAATGAGAATCGCGAACGTGACCGCACCGAGGTACATCACGTTTTGACGGATGTTTTTTAGATTTTGAAACGCCAGTTTAGACAAACTCACGGACGGCACCTCCGAGTTCGCGTTGGACTTCCATAATCTGCTCGAAAAAATCCTTCTGTGAACCGAAGCGATGGACTTCCTTGAACAGCTCTCCATCCTTGACGAACAGAATTCGTTCTGCATAAGACGCCGTCATCGGGTCGTGTGTCACCATTAAGATCGTCGCGCCTTCGTCGTTTAGTGACTGCATCGCTTCAAGCAATCCTGTCGCTGACTTTGAATCAAGCGCACCGGTCGGTTCATCCGCTAAGATGAGTGACGGATCATGAATGATCGCACGGGCGGCAGCCGTCCGTTGTTTTTGTCCTCCCGATAGTTCGACCGGACGTTTATCGAGTAGGTCCTGGATACCGAGTTGATGCGCCACACGATCGACACGCTCTAAGATCATCTTTTTATCGACGTTCGCGAGTGAGAGCGGTAAGGCAATGTTTTCCCGGACCGTCATTGTATCGAGGAGATTGAAATCCTGGAAGATGAAGCCGAGTTGTTCCCGGCGGAAACGTGCCAATTGTTTTTCCTTCATCGCCGTCACGTCTGCTCCATTGATTAAAATCGATCCGTCCGTCGGCTGATCGATCGTCGACAGCAGATTAAGCAACGTCGATTTCCCGGCACCGGACGGTCCCATGATACTGACGAATTCCCCTTCATGGACACTGAGCGTCGTCGGACGTAGTGCTTCGTGGCGTGCCGTTTTCGTGTGATAGGTTTTTGTAATCTGTTCTGCTCGTAAGATTGCTTTCATTTCTAATGCCTCCTGTGTTTGATTCGTTACACTCAGTCTAGTCCTTCCATGCTTTTCTCAAAATGGACTTTACTTTCACTTCTCTTACAAAACGGTAAGACAAGGGAGGAGACATCAAAAAAAGCCCCCATCCGTAAGGGATGGAGGCGTGTCGTATCTTATTTATGTGTTGCTTTGAAGAGCTCTGTGTCGCCTGCGACAACAGAAGTTCCTTCAGCTGGTACAGCTGAAAGCGTGAATTGATCGTGATTTGTCACGATGATCGGTGTGATCGTCGATGGTGCGTTTGCACGGATGTACTCGAGATCGAACTCGACGAGGACGTCTCCTGCTTTGACTTTGTCACCTGACTGGACGTGAGCCGTGAAGCCTTCGCCTTTGAGGTTAACCGTATCAAGACCAACGTGGATCAAGAGTTCAAGACCATCTTCACCTTTTAGACCGATTGCGTGTTTTGTCGGGAAAATCGTTTCAACCGTTGCGTTGATCGGCGAGACGACTTTACCTTCTGTTGGCTCGATCGCGACACCGTCGCCCATCATTTTTTGAGAGAAAACTTGATCGGGTACGTTCTCGATGTTGACGATTTTACCTGTAAGTGCAGAAGCAATTTTCGTGTTTCCTGCGTCGTTACCACCAAACAATTTTTTTAAGAATCCCATGATACTATCCCTCTACTTTCTCGATCGTTTTTCTTCCGAATGGAAGTTTCGATTTTTTATAGGAGTAAGCTGTTAGACAGCTCGCTCACGTTCTCACAAAAAGCATACGTTTGTCCCTCTGGTTTTGCAAGTATTTTTGTGTGATAATAGTTAGAAATCAAAAGGAGGCGCTTACATGTTGCCATTTTCAGAAATTACATATGTCCGTCCTGATCTTGCTTTGCTTGAAACATCGATGAATCAAGCAATCGCTCGACTAACGGAAGCCACACAGGTAGATGAAGCAAACGCAGCCATCACTGAGATTAATACCCTCAGAAATCAATTTGAAACGGCAAGCCAGCTCGTCGAAATCCGTCATACGATTGATACACGCGATACGTTCTATGAGACGGAACAAGGGTTCTTTGATGAAGCAAGCGCGATCTATCAAGGATATGTCTCAAGCTATTATCAAGCGTTGACGACGCATCCGCTTCGCAATGAACTCGAACGGACGCAAGGCAAACAGTTATTCCTAATCGCGGAAGCGAGCTTAAAGACGTTTTCGGAAGAGATCATTCCAAAGCTCCAAGAAGAGAACCGTCTCTCAAGCGAATATACGAAACTGATGTCTTCTGCTCAAATCGAGTTTGACGGGAAGACGCTTAACTTATCGCAGTTCGGTCCTTACCTCCAATCACCAGACCGGGCTGTTCGTAAAGCCGCTTCAGAAGCCCGCTATGGCTACTTAAAAGAGCAAGGGGAAACGATCGATACAATTTACGATAAACTCGTCCGTATCCGGACAGACATCGCAAAGACACTCGGTTTCCCATCGTTCGTCGAACTCGGATACGCACGGATGCTTCGCGTCGATTACAATCAATCGATGGTTGAACAATATCGCGAACAGATCCTTGAAACGATCGTCCCGCTCGCGACACAACTTAAAGAACGCCAGCAACGACGCATCGGTGTCGATCACTTGTACTACTACGATGAAGGATTCGCTTTCAAGTCTGGGAACGCGACACCTAAAGGCGAAGAGTCATTCATCATCGAAGGCGGCAAAAAGATGTATGCGGAGATGTCACCGGAGACGAACGAGTTCTTCAACTACATGCTCGACCGGGAAGCACTCGATTTAACGGCGAAGCCTGGAAAAGCGGGCGGTGGGTATTGTACCTACATCGCAGACGAAAAACTCCCGTTCATCTTCTCGAACTTCAATGGAACGGCAGGCGACATCGATGTCCTGACACACGAAGTCGGACATGCGTTCCAAGTCTATGAGAGCCGTCACCTGACTGCTCCAGAAAGTGCCTTCCCGACGTATGAAGCGTGCGAGATCCATTCGATGTCGATGGAGTTCTTTGCTTATCCATGGATGGAAGAATTCTTCGGTGAAGAGACGGCGAAATACAAATTCAATCACCTCGCAGGAAGTGTCACGTTCCTTCCATACGGCGTTGCGATTGATGAGTTCCAGCACGTCATCTACAACCAACCGGAATTGACACCAGCTGAGCGTCGCGAAGCATGGCGGACGATCGAGAAGAAATATTTGCCGCATCGTGATTACGAAGCGAATGATTATCTCGATTCAGGTGCCTGGTGGCATCAGCAAGGGCACGTCTTCGGAAGTCCCTTCTACTACATCGATTACACGCTCGCTCAAGTCTGTGCCTTCCAGTTCTATGCTTGGATGGAACAGGACCGGGAAGCGGCTTGGACATCATATCTCGATCTCTGTCGTGCCGGTGGATCGGAAAGCTTCCTCACGCTCGTCGAGCGCGCTGGATTAAAGTCTCCGTTTGCACCAGGTACGGTTGAAGCAGCGGTCGCACCGGTCAAAGCGTATCTCGAACAAGCAGACGACCTCGTACTCGATCGCGTTTAATAATTATTTTCATCAATCTAAAGTTCACGCTTACAATGAACGTTTCTGTCATCCCCGCTTTCCACAGACGGGTGATAAGCCGCGCCACCTCTCATTTCATGCGGTCTGTCGGGTCTTATCTAGCCCTGACGAAAGCGAAAATCGTGCTTTCTTTTCCTGTAGGAGTCGAGGGTGAACATTCACGTTCTCTATTTATCGAATGAAAAAAGGTGACTTTCCGGACTGGAAACTCACCTTTTTTCATTTTAAGACACATACATATTAAAATCATGAATCATAATAGACTAATTCATTCAGATAGAAGCTTTTGATGGTACTTCACGTACCAGACTCGAAACACGTCGGCTGGAATCGGTCTTGAATAATAGAATCCTTGCGCATACTCACAGTCAAGCACTCGCAAATGATCAGCTTGTTCAAGTTCTTCGATTCCTTCAGCGACGACGTCATACTTCAGCGTATGTGCGAGCTTGATGATCGTCTCGATGAGCGGTGCGTTCGAGCATGCATCCGGACCACTGATGAACGAACGGTCAATTTTCAGTCGCTGAATTGGCAAGCGACTCAAGTACGACAAGGAAGAATACCCCGTACCAAAGTCATCAATCGCAAGACGATACCCCATCTGATGCAACTTCTGTAACGCATCAAACACGCGTGTGTCTGAAAAGACACCGAATGATTCCGTAATTTCAAGTTCCATCCGTTGTTCGATTCCCGGATGAACTTCTCGGACATCAGTCAGATAATCGACGATCCGACCGGAGACGAGTTCTTTGACGGATAAGTTCGCTGAGACGCGTAGTACTCCGAGTTCCGTATCCTTCCACTCTTCGACTTGTCGGACCGTTTCGGCAACGACCCACATCCCGATCTCTTCAATCAACATCGATCGTTCGGCAATCGGAATGAAGATCGCCGGACTGATCATCCCCCGTTCAGGGTGGAACCAGCGCAGGAGCGCTTCACAGCCATCGACTTGACCGGTCGCGAGATTGATTTGTGGTTGATAGAACAATTGTAGCTCGTTCTTTTCGATCGCGTCCCGCAGTTCTCCTTCGAGGACGACGGATTCGAGATACTCGGCACTCATCCAGGATTCGAACCAGACCGGTCCGCCTTCTGTCTGTTGCTTCGCATGCTGCATCGCGATATCAACCGAAGATAATAAGGACGTGACGGCTACTGCATCATCGGGGTACCGCACCATACTCATACTGATGCTGACATTGACATACTCTCCATCGATCTCATAGACGTGTTCGATGACTTGCTTCAATTTCTCGTAATCAACGATATCCTGTTGTGCAACCAACACGGCGAATTCGTCTCCCCCGATTCGTGCGGCTTGTCCCGTTCCGATGAAATGATGTTTGAGTCGATTGGCGAGATCTTTCAAAATCTGATCGCCTGCACCATGTCCGTAAATATCGTTGATCCGCCGGAATTGTCGAACGCTGATGGTGACGAGTTCTCCCGGCTGAGGTGCTTTCAACGCATCTGTCATCTTTTGTTCAAAGCCATTTCGGTTCAACAGTCCCGTCAACATGTCAAAGAGTGCGAGTTGTGTGATCCGTTCTTCGCGCCGGAACTGATCCGTTTCATCATGACAGGATAAGTAAAGTGCAACGCCTGTATCGTCTTCTTTGTTTGCGACATGGACGATGTTGACGAACATGTTTAAGATTTTTTCATCGAACAGCATCTTGCAACGAATCGTTTGACTATGGCCTTCCAATGATTGCTTCAACGCTCGCCGCATCCGATTCAAATCAGCCGGATGGATCAGTTCTTCGATCGTCCATCCCGCCGTCGCTTTCGTCAATTGTCGAAAGCGTTCGTTTCCGTTCACAATCGTATAGTCAGATGACATCGCAAGAATCGGATCTGTATTTTGTGAAAAGAGCGACTCGATTTCCGCTTTTTTCTGCTTGATTTCTTTTGTTTTGGCATCATTATGATCGAGCAACCCGGCGATGATGGCCGTCATCGTCCGAAACGCTTGGACGACAGGTTGAAAATCATTTCGCTCCGGTACGTCATAACCGGATTGCCGGCGGTCTTCTGCAAAGGTATTCGCTTCTCCTTTCAGTAAGGATAGATCTTGGCGAAAGGCGCGTAATAACGATAAGGTCAAAATCAACAGTCCAAGAATTAAGACACTGGTTGCACCAAAGAGAAGCCAGGCATTGCGAATGATGTGATGGCCTCGATCCTGCATTTCTTGTGCGACTTGGTTGAGTTCTTGATCGTACAGACGATACATACTCGATTCATATTCTTCCGCTTGTCCTGCCAAAGCAGCGTAGGTCTCGACTTTTGGAGCACGTAATAGATCATCGAGCGTTTGTGTATAGGCAGCCATCTGTTCCCGCATTGTTGCGACATCTTGCCGTCCCGTATCGTCCTGAAGAGGAATCACATCATACAATGATTTGATGAGTGATGCCTGGCGTATCAGTAAATCAATCCGCATCTGCTGAATCCGTAATCGATCAATCGAGCTCGGTTCTTCCTTTTGACGGGCATCTTTTAAGATTTCAGCTGATTTCCCAAGTTGTTCCTCCATCAGAATCAAATTGGAGAAGACATTATAATAAGATCCTGTCTCTTTGCTCAGTACGAGTTGATTGAAGATGATTTCACTCTTGAAATTCGTCATCGTCGTGAAGAAGCGATGGTTCGATTCATATCCTTGCCGTTGAAGCTTCTTGACTTCCGCCAAGACTTCTTCCTGTGCCGACCCAGTCGCTTTCATGTTCGGTAGACGATCCGTTAGTTGTTCCAATGCACGATCGGATTGTTTGGACGCTTGTAGAACATCCGTGTCCTCATTCAATGATGAAAAATAATAGCGTGTCACTTCTTGTTCAGCATGATTAAATGGTGTCACTTCAGCAATCGTTTTTCCTGATGCTTTGAAGCGATAACCTTCTTCGAGTGTTTTCATCAAATGTTGACATGCGACGATCAATGCTAATAACCCGATGATCGCAATCATCCATGAGAACGTTTTATAGTAGGAGCGTCTTCGAAAAGCTTCTACGATGAAGACTGGTGATAAACGTCGCAACACATCGTCCTCCCTAAATTGTCATTATGTTTCTATATCGTCGTCTCATACCGTTTCCTGAAGTCGTTTTGGGTCAATAAAAAGCACGTCTTCCCACATTTCTGCGAAAATAAGTGCTTTTTTTACTAGTTTTATTCTTTTTTAATAACTGACGTTCTCACGCGCTACTTTTTTAGCAAAATAATCGATGATGTCACGTCGTCGGATAATCCCAATGAAATGTCTTCCGTCATCGATGACGGGTACGAAATTTTGATCCGTGATGACTTCAATCATCTCTTCCATTTGCGCTGTGATCGAGACCGGTTTATAACGGACACGTTGTTTGATATCGGTTAAACGTGTCTGCAAGACATGGTCATAATCGGCATGCTCGAGATTTGCTTCGAGCGCCCACAAGACATCGCCTTCTGTCAGCGTTCCTGCGTATTTCCCTTTATTATCAACGAGTGGGACTGACGTAAAACGATGATGTTTCATCTTTTCTAGTGCTTGTCTGACCGTTGACTCAGGATCTAAATATTTCACCTCATCTTTAGGTAATAAGAAAAAAGCAATATTCATTTCTGTTCCTCCCTAGCCACTCTGTGACACCCTTTTCATTTTATCATGAACCCTGCTCCGATTCATTTCTCAAATGATGAAAATCTCTACATAATTCCTTCATATTTGGTCATACTATTCCGATATTCCAAGTAGACAGAATTTAAAGACTATTTAGTTAGGAGAATACATATGCGCCTCCCGATCACGCGTCGCCTGTTCATCGGGCTTATTTTATTGCCCGCTCTCACTCTCGGTGCCTCGACCTGGTTTTCTTATGATCAGACGAGCCAAACCGTCGATCAGCTTGTAGACTCGACGTCACAAACCGCTTTGAAGCAACTCGAACAATCCTTTACACGAATCATTGATGATACGAAAAAGGATACGACCTTACTCGCAGGTCTTCCGTTCAACCGAGCGGACGGCGCTTTACCGAACTACACGGATCAAACGAAACAACCCGATCCGGCTACTCCTCCGACGCAAAAAGCGAGCGATATCTATAGCGTCCTAGAAAAGTACGGTTCATCGAAAATCGAAAACTCCTTCATTCAGTATGCGGATACCGCTGGTGGTTATCTCAATTGGCCAAAACAAGCGGCAGCACCTGGGTACGATCCACGCAAGGAAGACTGGTACAAACAAGCACTCGATAACTCTAGCACCGTCATCATGAGCGAGCCGCATTATGATGCGGCAACGAAACTATCCATCATCAGCTTCTCAAAAGCAACACTAGATGCACAGGCGAATATCAAAGGTGTCTTATCCATCTATAAAAGTATCGATCGCCTAGCAGAAGACATGAAGCGGATTGAAATCGGACAAAAAGGATTCGTCTTCAGCTATACCCAAAATGGGAAGATTGTCACCCATCCGAATAAAAATTATTTCTTCAAAAACGTAACGCAGATGAAAGAAGACGGAAAACCTTATTTCTCTGCTCCTAAAGCAATGATGGAACAAGAGTCGGGTTCGACCATCATGGACGTCGCCGGTACAAAATCCGTCGTCATCTGGCAGACCTCGTCAAAAACAGGCTTTAAGTTAGCTGTCGTTCTTGACTATGCTTCCTTGTATGCACCGAAAGAAGAAATGCTCAGTCAATCGTTGATCAACTTCGTCGTCGCGATCGCTTTAGCCACGTTGATTGCTTGGTTGATTGGTCGATCAATCAATCGTCCTTTATCAACACTCCGTCAAGAAGCACTTGCCATCGCCTCTGGTGATTTACGGACGCCAAAGCGTCCGACACGTTTCATCCAAGACGAGTTGACGGATCTCACCGAGAACTTTGACGCGATGCGGGCTCGACTACGTCAAACAATTCTCGCTTTGACGACTTCAGCGACGACCGTCCGGGATGCATCTGCCGAACTCTCCACGAATGCAACGCACGTCCAAACAGCTTCTCTGCAAATCGGACGAACGATGGAAGAGATCGCAGCGGCTGGTGAAACACAGACGAAACAAGCAGAGCGCTCGTCCCATGCCGTTCATGGCGTCAAGGAACGGTCGACGGCCATGCAACACGTCGCGTCAACGACATTATCGGAAGTCTCGACCGTCGCTTCCGCAGCCGTTCGCGGAAGTGATGTAACGAAACAGACGATCGCCGATTTACTTGATCATTCCGTCTCACTCGAACAGGAAATCCAAAATACGTCCGACTTCCTCGGTAAACGATCGGATGAGATTGCCAAAGTCCTTGGCACACTACAAGCAATCTCGAGTCAGACGAACTTGCTCGCCTTGAATGCCGCCATTGAAGCAGCACGCGTTGGCGAACAAGGACGCGGATTCGCTGTCGTTGCGAGTGAAGTCCGAAAGCTTGCGGAAGAGAGTGACGCTTCTGCGAAGCAAATCAAACAACTCCTCGATCATATCCAAGACGAGACACAGACCGCGATGGGTGCGATGCACCATGTCATGGATGATTTGAAACGATCGCTTGATTCCGTCAAGACGACCGGTGACGATTTCGAGCAAATCGCGGGTTCCGTCCAACATGTCTCACGCCGGACAGAAGAACTGACCGGTGACATCCATGCGTTGACGCAAGCGACGGAAGAAGTCTCAGACGCCATGGGGACGATTCTCGCTTTGACGGAAGAGAATGCCGCAGGTCTTGAGACGAGTAGTGCGAGCATTCAAGAAACGAACGCAACACTCGAATCCGTGACGTCTGCCGCTACGCATCTTGCAAAGATTGCTGGTAATCTCCATCAACTGACGCTTGATTTCCAACTCGACGATACGAAAACATTGGTTCACGACTCCGTTGAAGAGGTCATACATTCGGAAGAATCCGTATTGTATGAGGAAGCAGCTGTCGCATCACTTGACGAGGAACGACATGATTCGGATTTAAAGGTTCCTTCGTCTTCATCCGAATGATTTTTCAGCGAAGTCTTTTTTCGAAAGGCTTCGTTTTTCATTGTTTCGTTCTCGACTATCCGCGAAAGAGGACATACACTAGAAGCAATCCACTATATTTCGAAAGGAGTCGTGTCATGAATCGCTTGTCGACGTCTGACTTGACGCAAATCGCAGAGCACCTCTACGGGATGACTGGTTTTTTCGTCACGTACCGAGATCATCACGGTACTCCGCTGTCGTTACGTCCAGAAGCTCCATCTCATCCAGGAACCTTACTGATTGAGAACGAATGGCCAGTACTAAAAAAGACTCCTCTACTCTATACCCTGAAAGATGGTACAGCTTACCTCTTTTTAGATGTTCCGGAACAAGGAATGTACCGAATCGGTCCGGTTTTACTACAATCGGCTCTTTTTCGGGCACACATCCAAGATGAAGCCTACCATCAGTTCTATAAAGCCTTACCACGTACGACGGAGAATCGACTGATTGACTGTGCTCACTTGATGTATCGCTTGTTACACGGGGAAGCTCTACCGAAGCGCGAGATCGAACAACAGTCTGATATTCAGGAAGCCGAAATCCCTCTCGTCGCAGACGCCCCTTCCCATACGGGCGTCACGGCATATCGAAAAGCCTGGCAACGGGAACAACAAATCATTGATTGGATCGCGACCGGTCAAAGTGAGCGCCTCGCTACGACCTATTCCCTGCCGGCCTATGGCGAGTTCGGAACACTCGCCCGTCATCAGCCCTTACGTGCAGAAAAGAATTTGTTGCTCGGGACTGTCCTCTTAAGCGCGCGTGCTGCGATTCGCGGCGGACTGGAACCGGATGAGGCATTCTCACTCAGCGACCGGATGATTGAGACGATTGAAGCGGCGACGAGTATCGCTGAGCTCCGGAATCGGCATGTCCGGATTACCGTTTCGTTTGCCGAAGCCGTCAAGGAGCTCCAAGCATTACGTCATTCGCCACATGTGTTGGCAGCCATTCGTTATATTCAGCAACACCTCTATGAACCTTTGTCCGTCTCGTCGATCAGTCAAGCCATCCATGTCTCGTCTAACTATCTGTCCGTCCTATTCAAAGATGAGACCGGTCTACCGCTCGCCCGCTACGTTATCCGGGAACGGATCCGGGAAGCGAAGCGCCTCTTGCGTTCTTCGGACGATTCCTTGCTGACGATCTCGAACAAGTTACACTTCTCGAGTCAAAGTCACTTCAGTCAAGCCTTCAAGCAGACGACCGGTGAGACCCCGACACATTATCGTCAACGAAGTGAATTTTAAGAGAATCGTGCCTTTTTTTCGTTTTGTGATATCCTATTCAACAGGAACTATTTTCGTGAATCCGTCTTGAGCGGATTTTTTCAACAAAAAAGGAGAATCAACATGAACTCAATTAGTGTCATCATTCCTGTCTATCAAACCGAATCACAAACGAAGGCAGCCATTCAATCCGTTCTTGATCAGAAGGTGTCTATTCCGGTAGAAATCATCGTCGTCTTTGATGGACCAAGCCCATACATCGATGAGCTTCGCTCCCTCTATCCGACTTGTACGATCTTGGAACAAGCACATCAAGGAACATATGCTGCACGCCGTCGCGGTCTTGAAGTCGCGACAGGTGACTACGTCACATTCCTCGACAGTGATGATATCCTCGCACCACGTGCGCTCTATACGTATATCAAAGCCTATGAGAAATCACGCGGTGAAGTCATCATCGGTAAAGTCTCACCTGTCTACAACAAGAAAAAATGGCTTATGCCGATCGATGATGATCGTTATTTCTTCTACACTCGCACGAAATTCAATTCGCGTCATTTGACGACGATTCACGGATGGATGATCAAAAAGGACTTGCTGAGCGATTTGCCGGTTCTTGAGACACGATGGTTTGCTGATACGATCATCGCGCATACGATTATCGCGAAACTGACGAACCTGACATCGGTCAGTTATGTCGTCTACGGTCGAAACTCACGCAGTACACCACTCGAGGGACAATCACTCTATCAAGCACGCGATATCACGACATTGACTGATATCTCACGGATCTATGGTATGTTATCTGCGCATACGATGGATAACACTGTTCAAAAGTTCTTGAATACATGGTACAAACGATTCATCTCAAAACGTGGTCGTGCGTTGCTTGAACGAAGCACGTCAAAAAGTCAGCAGGCAGATGTATTCCGTCACGTCGCTTACGATTTAAGACGGACGAAGACACGAAGTAAGTATCTACAAGCATGGTCGACGGGTTCCTACTTCATGTTCCGTTCATACATCACTGCCGTGAAGACAAAACGAACGCTACGGACGGCACGACGTAAAAAGATCAAGAACGGTCTGATGCTCTATCGCCTGTTCCAAAAGATGCCGGTCAAAGAGAACCTCGTCTTATTTGAGAGTTTCCTCGGTCGGAGCTATTCTGATAATCCAAAGGCGCTTTACCTGAAATTAAAAGAACAACGCCCTGAACTTGAACTCGTCTGGATTTTCTCGAAAGAACCTTCAGATGACGTCAAGGAAGCTTGTCCGAACTGGGTGCTCAAAAATAGCTTCGCGTACTACCAAGCGATGGCACGTGCGAAGTATTGGATCTTCAACACGCGTCAGCCACTGAGCTTGAAAAAACGCGAAGAAACAATCTATCTCCAGACATGGCACGGTACACCATTAAAACGACTAGGTCTCGACATGGAAGAAGTCCATATGGCGGGAACGAATGCGACACGCTACAAACGGAACTTCTACAATCAAGCACAGGAATGGAACTACTTGATTTCTCCGAATGCGTATTCGAGCGAAATCTTCAAGAGTGCGTTCGGGTTCCAAAACACGATGCTTGAGACGGGTTATCCACGAAACGATCTCTTGTATGCGGACGATCAAGCTGGTTTAATCAGCGAAATCAAAGCGCGTCTGGATATTCCAGCCGACAAGAAAGTCGTTTTGTACGCACCGACATGGCGGGATGACGAGTTCATTGCTCGTGGAAAATACCGCTTTGATCTCCAACTCGACTTGAACGAGATGCAAGCCCGACTCGGTGACGATTACGTCGTCTTACTCCGGATGCATTACTTGATTGCACAAAACATGGACATCAGTGGACATGAAGGATTTGCCTATGACGTGTCGTCATACGGTGATATCGCAGAGTTGTATTTAATCAGTGACGTGCTAATCACCGACTATTCGTCTGTCTTCTTCGATTATGCGCACTTACAACGTCCGATGATCTTCTTTACGTACGACTTGGAAAAATATGCATCGACGTTACGTGGATTCTACTTCGATTTCGAAGCTGTCGTTCCGGGACCACTCCTAAAAGAAACGGATCAAGTCATCGATTATATCGAACAGATTGATACGAAGTCTGTCGCTTACCAAGAAAAATATGATCGCTTCCTCGAACGGTTCTGTAGCTTGGATGACGGCACGGCAAGTGAACGTGTTCTTGCTGAGTTGTTCCCGAGCACAGCACAGTCAACGATGGAGGATGAAACAACAGAAACAGAATGACGATTATCAAAATGAGAAATGGCTTAATAAAGCCGTTTCTCGTTTTTTGTTCCCACCCATTAATTGCTAAGCGTAAAGACAAAAAAGCCTCCTTCCTTAATGGAAAGAGGCTTTCAAAACGATTTAGTTACGGATGAACAAGGCAACGCTCTCAACGTGTGTCGTATGTGGGAACATATCGACTGGTGTCACTTCAACGAGTGTATAACCGAGCTCCGTCAACAACTTCGCGTCACGTGCTTGTGTCGACGCATTACATGAGACGTAGACGATCCGCTTCGGTGCGACATCTGCTGCAGCACGTAAGAACTCTTCGTCACAGCCTTTACGTGGTGGGTCGACGACGATGACGTCCGGTTGGATACCGGCTTTGACGAGTGCTGGCATGACCTTCTCAGCTGCACCGTACTCGAACGTCACGTTCTCGATTCCGTTCGCTTGTGCGTTCCGGCGTGCGTCATCGATTGCTTGCGGTACGATTTCGATACCGTAGACGTGCTTCGCTTGTTTTGCGAGTGACAATGAAATCGAACCGATTCCACAGTATGCATCAACGACTGTCTCCTCTCCTGTCAACTGAGCATACTCGAGCGCTTTCGCGTAGAGTTTCTCTGTTTGCAACGGGTTGACTTGGAAGAACGAATGCGGTGAGATCTCATATGTCAAACCAGCGATTTGATCGCGAATGACGGATGGTCCGTACAAGACGACGTTCTTTTTCCCAAGAATGACGTTCGTATCATCCGGGTTGATGTTGTGCTGGATCGAAGTGACGTTCGGTAACGCCTTTAAGATCCCTTCGACGATTTTATCGATACCGCGAAGTTGTTTGACCTTCGTGACGAGAACGACCATCAACTCGTTCGTATGGTAGCCATGACGTGCCATGATATGACGAATGACACCTGCTTTTTTCTTCTCGTCGTATGCTGGGACTTTTAAGTCAGCGAGGACTTTACGAACCGCTTGGACAGCTTCATCGTTTTCTTTGTTTTGGATCAAGCAGTAGTCCATATCGATGATCCGGTGGCTCCGTTTTTGATAGAAGCCAGCCATCAATTTGTTCGATTGGAACGCGACCGGTACTTGTGCCTTGTTGCGGTAACCCCATGGATCTTCCATACCCATCGTCTCGTGGACCGGAATCTCGAGGCCTGCTAGGCGCGCGAAAGCGTCACGAACGCGGTTGTGCTTGAACTTGAGTTCTGCGTCGTATGACAAATGTTGCAATTGGCAACCGCCACACTGGTTGTAAACTGGGCAAGGTGGCTCGACACGATCGGCACTCTTCGTCTTTTGACGGATGATGCGACCGAATCCGTAAGACTTCGTCGTTTTCGTGATCTTGATCTTGACCTGCTCCGTTGGCAATGCACCTGGGATGAAGACCGTATATCCATCGATGCGCGCGACCCCTGACCCTTCATGTGTCAGGTCGACGATCTCGACGACGTGTTCATCGTTCTTTTGTACTGGAATCATGAATATCCTCCTTAAAAACCTCGCTTCACGCGAGGTTCATTTCTGCTTCTTGTAGTTGTGTATTAATCTGTTCCATTTCTTCGATCCGGAACTTTGGTGTCATGACTTCGAAATGAGAGCGAAGATTCGTCATCTCGCCTTCGCAGATGCCGCCAAACTCACCATCAATGTTCAAGCTCATCTCTGATGTGTTCTTCATACGGACGAATGAGGTCGTGACATGCTCGATGCAAGGGTCCGAGAAATGATCCCCTTTCAAGGCAAGACGCATGACACGAATTAATTCGACGAGGTTACATTTCTTCAGGATGAAGAGATCAAACCGACCATCGTTAAGTGACGCGTTCGGTGACAACTTCTCGAATCCACCGACAGAGTTCGTATTGGATGTCAAGAACAACATGACTTCTCCTTTGAATATACCCTTTTCATGCTCCAGTTCGACATATGTTGGTCGGATTTGCGGAAGTTTCTCCATCCCTTTGACATAGTACGCGAGCTGTCCAAGTGCCGTCTTCAGCTTTGAAGGCACTTCGTACGACAGTTCTGTCATGATGCCGCCACCAGCGATGTTGATGAAGTAATGGACGCCTGTCGACCCTTCGATCTTACCGATATCGACTGGCATCGTATGTCCTGTGCAGATGACATCCATCGCCCCTTCGATCGTCAATGGAATACGCATCGCTCGACCAAAGTCATTCGTCGTTCCAACAGGTAGTACACCAAGCTTTGGACGTTTGCTATAAGCTGCCATTCCGCTGATCACTTCATTCAACGTACCATCGCCGCCTGCAGCGACGACAAGATCAAAGTCTGCTTCGCATGCTCGTGCTGCTTCATACGTCGCATCGCCGACCGCTTTCGTCGAGTAGACAGATGTCTCATAACCCGCTGCTTCGAGTCGGTCGAGGATATACGGTAAGTTTCGTTTAACCATCTCTTTCCCGGAAGTCGGGTTATAAATCACGCGCGCTCTAGGTCTCATAAGATTTTCTCCTTTTTGACTCAACCGTTCATTTGATACATAACTGTTTTATTCTACATGAACTCTCGAGACATTACAAAGCCAAAAAAGACAGCGTCCGTTTCTTCACCTCAGCGAGGGAGAGACGGACGCTATCTCAAGTGGAACTTATTTCAGTTTTTCGAGCTCTTCGTAGAAGAGTTGATCAAGGAGAGCAGGGTTTGCCATTCCTTTTGTTTTCTTCATGATCTGACCGATGACGAAGCCTTTCTTCCGATCACGTCCACCGAGTAACTCCTCGACGACGGCTGGGTTCGCTTCGAACATCTCGACGATGAGACCACGCAACAATCCTTCATCCGAAATTTGTGCAAGACCGTTTGCTTCAACGTATGCACGCGGCTCGACACCTTCTTCGATGACTGCCGTGAAGACTTGTTTGGCGATTTTCGAAGAAATCGTGCCGCTTGCGATCAAGTCGATCATCTCTGCCAAACGCGCTGGTGTCATCTTGACTGTTTCGAACGTTTCCGTCGATTTATTCAAGTGACCTTGGATCTCACCGACTGTCCAGTTGGCTGCTGCTTTTGGCTCTGCACCAGCTGCAAGTGTCGCTTCGAAGTACTCTGCCATTTCACGTGTGACCGTCAATTGTTTCGCGTCATACGCTGAAAGACCGAGTTCTTCTTGGTAACGAACACGGCGTGCATCTGGAAGTTCCGGGATACCGGCACGAATCGCTTCTTTCCAATCGTGATCCAGTACGAGCTTGACGAGGTCAGGCTCTGGGAAGTAACGATAGTCCGACGCCCCTTCCTTGACACGCATGAGGACGGTTTGTTTTTTCGTCTCATCGAAACGGAGTGTTTCTTGACGCATCACACCACCCGCAAGCAATAGTTTACGGTGACGATCTTCTTCAAACTCAAGCCCTTTTAAGACGTTTCCGAATGAGTTTAAGTTCTTGAGCTCTGTTTTCGTACCGAACTTCTCTTGTCCGTATGGACGCACCGAGATGTTACAGTCGCAACGGAGTGATCCTTCTTCCATCTTGACGTCTGAGACGCCTGCATATTGCAAGACTTCTTTGAGACGTTCGAGGTAGGCGACCGCGTCTTTCGGTGAACGCATATCCGCTTCACTGACGATCTCAATTAGCGGTGCGCCTGTCCGGTTGAAGTCGACGACCGAGTGGTTGGCACCCGTGTGGTTCATCTTACCGGCATCTTCTTCCAGATGGACACGTTCGATTCGGAAGCGTTTCGTTTCGCCATCGACTTCCGCATCGATGTAGCCATCAAAGCCGATTGGTTGATCAAACTGCGAGATTTGATACGCTTTTGGCGTATCCGGATAGAAATAGTTCTTCCGGTCGAATTTTGTTTGATCGGCTACTTGGCAGTTGAGTGCCATCGCTGCACGAACGGCGAGTTCGACGGCTTTTTCGTTGATTTTCGGCAAGACGCCCGGGTGTCCAAGACAAATCGGACACGTTTTCGTGTTCGTCTCTGCGCCATATTCCCGCGCACAACCACAGAACATCTTCGTGTTCGTGCTCAGTTCGGCGTGGACCTCGATCCCGATGATCGTTTCAAAGTTCATGATACATTCGCTCCTTATAACTTCGGAAGCGCGAATCCACCTGTCGCAAGCTCAAACGCATGCGCAGCGCGATAGATCGTCGCCTCATCGAAATGTTTTCCAATGATTTGTAAGCCGACCGGAAGACCGTCGACGAATCCAGCTGGAACCGAGATCGCTGGGACACCTGCTAAGTTAATCGGAATCGTCAAGATGTCATTCGCATACATCGTGACCGGGTCATCGAGCTGTGCACCGAGTTCGAATGCTGGTGTCGGTGCTGTTGGTCCGATGATGACGTCATAGTTCGCAAGGACATCTTCGAAATCTTTTTTGATTAACGTCCGAGCTTGTTGTGCTTTTTTATAGTAGGCATCGTAGTAACCAGAGCTGAGTGCATACGTTCCGAGCATGATCCGGCGTTTGACTTCGTCTCCGAATCCTTGTGAACGGGAATACTTGAAGACATCTTCAAGTGCGTCCGCTTCCGCGCGGACACCGTAACGAATGCCGTCAAAGCGTGCGAGGTTCGAAGATGCTTCTGATGAAGCGAGTAAGTAGTACGTCGCAAGCGCATATTTCGAGTTCGGAAGTGAGACTTCGTCAACAGTTGCACCGAGTGCTTCGAGTTTTTGGATCGCTTCACGGATGTTGGCTTTGACGCCTTCACTGACACCCTCGCCGAAGTATTCTTTCGGAACAGCGATCTTCAAACCTTTGATATCACCAGTCAACGCTTGTGTATAATCCGTTGCTGCAACGTTCGCAGACGTCGAATCCATCTCACAGTGTCCTGCGATCGCGCTCAAAAGATACGCGTTATCTTCGACTGTTCGTGTCAACGGACCAATTTGGTCAAGGGACGACGCGAACGCAACGAGACCAAAACGTGAGACGAGACCGTAAGTCGGTTTCAACCCAACGACACCACAATAGGCAGCCGGTTGACGAATCGAACCACCTGTATCCGAACCGAGGCTGAACAAGACTTCGCCTGCTGCGACAGCAGCTGCTGAACCACCCGAAGAACCGCCTGGAACGTGTTTTGTATTCCATGGATTGCGAACCGGTTTGTACGCTGAGTTCTCGTTTGAAGAACCCATTGCGAACTCATCCATGTTCAACTTCCCGATTGTGATTGCCCCTGCTTCATGCAGACGCTCGACGACCGTCGCATCATGTGCTGGTACGAAGTTCTCAAGGAATTTCGAACCACATGTCGTCGTCATTCCTTTCGTGACGATGTTATCCTTGACGCCGATTGGAAGACCAAACAGTGGGTTCGCTTCGTGTTTCGCGACATCATCCATTCGTTTCGCTTGCTCGAACGCTTCTTCATTCAATGAGAGAAACGCACCGATTTTTCCGTCGACGCGGTCGATTTGATCAAAGGATTCCTTGACGAGTTCAGAAGCTTTGACTTCGCCATCCTGAATGAGTGTGTGTAATGTTTTGACACCATGTTCAAAAAGTGACATCGGGTCATTTCCTCCTTATTCGAACACCGCTGGGACGCGGACTTGTCCGTCTTCCCAATCGGGTGCGAGTCGTTCTACTTCCGTACGCGGAAGTGATGGACGTACTTCGTCCTTACGTAGGACGTTCTTTAAATCGAGGACATGAGTCGTCGGTTCGACGCCTGTCGTATCGAGTTCATTTAATTGTTCAGCGAACCCAAGAATCTTCTCGAGTTGTCCTGTAAATTGTGCTACTTCTTCATCTGTCACGGCAAGGCGTGCCAAATGCGCCACGTGGCGGACTTGCTCCTCATTAATCTTTGCCATGTCATTCCACCTCCGGAACTTTTGCGATATATTTTACACTATTTCTAATCATAGCACTTTTTGTCCAGACAAAAAAGACGATGGTGCATCGGGGGGAGGTCCGCACCATCGTCCTTATAGGGGTAGCAAAGCTTCCGGGCGGAAAGCTTCTAGTTATGAAATACCCGGTTTAAATCAGACGAAACAAAAATACTGAATATTCATACTAAGACATCAAAGAGTAAATAGATATTGAAGACGATGACGATCGAGACGATGATCCATGCCAACGCGTTCATGAAATGACTGTTTCGATGTTCCCCCATGTACCGTTCACTCGCTGTCGCCCGAATCAAAGGGATTAGCGCGAACGGAATCCCGAACGATAAAGCAACCTGACTCAGGACAAGTGCTCGTGTCGGATCAAAACCGGAGAAGAGCAACAAAATCGCTGGTAACATCGTCACAGTCCGTCGAACGAACAACGGCAATTGAAGATGGAGGAATCCGCGCATGATCGCGTCACCTGACATCGTACCGACACTCGATGATGCAAGACCTGAAACGAGTAAGGCAATTGCAAACAGATACGGCGCGATGCCACCAAGCGTGACATGAAGTCCCTCATAGATCGCTTCAAGTGAACCAGCTTGATATTTCGTACCGTAAAATACACTGGCCGCGATGACGAGCATTGCTCCGTTGACCGCTCCAGCGATCAGCATCGCTCCCCAAATATCGAAGCGTTGGATTCGTAACAGCGGTATTTTGTTTGCAACATGTCCCATCCGTCGCTTCGTTAAATCGGAATGGAGATAGATCGCATGTGGCATGACGGTTGCTCCGAGCATCCCGGCAGCAAGCACGATACTCGACGTACCTTCAAATCCCGGTACCAATCCTGCCGATAGATCGCGAAAGACCGGATGGACTTCAAATACTTCAATTGCAAAAGCGGCAGCGATGATTAAAACGAGCACCGCGATGACGGCTTCGAAATGTCGAAGTCCCTTTTGCTCGAATCCGAGGATGACGAATGATAAGACTGCCGTCAACAGCGCCGCCATGCGTAAGTCGATCGCAAACAGTAAATGAAATCCGAGTGCGGCTCCGACGAACTCCGCGAGATCGGTCGCCATTGCGACGAGTTCCGCTTGTACCCAGTAAAAGAAGCGATAGACCGGCGATAACTCTTCTCGAATCACCTCCGCTAAACTAAGATTGCTGACGATTCCAAGTTTGGCTGATAGGAACTGAATGACGACGGCCATCAAGTTCGAGGCAACGATGACCCAGAGCAGTAAATAGCCATATTGAGCACCTGCTGTCATGTTCGTTGCAAAGTTTCCCGGATCGAGGTACGCGACGGCAGCAACGAACGCCGGTCCGATATATGTCCGTTTTTTGGGTACGTCTTGTGTAAGTGGCTGTGTCACCATCTCATTCACCTCACTTTTTGTTTTTATTATACGCTCATTTTGCGTAAGCGCAACAAATATGTTTATGGTAAATAATAACGTATCAAGTAAACAAAAAAAGGAGTGTCTCCTTTACTCAGGAAACACCCCTTTCCGTTATTTAGACGATTTTTCGCTCAGGCTCTGCACCTTTTAGTTGTGCTTGTACTTGATCGAATTCATCATAGATTGCTTGACTTGGTTCCTTCGTCACGAGACTACCGATAACGAGCGCGATCGTCGAAGCGATGAATGCTGGAATCATCTCGTACATTTCCGAAATATACGATGGTAATCCATCTACATTTTGGTTAATGAGGATCCAAGCGATGACAACGACAGATCCCGTAATCATTGAAGCAAGTGCTCCCGTCTTGTTCATCCGGCGCCACAGTAAGCTGAACAGCACGACCGGACCGAACGCTGAACCAAAACCAGCCCACGCGTATCCGACGAGTGTTAAGATCGACTTCTCCGCACCGAATGATAAGAGAATCGCAAGAAGCGCTACGACAAGAACCATAGCACGCCCCATCAACATCAATTCACGGTCTGAAGCATCACGTTTAAAGAAACGGTGATAGAAATCATTCGTTGCCGCACTTGAAGAAACGAGCAGCTGCGTCGAAATCGTCGACATGATCGCAGCAAGTAAGGCTGCAAGCAACAACCCTGTAATGAACCCTGGGAAAAGGTCACGTGATAATTGAATGAAGACATTCTCTGGATTTTTTAATCCTGCACTTTGTTGCGTGTAATAGGCATATCCGATCAAGCCCGTCACCATTGCACCAACGATCGAGAACGTCATCCAAATCATCCCGACACGACGCGCCGACTTCATCTCATGTAAGTTACGAATCGCCATGAAACGAACGATGATATGCGGCTGTCCAAAATAGCCGAGTCCCCACGCGAGAAGCGAGATGATACCGATCGTCGTCGTCCCTTTGAACAGTTCCAGTTTCGAGCCGCCTGTCGACCGGATCGTCTCCAATGTATCATTAATCCCACCACTTAAAGTCAGCGCGACAGCTGGTACGATCAGCAATGCGATGACCATGATCATCCCTTGCACGACGTCCGTCCAACTGACGGCAAGGAAACCACCGAGGAAGACATACGCAATGACGACGCCTGCGAGAATCCAAAGACCTGTTGTATATTCAAGACCAAAGACAGCTTCGAATAAACGACCACCTGCGACAAAACCACTTGATGCGTACATTATAAAGAATATTAAAATAACTCCAGCTGAAACGGTACGCAAAACACCACTTTTATCGTGGAATCGTTTTTCAAAGTAATCGGGAATCGTGATTGCATCCCCTGCATGTGCCGTATACGCACGCAGACGAGGCGCGACGAGTAACCAGTTGGCATAAGCGCCAAGTAATAATCCGACGACAATCCATCCACTGGACAGACCAGTTGCATACATCGCACCCGGTAAACCCATCAACAGCCACCCACTCATGTCACTTGCTCCTGCAGAGAGCGCCGTGACGACGGGACCGATCGTACGTCCTCCAAGCATATAGTCATTCATGTTCTTCGTCCGATAATACGCAATGACGCCAAGTGCGACCATCAGGCCGAGATATAGCAAAATCGCGAACCACATTCCGTTCATCCTTGCTCCCCCTTTTTCCGTGATATAAGAAAAACGGGTGTGCAGGTCGCACACCCGTTTCATCTATTAAACACCATTTCAGAACATTTCTGAAGTAGTTTTTGCTTGAAGATGTAAAGTCAAGTAATCCGGTCCGCCCGCTTTCGAATCCGTACCTGACATGTTGAACCCACCAAATGGTTGGTAGCCAACGATTGCGCCTGTGCAACCCCGGTTGAAGTAGAGGTTACCGACGTGGAAGTTCGCACGTGCGTACTCTTGATTCGTCCGGTCTTGCGTGATGACAGCACCTGTCAATCCGTATTCCGTGTTGTTTGCGATATCGATTGCTTCTTTGAAATCTTTCGCTTTCGTGAAGGCGACAACTGGTCCGAAGATTTCTTCTTGCATCAAACGATCCGTTGGTTGAACGTCCGCGACGACTGTCGGTGAGACGAAGAATCCTGTTGAATCGTCAGCCGTACCACCTGCGACGATGCGTCCTTCTTCTTTTGCGACGTCGAAGTACGACGTGATTTTCTTGAAGGCTGCTGCATCGATGACTGGTCCGACATTGTTTGAGACATCCGTCGGGTTACCGATGCTGAGTTTGTTTGTGTTCGCGACGACTTTTTCGAGCAACTCGTCATAGACAGAGTCGAGTGCGACGACACGTGAACAAGCTGAACATTTTTGACCTGAGAATCCGAATGCCGCTTTCGTGATCATGTCCGCTGCGTAATCGAGGTCAGCCGACTCATCGATGACCATCGTATCTTTTCCGCCCATTTCCGCGATGACACGTTTGAGCCAGATTTGACCTTCGTTCAGTTTTGATGCCCGCTCATTGATGCGAAGACCGACATCACGTGATCCCGTGAAGCTGATGAAACGTGTTTTTGGGTGATCGACGAGGTAGTCGCCGACTTCTGCTCCTGAACCGGGTACGAAGTTCAAGACGCCAGCCGGAAGACCAGCTTGCTCCATCACTTCAACGAATTTCGCTGCGACGACCGGTGTCGTCGATGCTGGTTTCAAGAGGATCGGGTTCCCTGCCACGATTGCTGCGACGGCTGTTCCAGCCATGATCGCGAGTGGGAAGTTCCATGGTGAGATGATGACACCGACACCGAGTGGAATATAATCGTAACGGTTGTATTCGCCTGGACGACTCTCGACTTTCTTACCGTCTTTTAAGACGAGCATCTGGCGTGCGTAGTATTCGAGGAAGTCGATTGCTTCTGCTGTATCCGCATCCGCTTCATTCCAAGGCTTCCCTGCTTCTTTGACGAGGTAGGCAGAGAACTCATGCTTCCGCTTACGGATGATGTTCGCTGCTTTGAATAGGACGTCCGCACGTACAGACGGATTGACGAATTTCCATGTTTCGAAGGCTGTGACTGCTGCTTGCATCGCTTCTTCTGCATGTTCCTGTGTCGCTTTTGAGACACGTCCGACAATCTCTTCTTTGTTGGCCGGATTGACGGAGACGATTTTATCTTCCGTCGTCACATGTTTTCCACCGATGACGAGCGGATAATCTTTGCCGAGTTCTTGCGTGACGAGTGCAAGTGCCTCTTCGAACGCTTTCTTGTTTGCTTCTTGTGAGAAGTCCGTGAATGGTTCGTGTTTGTACGGAATCATCTCTATTCCCCCTTTAATCTCTACTTTAAATCGCTTACATTCTCCATTGTACAGAAGCATGAGTCCGCTTACAATTATTCTAGTCAAAAAAATAAAGGAGCGACCGATTCGGTCTCTCCTCGTTCCTCTATCATTCCTTCGCTTGTGAAAAAACAATCTCTTCGTTTTCGATCGAGACTTTGACGTCTTGTCCTTGGAATAACCAGTCATCTTGGTCAGATACGACGAAATGAATACCGTCGACGACTTCCTCGACCGCTGCCCGTTCGACTTCTTCCATATGAACGCCGACGGAGAAACCTTGCGTTAAATCCGTTGATCCACCATATTTTGCGAAAAAGCGAATCGTATCGCCCGATTGTGCTTCCATCTCATTTTTAAAGTATTGCAATGCCTCGTCTGTAATATGAATTTTCATATCTATCACTCCCCTTTCGTTTAGTGTACCGATATCCTACTCAAAAAAGCGAATTTCCTGTATGGTAGAGACAAGATTAGCTATGAAATCATCAAGGAACACCCATCTAGGAGGAATTCGAATGAAACGATCGCTCGTAGTGCTGCTTGCGACCAGTCTCGTACTCGTCGGTTGCGGAAACGATTCCCCGTCTTCTACAAATACCAAATCCCCGAAGACGACGGAAACGAAACAACAGAAGGCTGAACAAGCCGTTCTCGATATCTATCAAACCTATGAAAAAACGCTCGGTCAATCGGGACGAGCAGATGCGAAAGACCTCGCATCGATTGAATATACAGGTGATGCAAAACAACTTGAACCCCTCGCCGTTGGTGCGAAGAACTTGAACGTCATTCCCGGTAAAATCGTCAAGTCGTTCCAAAAGGGCGACGTCGCTTATATCATCCATGAATTCAAGGATGCGAAGGGAGCAATTCTCCCGAACCGCGGATCGAAGCTGTTATTGAAGAAAGACGATGAGTGGAAAATCGTTCTGACACCGACGACGTTCGACCCGGCCGTCTTCTCGACGCTTGGTGATCTGTTCACTGGGTTTAACGCCGATGAGTATGGTGTCAATGCGAAAGCAGCAGACGAAATCGGGAAAACGGATGAAAAAGAACAGGATGCCGTCTTCTCTCGCGTCAATGCGCAAACGGATTATATGGCGCTTGAGATGAACAGTAACATTCTGATGATTTACGGTGAGGCGCTGAAGAATGAAGGAAACCCTGAGACGCTTGTTGATTACTATCAAGACTATGCGGATTGGTATGAGGAAGAACAGCCTCTCCTCATGAAGACAGCGAAAGCCGGTACGGATTATGAGAAGTACTTGATCGCACTCGATCCGTTAAAAGAAAGCCTTCAAAAGAAGCTTGAAAAATATGCGGATCAATTAAACATGAAATTAGGATAAGGAGGAGTTTTTCATGCAAGCACCAACATTCACCCTTCCAAATGCACAAGGAGAACCAATCTCCCTTGAGGATTATCGCGGAAAAAAAGTCGTACTTTATTTCTATCCAAAGGATTCAACGCCGGGTTGTACGACCGAGGCATGTGATTTCCGAGATGCGACGCAAGCTTTTGAAGAGAACAACACCGTCATTCTCGGCGTCTCCGCTGATAGCCAAAAGCGTCATCAGAACTTTATCGCGAAATACGAATTACCGTTTCAATTGTTATCAGATGTCGATCACGAAGTCTGTGAACAATATGGCGTCTGGCAATTAAAGAAGAACTACGGTAAGGAATATTATGGAATCGTACGCTCGACTTTCTTAATCGATGAATCCGGTGAAATCGTCAAGGAATGGCGTAGTGTGAAAGTAAAAGATCACGTCGCAGAAGCACTTCAATACGTACAAAAACGGAAATAATTCGAAGAACCAGTTGAATCATTCAACTGGTTCTTTTTGTATGTGCAGATTATTAATATTCCTAATTTTATCCTTACATAAAAATAATTTCATGTAAGGAAACGTTGGTATCACACACAAATTTAATGATTTTGAAATAATCTGAAAATATCCTATTGATTTTTCTGAATATTGTATTTATTATTGATAACAAGTTGATCCGGTGCTTTCCATAGCTTAAGAATAAAAGGCGATGACCCCTCTTATTTTTAGTCGGACACCGGATCGCTATCCTATCGGTTCTTTTCGTTTCACCATATATATCTATTTCTTTTGGGAGGGATTTACTTTATGAAGAAGAAAAAGGCACTCGCACTCGTCGGAGCACTGACAATCGCTGGATCAAGTCTTGCGGCATGTTCGACGACAGATGAAGGTAAAAAAGAAGGCGGCTCGACGTCAGGCGACAAAACTTCAGACAAACAAGTCTTGAACTTAACGAGCGGTTCAGACATTCCGGCTCTTAGCCCGACAGTCGCAACGGACTCTGTATCCTTCACGGTATTGAACAACGTCCAAGAAGGTCTGTTCCGTCTTGACGACAAACAAGAAGCAACACCAGGTGTTGCTGAGAGTGTAGATGTTTCGGAAGATGGACTTACATACACGTTCAAACTTCGTGATTCAAAATGGTCGGATGGCAGCGATGTCACAGCAAAAGACTTCGAATATGCGTGGAAACGCGTCCTCGATCCGAAGAGCGGTTCGCAATATGCGTACATCATGTATATCATCGACGGTGCGGAAGCGTACAACACGGGTAAAGGGAAAGCAGATGACGTTGCAGTTAAAGCGGTCGACGACAAAACACTCGAAGTCAAGTTGACGCAACCGGCTGAATACTTCAAATCATTGACTGGTTTTGGTTCATTCATGCCGCTCAAGCAAGAATTCGTCGAAAAACAAGGGAAAAACTTTGCGACGAAGCCGGATACATTCCTCTACAACGGACCATTCACCCTCTCGGATTGGAAGACGGAAGTCGGCTGGAGCTTTAAGAAGAACGACCAGTACTGGGATAAAGACAACGTCAAGCTCGACGACATCAACTTCAAGATCGTTAAGGAAGTCTCAACGAGCGTCAACCTTTACGAAAAAGGTGATGTCGACCAAGTCGGTCTGACGAGTGAGTTCGTTGATCAGTACAAAGATAGCAAAGAGTTCGATACGCGTCTTGATGCGTCAATGTACTACATCCAAATGAACTTCAAGAATGAACTCTTGAAAAACAAGGATATCCGTAAAGCGATCGATTCGGGATACGATAAAGCGCAGATGGCGAAAGTCCTCTTGAACAACGGTTCGATCCCTGCGTACTACTACGTACCAAAAGACTTCGCAAAAGGTCCAGACGGTAAAGACTTCCGTGACGGCAACGAAGGCTTCGGGTCATACGACGCTTCTTCAGCCAAAGCATCGTTCGAAAAAGGTCTCAAAGAAGTCGGTAAGAAATCGGTGAAACTCGAGCTTCTTTCGTACGATGATGACAACTCGAAGAAAATCTCTGAGTACCTCAAAGGCGAGTGGGAGAAAAACCTTCCAGGTCTTGAAGTCACGATCAAACAACAACCGTTCAAGAACAAATTGGATCTTGAAACAAAAGGTGAGTTCGAACTGTCATTCGCAGGATGGGGACCTGACTATCAGGATCCGATGACGTTCCTCGATATGTGGGTAACAGGTGGACCATACAACCGTGGTAAGTACACAAGCGATAAGTATGATTCACTCATCAAATCGGCTCAAAAAGAAGTCGATGCAGCAAAACGTTGGCAGTCACTGAAAGATGCTGAGAAAACACTCCTTGAGGATGATCAAGCCATCTCAGTCATGTACCAACGTGGAGCATCCTTCCTACGTAAACCGTATGTCAAAGGAGTCGTCAACCACAAAGTTGGTGCGGATACTTCGTACAAATGGGCTTCCATTGAAGGAAAATAAGTTATATCCGAAGACCAGATTCGCTGACGAGCGTGTCTGGTCTTTTTTTCCATATGAGCCGTTTGTCCTATTTTTCTGAATAGAATTAAAATTTCGTGTCATTCTGTTTTCATTTCCATGACTTCCATTTATACTAAGCAAAGAATCCGATTCACTTTATTTACAATATTTTGCGGGAATTATTCATAATTAATGGAAATGTACCGATATATCTAATACAGAGGACTTTTGCCTCAATATTACATCGAACTAGGAAGGAGGACTCACTCATGAAGCAACGTGTACTTACGAGTCAACAGAGTTATACAGAAGAGCAACTTGAGATGATTGAAGCCATCCGCGCGGTCGGTGAACTCATCCAGGATCGTCCACGCCGCACTGTCTATCGCCGTTATGCTCTCGTGAATGACTGGCCTCAGCCAGAAAACATCATTCGTCAATTCGGTTCATGGCCAGAAGCCTTATCTGCTGCTGGATACGAGTGGAATGTCGATCAACAGCCGGAGGAACTCGAGCGTGCACCTAAATACACGAAAGACGAGATCTTAAAGTCATTCGAACGGTATGCACAAGACGTCGGCTCGACGATCACGCTCAAAAAGTATCAAATGTGGCGTAAATCCGTCCATCATGCCCCGAGTCACTATCATATCGTCAAGATGTTCGGTTCATGGCATGACGCCTGTACCGCAGCAGGACTTGAAGCAAGTGTCACCTATTCAAAAGCTGAACTTGCTGCTTCCCTGCGTCAAGCAATCGAAGAAGTTGGCTTCTCCCTCTCCTTTGAAGCATATCGAGAATGGGCAAAGCGAAACAACAAACCATCGACGAAAGCCTTACTTCATCGCTATGGGTCTTGGTCAGCCGCGATCCATGCGATCGAAAACGAGATTCGCCTTAGTAAACAACAAGCCCAATGAACTTATACCTTCTTCAATCCTTCTCGTTCATTTGAACTGGAAGGATTTTTTACATCAAAAAAGAAGGTGACGCATCCGTCACCTTCTATTCGCTTCTTTAAATGACCTTCTCTTTCCACTCCTGATACGATGCGACACGATCGCGTCCTTGGAACTTGGCACCGACGTACATCGCCCGGTCCGCATTTCGAATCAGACTCGCGAGATCCCCAAGTTCCTTTAACGTATCGATCCCGATACTTGCTGTGATCTGAAGGGTGTGACCTTCAACTAAAATAGGATGCGCATGTAACGTCTCACGAATCCGTTCTGCAACGATTTGTGCGGAATCAAGATCCGTATTTGGTAGCAAGATGACGAATTCCTCTCCCCCGTAACGCGCAACGAGATCCGTGATTCGTGTTGCTTGCATCAATAACTTCGCGACTTCAAATAAAACGACATCTCCGACTTCATGACCATACGTATCATTGATTTGTTTAAAGTGATCCAAATCAATCATCAATGCAGAGAACGGATACAGATCGCGTTGTTTAATACGACGATCGCCCCACTCTTGTAGCGCACGATAGTTTGGCAATTTTGTCATCGCATCTGTTCGACTATCCGTCAATAACCGCTCTCGCTCGTGCGCTCGTTCAACGGCCCATGATAGAACACGTAAAGCGCGGTATAACTCGTATCCGAAATCCTTCGTGAACTCTCCACTCGCATGGGACGCAAGGAATAAGGAGCAGTTAATCGTCTCCGTCGCCTCCGGTTGGATGAAGAGGACAGATTGTGTTTCTTCTGGCAGACAATCGTACAGACGAATATCCCATTCCTGTTGCATGCCGTAAAGAAGGACTTCTTCTTTTTCGATGATATCTTCAATGATTCGTCCTTCGACATGATCTGCTTTTAACTTTCGTCCATCCTTCAACGAATAGTAGACAGTCTGCTTGCCTTCTTCAAAATCAAACTTAATCCAAGCGATATCCGGTTTGACGAATTGATTGAGCTGTCGCAGATATCGCTCGATGATGAACTGTGCATCGCCGTCCTTCCAAGCTGCTTCTTTCAATCGCTCGATCTGCTCCCAATGTTCGATACGATCAGACGCTTCGACCGAACTCCCGAGTGCTCGTTTGATGATGAACAATGCAAATGCTGCCATGACGAGTCCACTATTCCCATTCCCTTGGACGACGAGTGTACTGAAGATCCCATATAACAGTTCTGCCGTGATGACGACTGCTTCAAAGCGTAAGAGCTGGAACATGACGTCACTCGGAATGTTTTCTCCGAGAAGAAATCGAGATAACTGGTATTGTAACAAGAGTACGATCCAAAGGATCGCGACCATCGCTAGTAACGGAACGATGTTTTCTGTCAACAGGAATGCGTCTCCGTGTGTTCCACCTAGGGCATTATAGGCAAGACCTGCTGGCACGATCAGAAACAACTCGAGCGCGACATTGAACGGATAGTTGTGCAACATCCGACGACGTCCGATCGGCGTATGGATCGTCCGCAACTGATAGATGAGCATCGTCAGTTGACCGACGAAAATCGCTGATAACAAACCGTATGATAAGAACGTAAAGAGAACAAATCCAAAATGAAAGGTAAAACTCATATGACGACGGCGGACAGGATCGATGACGAAAATCGTCGACAAGACGGCAATCAATAAGAACGTAAACAAATCGATGCTGAGATTATAATCCTTTGACTTCGCAAAAAGATCGATGCCAATGACGATTACGAAAAAAACGACCCAGCTTCGGAGGAGATATTGTTGAAAACGACGCACAAAACATTCCCCTTCCTCTTAAGTATGTAGTTGTATATTACTGGAAATCGACATGTCCATTATTCTACTTTTCAAGCAAAATGTCGAACTTCGATAGTATCCTTTGATACAATTAATGTGAGGTGATATTTTTCATGACAAACACATTCACGCAACATGCATTTGATACATTTCAGATTGATGGATTAGAACCCCGGATGAAGGCGATTCGTGAACGGATTCAGCCTGTCTTCCGCGACATCGGTCAAGAAGTCGCACCTGACTTGACGGTCGCAACAGCAGAAGATGTCCATGTCCACATCGCGCAACATGCTCGGCGGAAGGTCAATCCTCCGAAAGATACATGGATGGCATTCTCACCCGATAAACGTGGATATAAAAAACATCCGCACTTTCAAATCGGTCTATTTGATGATCACTTGTTCATTTGGCTCGCTTATATTTATGAGTTACCGAACAAACAACAATATGCATCAAAACTGTTACAGCATACGGAACTGCTGACGACTCTTCCGGATGATTTCGTCGTTTCTTATGACCATATGAAAAAAGACGCGGTTCCTGTTCACGCGACGGATCTTCAAAAAGGTTTACAACGTTTCCACGACGTCAAAAAAGCAGAGTTCCTTGTCGGTCGCCATATTCCGGCAGAACAAGTTCATCAACTGTCACGCGAAGAATTACTCGAAATGATTCGAAATACCTATTCGCATCTCGTACCACTCTATAAAACGATTAAATAAAAAGGATGGCCGAATCGGTCATCCTTTTTCGTTAGTTATATTTTACTAGAATTGACATGACTTGTGTACGGTCGGAATTTAAATTTAGATAAATGTTGACCTGTTTCGAGGAAACAGTCATGACGTTGAATGTTTTATCGAGTTTCGCTGTCGGATATGCTTTTTTAGCTTCTTTGACCGTCACCGTCCGTTTGATTTGCTTTGGATCATAGACGATGGCGCTAACTTTAGCTTTTGTGTCCTTCACGCCATACGTTGAACAGTAATGAAGGGAGCGATCTGCTGAAGCAAGACCATTTCCACTTTGACACCAATTGGAGTTCTTTTCCCCTTTGTACGCTTTATGTACTTGTGCAAGTGTCGTTTTTTCAAGTACGACTTTTCCATCGAGTGAGCGCGCTTGTTTCGCTTGTGTTTGAATTTCTTGAAGCCATTTGACGTCTGATTGTTTTGATGCCTCGACCGGTTGCTGTTTATATGAAGTGCCTGACACGATGCTGACAGTGAGAGCGGCAGTTAAGATGATTCCTAGTACTTGTTTCATGATGATGTCCTCCCCGGTGCCTGTAAAAAGGCGTTGATAATAAACTGATTCCCCTATTTCAAAAAATTATTCAGTTTTTACAGTTTTTTTTTGGGAACTTATATTTATTTTTATGAAGAGAAATAAAAAAAGAACCTAGTGCCCCCTAGCACTAGGTTTTTCCTCATTTCTTATGCATCTTAAACTCTAAGAACAACTCATTGTAATGCGCGAGCATCTTCTTCCCGAGGTTCTCATAGACTTCAAGCGTATCAGTGACTTGTTTATCAGGATAGAATCGTTTATCTGTCCGAACCGATTTGTCGAGTAACTTTAAGCCTTCTTTGTTCGGTGTCGAATAACCGACGTAGTCCGCATTTTTCGCTGAAATATCTGGGCGTAACATGAAGTTGATGAACTGATGTGCTCCCTTGACGTTTTTAGCTGTCTTTGGAATGACGATATTATCGAACCAGACGTTCGAGCCTTCTTTTGGAATGACATAGTCAAGTTTGTCGTTTTCACTCATGATCTCGTTCGCATCTCCAGACCAGACGACACCAAGTCCTGCTTCTTCGTTCGCAAGCAATAACTTGATTTCGTCCCCGACGATCGCTTTGACATTTGGCGTCAAACGCATCAGGTTCGCTTTTGCTTCCTGTAGCTTCGACTCATTCGTCTCATTCAAGGAATAACCGAGACTGTTCAAACTCATACCTATCACTTCACGCGCACCATCGGCAAGTAGAATCTGGTTCTTCAGCTTCGGATCCCATAGATCCTTCCAGCTCGTCGGTTTTTTTCCGATCAAGTCTTTGTTGTAGACGATACCGACCGTTCCCCAGAAATACGGAATCGAATATTTATTTTTCGGATCAAAGGATAGATCCAAGAAACGTGAATCGATATTTTTGAGATTCGGGATTTTTTGATGATCAATCGGCAGGACGAGCTTCTCATCGATCATCTTTGCGATCGCATAGTCGGATGGGACGGCGATATCATACGTCGTTCCTCCCTGTTCGATTTTCGTCAACATCGCTTCATTCGAGTCGAATGTCTGATAGACGACCTTGATGCCGCTCTCTTTTTCAAACTGTTTGATCAGTGCCGGATCGATATAATCGCCCCAGTTATAAATGTTCAAGACATTCTTACCTGAGTACCCTTGTGTCTCGTTTAACTGATTCAAGGTGAATAGGATGACACCCGAGATCAAGAAAATCGCGACGAATAATTGAATCAATTTTTTCAACGGTCATTTCACCTCCGGTCGCGAAAGCTTCGTAGCAGCTCGTTGGTTCAAGAAGTAGTAGCCGATGACGAGCAGGAATGTAAACAAGAAGATGACGGTCGACAACGCATTGATCTTCATCGAAATCCCTTGGCGGGCAAGTGAGTAGATTTCGACAGATAACGTCGTAAAGCCGTTTCCTGTCACGAAGAATGTCACCGCAAAATCGTCAAGTGAATACGTCAATGCTGTAAAGAATCCAGCAAAGATACCGGGTGTGATGTACGGCAGGACGACCTTCGTTAAGACATCCCAGCGACTCGCGCCTAAGTCACGCGCCGCATCGACGAGCGTTGGACTCATCTCCTGTAATTTCGGCAAGACGAGAATGACGACGATCGGTACCGAAAATGCGATATGAGAGAGTAAGACTGACGTAAAGCCAAGCTGGATTCCAAGCATCGTAAAGAAGATCAAAAACGATGCTCCGATGATGACATCGGGGCTGACGATCAAGATACTGTTGAGCGTCAACAACGACGTCTCGACACGTTTCTTGCGGACCGCCTGGATCCCGATCGCTCCGAATACTCCGAGAATCGTCGAGATTGCAGCTGACAACAACGCGATGACGAGTGTGTTCAAGACGATGATCAACAAGCGTGAATCTTGGAAGACTTCCTTGTACCAATCCCACGTGAACGAATCGAAGTTCGTCATGTTATCAGCGCTGTTGAACGAATAGAACGCGAGATAGAAAATCGGAGCATACAAAATGATGAAGACACCGATCAAATAAAGATTTGCTAGTTTCAGACGTTTCATCAAGTCGTCGCTCCTTTCTTCCGTTTCGTACTTGTCAAGGCAAGGATGATTGCCATCGCGATGATGAGGAAGACGGCAATCGTAGCGCCCATGCCCCAGTTCTGTGTCACGAGGAATTGCTGTTCAATCGCCGTACCGAGCGTAATGACGCGGTTCCCGGCAATCAAACGCGTGATCATGAACAGTGACAATGCCGGAATGAAGACAAGCTGACAGCCTGATTTCACACCGTCAAGTGTCAACGGAAAGACGACACGACGGAATGTCGTGAAATTTGAAGCTCCGAGATCACGTGCCGCGAAGACGAGCGATGGGCTCAGTTTTTCTATCGCGTTAAAGATCGGTAGGATCATGAACGGAATGAAAATGTAAACTGAGACGAAGACAAAACTGAAATCGGTAAACAAGATTTGCTTCCGTCCGATTCCGATCGCTTCAAGCGTTTGATTTGCGAGACCATACGTACTGAACAATCCAATGAAGGCGTAGGTTTTCAACAATAAGTTGATCCACGTCGGCAAGATGACGAGCAACAGCCAAAGTTGTTTATGTTTCGTCTTCGTCAGCAAATAAGCCGTCGGATAACCAATCAAGAGTGAAAACAAGGTGATCAAAAAAGCATACCAGAACGAACTAAGCGTCATCGTTAGATACGTCGATGTGAAGAAGTTCCGGTAGTTCTCAAATGAGAAATTGCCATCAAGATCAAGGAACGAATAATAGACGACGAGCACAATTGGTGCGATGACGAATAAGGCGATCCAGAATAGATACGGGATGAGATACCAGTTACGTGATTTCTGCATCATAACACCCCGTCGTAGGATTCCAGACGCTTATCAAATTCTTCTTCCGTCTCGTTCAATCGCATGACGTGGATCGCTTCCGGATCAAACGTTAGACCGATTTGTTCACCAACCGTCGCTTTTTTCGTACTGTGGACGAGCCATTCGTTTCCGACTTCATCCATACAGGCGATTTCATAGTGCACCCCACGGAACAACTGTGAGTCGACCGTAACCTTTAGTTTTCCTTGTGTCACGTTCGTAATTTCAAGATCCTCGGGACGAATGACGATTTCGACCGGTTCGTTCAGCTCAAGACCGCGGTCAACACATTCGAATTCTTTTTCTGCGAACCAAACTCGATAATCTTCGATCATACGTCCAGGAATGATATTCGACTCGCCGATGAAGTCCGCGACGAAGCGGTTGATCGGTTCATCATAAATATCTGTCGGCGTTCCCGATTGTTGAATGACACCGTGATTGAGAACGAAGATTTCATCTGACATCGCGAGTGCCTCTTCTTGGTCATGTGTGACGAAGATGAACGTGATCCCAAGACGACGTTGTAAGTCACGGAGCTCATATTGCATCTCTGTCCGCAATTTCAAGTCGAGTGCTGAGAGCGGCTCATCGAGCAAGATGACTTCCGGTTCATTGACGATTGCCCGGGCAATCGCGACACGCTGCCGTTGTCCACCCGACATCTCGGTGATTTCTCGTTTCTCATAACCGGACAAGTTGACGAACTTCAATGCATCGGTCACACGTTGTGCGATTTCCGCTTCCTTCACCTTCTTGATCCGAAGACCAAAAGCAATGTTTTCGAAGACATTTAAGTGTGGGAACAATGCGTAATCTTGGAAAACGGTATTAACTTGACGCTTGTTCGCCGGTACATCATTGATCCGTTTCCCGTCGAAGATAATGTCTCCCTCTGTCGCTTCCGAAAAACCGGCGATGAGTCGTAAGATCGTCGTTTTCCCGCAACCCGATGGTCCGAGTAACGTATAGAACTTTCCGCGTTCGATTTCAAAGCTGACTTGATCAAGAACGGTCTGATCGTCATAACGTTTCGTGACGTCCTTGAATTGAATGATCGTAGTATCTGCCAATCTAGTTCCTCCTTTATAGGTATGAGTCGGTTGCGGTCACGAGAACCTTTGTCTCTTGCATTGACTCATTGCGTAATTGATGAATTTCTGAAGCCTTATAGTAAAGTGTCTCCCCTTGCTTCGCTAAAAAAGACTGACGTCCGAGCGTCAACGTGACGTTCCCCGCGAGCACATAGACAAATGTCTCCGCCCCCGAAGGTTCATACGTCTTGAAGGCTCCCCCTGGCGCAAGTGTCAGCAGGACCGGTTCCATCTCTTTTTCATTCGATTCTGGGATGAGCCATGTGACATGATACCCTTGTTCTTCGTCCGCATATGTTGTGACATCTTCTTCTCCATAGACGACTTTTTGATTAAGTGCGTCCTCATCAAAGAAATCCTTCGGTGAGATGCCAAGGACTTCAAGGAGATGAAACAGTGTCTCGATCGATGGGGAACTGATTTCCCGTTCGAGTTGCGAGATGTACCCTTTACTCAGGTCTGTTCTTTCCCCGAGTTCCTCTTGCGTCAATCCCTTTTGAAGACGGAGGTTTTTGATTTTTTGTCCGATTGAGTACAATCGACGTCCTCCTCTCATCGGCTTAGTTTAGTATAAGATGACTAAAAGTTTACTAATCACGTACCGATTATAGCGTATTTCATTATTTAATCAACTAAAACGTTTGATATTTTTTAATGTTCATTTGACAGCGAGAACGCTTACACCTACAATTATTATCAGGTACTAATTTGAGGAGGAACTTGTAATGCGGATTGCTTGGATCACTGATAGTACGACGATTTTACCGGATACGATCGCAAAGCGCGACGATCTCTCAGTTGTCCCTTTACTCGTCATGAAGGATGGCGAAAGTTTCATCGATGGGGTCGATGTAAATGCGGAAACCGTCTATAGCTGGATTGATGCAAAACATAAAGTGACGACGAGTCAACCTTCCATCGGTAGTTTTACCGAACACTACGAACGACTAAAAGAAGATTACGACATCGGTTTTGCTATCCACCTGTCGAGTGAACTGAGCGGAACGTATAACGCGTCCGTCCAAGGCGCAGAAATTGCCGGCTTCCGCTTGATCGCGATTGATTCTCGTTGTGGGATTTATCCGGCTGGTCAGCTCTTAGCAGAGGCAATCGAGCTCATCGAAGCGGGACATTCGATTGAATCCGTCGAACAGTTCATTCTGGAGCGTCGTTTCGACCACCATATCGAATTCACTGTCGCGAACCTCGATCAATTGCAAGCCGGTGGACGGATCTCCTCGACGAAGGCATTCGTCGGTAACTTGTTGCAACTACGTCCGTTGTTCCACTTCGAAGAAGGAAAGATCGTTCCATACCAAACCGTTCGGACGTTCAAGAAAGCCCATTCGAAGATTTTTGATCACCTTGTTTTGATTCTCGAGCGCGGTCAAGTGACGGACATCTCGTTGTTCCACGCGACAGCGTATGAACTGGCACTCGATTGGAAAAATCGACTCGAAGCACAGTTCGACGTCCGGGTCCGAATCGATGATTTAACGCCGGTTCTCGGTTCACATACCGGAAACCCCGCCATCGGCATGTCCTTTTTGAACCCGACGCGTCGACCATGATGACTAATGAAAATGATTTTTGGGTAAACCTTCTTTAGAGAATAAAGGAGGTTTTTTGTTTGAAAAATAAATGGATTTGGCTTAACTGGGTCGGCTTCATCTTTACGATTGCTGTGAACGCCCTCGATGGTGGAAAGACAGGACGGATTTCTGACTCCATCTTTACGTTATTCAAACCGGCTGGTTATGCGTTCTCGATTTGGGGATTGATCTATACGATTTTACTCATTTGGTTGATTCTCCAAACGATCCCAAAATTCAAGGAACATGAACTGGCGAAAAAAATCGGACCATGGTTCCTGATCAGCTGTTTATTCAATGCTGGCTGGATTGTCTCATTCACCTTCGAATTGTTCGTCGTATCTGTCGTCGTCATCGTTGGTCTCTTGCTGTCATTGATCGTCATCTACTCGAAAATCGACCGCGAGACGAAAGGCTTACGCTTCAAGCTACCTTTCTCGCTTTATCTCGGCTGGGTATCGGTCGCAACGATCGCCGACATCTTCCTAACGATCAACGCAGAGGGCGTGACGTCGTGGCTTGGAATCGGAGATGCCGGTTGGACGATGATTATGCTTGTCGTCGGTGTCATCGTCGCCCTTCTCTTCATATTCGCAAACCGCGATCCGATTTATCCGCTCGTCTTCGTCTGGGCGTACATCGCAATCAATTTCGAGTCGGATAACGGTCTCGTCGATACGGCGGTTCTCGGTAGCGTCGTCTTATTGTTAGCCGGGTATATCTTCCTTCTTGTACGGATGCGCCGTCGAGTCAGCGTGAGCAAGTGACGTTCCTTTCTCATTCGAACGGCGTATACTAGAGAAAAGGAGTGAATGACCATGAACATCACATTTACACCATCTGCTCAGGAACGAATCAATCAATTACGCGGTGAAGTATCCGGTCAACTACACCTCTACTACGATACAGAAGGTTGCGGTTGCGGAAACTCTGGTATTTTCAGTATTCGTCTCGTCGATGAAGCGACACCGGAAGACATGACGATCGACTCGAATGTCGGACCCGTTCTCGTCAAACGATGGTCGAGTCATTTCCTCGATCAAGACATGACGCTCGATTACAACGCGGAGAAAAAAGCGTTGATCCTTAAAAGCGATGGACAATACTTCAATACGAACGTGCTCGTTACGGATCAAACAGGCTGTGTCCTGACGGTTCGTTCATAAGCACAGACGAAAAAGGCAACTTCCGCGATGGAAGTTGCCTTTGTTTGTGTTCGAACAGACAGGTGCTACGTTAAAAGCTTGGATGGTCTGAGTATGATTGAATGTACTAGATGTCTGTCTGCGTCGTGCACAAGCTGGTGAGAAAATCCAGCGCTTTGCGTCCCCCCAGACGTCGCATGCATCATCCTCGCATGCTTATCTAGTATACGAACGAAAGTCGTGTTTGGATTGCTTTATCCGACATTTAGAACGGTCTCTTCAATCGTCCGCTGATTCAGATCCTTCACATGCATCGGCTTACTGTAATAATAACCTTGTCCATAATCACAACCGAGACGTTTCAGGAAAAGATGCTGTTCGAGTGTCTCGACGCCTTCCGCGACGACTTCGATCCCGAGACTCTTCGCAAGCTGGATGATCATTTCCGTGATTGCCGTTCCGCGTTCGTCATGCGGGACTTCATCGATGAACGATTTATCGATCTTCAGGATATCAATCGGGAGATGCTTCAGGTGTGTCAATGATGATAGACCCGTTCCGAAATCATCAAGTGCGATCGTCAGACTGAGTTGTTTCAGTTCACCGAGCATCATCATTGCCCGATCGAGGTTCTCCATGACGGATGTTTCCGTGATTTCAAGCTGTAGCTGTAGTTCGCTCCCATTCTTCAATGAATGGTGGACGATTTCCTTAATCATTAAGTTGTGTGACTCGGACCGGAAATGCATCGCCGATAAGTTCACCGAGACTTGGCGAATGAAATAATCTTCCTTCTTCCAAATCTCCATCTGGGCGACGGTCTCTTTGAGTACCCACTCAGTTAAACGGTGAATCAAACTGTATTTTTCTGCAAGCGGGATGAACTCCGCCGGTGAGATGAAACCAAACTTCGGATGATTCCAGCGGATCAAGACTTCCGCTTGATCAACTTTTCCCGTCGCAAGGGCGATCTTCGGTTGATAGACGAGGGCGAACTCCTTGAAATCCGTCATCGCCCGGCGTAAGGATCCGACAATCAATTGCTCTCTACGATCCGAGTGTAGTGAGTCATCATACACGATGAAGCGATCACGCCCCTCATTTTTGCCAGCCCGAAGCGCACTCTCCATCTGACCGATTCGCATCTCAAGTGATTCCTTCGCATTCGGGAGGATCACGCCCATCGTTGCTGTCAAATGAACCGGTTGATCTTCGAGATCAATCGGAAGACGTACATCGTCTAAAATTTGTTCGAAGACATCTGTCATGTCTTCTTGTGAGACACGTTTGATGAGGAAGAACTGCGTCCCGTTATAACGAATACACGCTTCATCTTCCTTCAACGTCTGTAACATCCGTTCTGCGAATTGGCGGATGACCGCATCTCCCTTATCGAATCCGAATGTGTCATTGACCCATTTGTATCCATCAAGATCAAGTAACGCCATCGCCATCTCCTGCTTAGCACGACCATACTGGGCATCGACTTTCGTCATGTGATGATCGAGCCATCGTCGGTTGTGTAATCCCGTCAGATGATCGGTATACGCCATCATCTGAAGTGCACGACGTTCGAGGTGAATGTAGAGTCCTGCAATCAACACGAGAATCAAGAAGACCGGTATCGCGACTTCATTCAAGATGTTCGACGTGATTGGAGCATCACCGATAAGTCCGGCATCTGAGGCTGGAATACAGAACGATGTGCCGAGCATTCCGACATAATGCATCGAAGAGATGGCAAACCCCATCACGACTGCGATGGGAATCAAGATCCGTTTCTTAGCGACATGTCTCAAGCGATGAAGCAGTAGCAAGGCGATATAGGCGACAGTGACTGCAATCAGGACGGATAAAAAAAATAAACTCTTCTCATACCGAACGGCTCCACCGAACTCCATCGCCATCATGCCAAGGTAATGCATCGTAGCGATTCCGCTCCCCATCAGGGATCCTGCTAAAATGACCTTCTTTCGCGTAATCGTCGACGAGTACAACAAATGAAAGGCAATGAAAGCAGCCAAAATAGCGGGAATGACGGATAAGAACATTAAAAACCAATCATAGCGAACCGTGACGGACAGAGCGAATGCCCCCATCCCGACGAAATGCATTCCCCAGATCGATAACCCCATCGTCAACGACGAGAGGAACAAGGCACGCTTCTTTAAGGAAGTCGCTTTCGCTAGACGACGATTTAACTCCAGTGAACCATATGAGCCGAGGATGGCAACGAGCACCGATACCACGACTAATGTCACTTCGTAGTGTTTCGTTAAGATGATCCATTCATTCATTGTATGAGGTCTCTCCTTATGAAATGTCATTCTCCTAACTATCGTCTGCTCTGACTCTTTTTTTCAGTGAAATTTAGAAATTCGTTTGATTTCTTATCATTCCATCACTTTTTTACCTAATCCACTCGACATCTTACACAAAAACGGATCCGCTCGAGACGGATCCGTTAAACATCATTTTTAGAGTGCTACCGATGCGACGATTTCACCCGTCGGTTTTTCTAAATCCGGTTCGGGTTCAACCGTGATGGCGACGGCATCAACTTTTCCGTCTCCTTTAAGCGGGAAGACAGCTGCTGCCTCTCCATCTTTTTCGATGACACCATTCGCAGTAGGTGTCTCTCCTTCGAGCGTCCACAATTGATAAAGCTGACCTTTTTGAAGCGGCGGTAAATCTTTCAATTGAACGAGCATATACGATTTATCGTTTTGCGTGAAAATCATGCTCGATCCTTTAATGGACTCGGTACTTTCAAAGTTCCCCATCCCTTTGATCTCATCCATGGCTAACGTCTCTGGTGTATCTGTGCTCTCTTCCTGTGACAGGAAGTAGGCATTCGCACCAAGCGAGAGAATCAAGGCGGCGGCGATACTCATCAACCAACCGAGTGGCACACTCTTCTTCTTCGTTTGTTGCTGACGTGCTTGTTTAATGTCTACCGGAGTAGTCATCGGTGCTTCCTTCGGAGACGCTGCCTCTGCTGAACCAAGGACTTCTCCAAGAATTCGTGCTTTCATACCTGCAGGAACGGGTCGCTCCGGAAGCGATTCAGCGATGGGAAGCATGAGTTCTTCCATTTCTAAAAGCGCTTCACGACATTCTTCGCACGTCGCAAGATGCGCTTCGAACGCGTCGCGATCAGCTGCGGATAATGTTCCATTAAAATAATCGATTAAGTCATGACAACGTTCTTCCATCTCGTTCCCTCCCATCCATTCGTTTTCTTAATGCTTGAATCGCGCTCCTGATTCGCGTCTTGACCGTTCCAAGAGGTAAATCGAGCTGCTCTGAAATCTGTTGTTGCGTCATCCCCTGGAAGTAAACGAGTTCGATCAGCTCTTGCTGTTCTGGCTTCAATTTACTGACCGCGCCGCGTACTTCAGCAGCCGTTTCCCGCTGCATGACCGTCCGCTCGACCGGCTCGTCGTATCCACCATCCCGCTCTTCGACTTCGATCGTCGGTTGTCGTTTTTCACGACGGAGACAATCGAGTGCCGCGTTACGTGTAATCGTTAAAATCCACGATGAAAACTTTCCTTTTTGTGTATCAAAATCAACACGACCATTCCAAATCTTCATCCATACTTCCTGTATGACTTCTTCGGACAACCGGTCATTATTCGTAAAGCGATGGGCGAATGAAAACAATAACCTCTCGTACTTATCGTATAATGTCTCGAGAGCTTGCTCGTCACCGCTACGCATCAGATGATAAAGCGATTCATCGGATTGAGTGTGCATCCTTCTCCTCCTTCTGACGTCAGCCCTATCATATAGTATACGCAAGCTGACACCAAATCGTTTTCGATTTCACCCATTTTCTAAGTAAAAAACTTCACCACATCCATATTCCCTCATTCTATTAAAAGTATAGCTTAAAATTCTGCTGAATTGACAGCGATACCGTAATGGGCATAGCATAAAGATACTACATGACGTCAGGTCAACGGGAATCGGAGGAATAAAAATGGATTATGATCGGAAGATGAAAAACCGTGTTAGTCGGATTGAAGGACAGCTACGAGGTATTTTACGGATGATGGAAGAAGGGCAAGATTGCCGCGATGTCATCACCCAGCTCTCCGCTGCCCGTTCTGCGATTGACCGTACGATCGGCGTCGTCGTTAGCTCGAATTTGATCGAGTGTGTCAAGGAAGCAGAACAAAACGGCGATGGACAAACAGAAGAACTCGTGAAGGAAGCGGTCAACCTACTGGTGAAAAGCCGCTGACGTCACGTTCATACCGATAGTCTGCTTTGGAAGCAGGCTATTTTTTTAACGTTTCTTTTCCCAAAGTCGTTGCGAGTATACACCTTGAATTAGGTTTGATTGCGTATCAAAACAGGTATACTAAATTGTTATTACTTGGACAGCATGTAGAGCCGTCCGCTTAGGAGGAAGAGTACTCATGACCGTTTCCCTATTCATTGATATCACGTGTAAGACAGGTGAATCTCCTGTTTACGACGCAAAAACAAAACGCTTTTATTTCGTCGATATTCCGAATCAACTGCTCTTTTCATATGATCTTGTTACAGAAGCACTTAAACCATATACGTTGCCAAGCGCTATTACATCGATTGCCTTGACGGACGCTCCGGACTTATTGCGTGTCACATCAGCACATGGCTTTGGCACGTTCGATCTCAAGGAAGGTCATCTGTCTCTCGAACATCAATTGTCATTACCGGATTCTGATCGGATGAACGATGGCAAGCTCGATCCGACCGGACAATATGTCGCTGGTAGCATTAATGAAGAAGACGGTAAAACAGCTGGGCTGTTCCGTCTGCGTCATGACGGTTCCATCGAGGTTTTACACGAAGACTTGACGAACTCTAATGGACTCGTCTGGTCAGAAGATGGCAAGACGCTCTATCATATCGATACACCAACGAAAAAAGTCTATGCCTTCGACTACGCTCCCGATGCCCCACTTTCGAATAAACGCGTCGCCGTTGATCTCGAAGAGGAAGAAGGATTTCCGGATGGTATGACGAAGGATGCTGAAGGTCATGCTTGGATCGCACATTACGCCGGATCATGTATCACACGTTGGAATCTTACGACGGGCGAAAAACTGGATCATGTCGACTTCCCTGTCTCGAATCCGACATGTCCGATTTTTTACGAAGATCGCTTACTCGTCACGACAGCTGCCAACGGAGATGATGCACCACATGCCGGCGCTGTCTTCGCTGTGACATTTGAATAATTAGCATGGGAGGGATCATCTAGTAATAGATGGTGCCTCTTTTTACACATAATCCGTCTAGACGCCTATTCAAAAACAGACGATACTAAAGAAGAAGTCTATTTACTTTTTGAAGGAGTGAAGCCGATGCGTGTCACGATCATCGAACGTTTACACCAATTGCAGACGACCCCATCCTTTTTCCCGGTCAATTGCTACCTGTTTGAAGAAGCAGACAGTTTGACATTGATTGACGCCGGACTCGGAATCAACGCAAAGGCGCTTTATCACTATATTCGAAAGCAAGAAAAACCGCTCGGCGCGATTATCCTGACACACGCACATGCCGATCATGTCGGCTCGCTCGATTTCCTTGCGAATGCCTTTCCTCTCGCTCAAGTCTGCATCAGTTACCGTGATGCCGCATTGCTCAGTGGGGACGAGACGCTACGCGAAGGCGAAACGACCCCCTTAAAAGGCGGTATTCCGAAAAACATCAAAACACGTCCAGATCGATTGCTCGAAAGTGGTCAACAAGTCGGTAGCCTCAGCGTCATCGCCTCGCCAGGTCATACACCTGGTTCGATTTCTCTTTGGCATGAAGGTAGTCGGATGCTGATCGCCGGAGATGCCTTTCAGACACAAGGGGGACTCGCTGTCTCCGGTGACGTCCGTTGGCAATTTCCGTTCCCAGCACTTGCGACATGGGATCCGGACGTTGCTCTTCGCTCCGCCGATCAATTAACGGAACTGTCTCCAGATATTCTTGCCGTCGGACATGGTCCCCTCATCCTTGGACCAAGTTACGAGATGCGCCAAGCCGTCGATCGATTCACGCAAGTCTTACAGACGAAAAAATCGTCACCTTTCAAATAACACACGAAAAAACATCCGCGACGCGTTCCTGACACGTCGCGGATGTTTTTTCGTCCAGCAGTTCAATTCTGTTCTGTAACAGTATATCGATATACACGTGCTTCATAAGGACGTAGTTCATCCGAGATATCTGGATAGTTCGACACAAGCAACTTATCTTGTGATAAAACGAAGGCAGTTTGCATCGGTTCATCATGCACGTTGAGAACGATCCGCCACACTTCTCCCTCTAGTTCCCGCTCATAGATGTAGAGATACGGATCATGAAGAGCTAAGTCGCGATACGTACCATAGACCATGATTGGATGATCCTTTCGCATCTGAATCAATGCTCGGTAGAAGGCAAGTACGGATGATGGATCGGCTTCTGCTTGCGCGACGTTGATGTCCGTGTAATTCGGATTGACCGCTAACCACGGTTTCCCACTCGTAAAGCCTGCCGCGTACGTACCGTCCCACTGCATCGGCGTGCGGGAGTTATCGCGTGCGAGTAACTGCATTGACGAGAGTACGACCTCCGGATCCTCGCCGCCAGCGACGCGCTCTTCATATCGATTGCGAAAGGCGACGTCTTGATAGAGCGACGGATCCGAGAAGCGAATCCCCGTCATCCCAATCTCTTCTCCTTGATACACGTATGGAATGCCAGGTAATGTATGCAACATCAAACCGAGTAGTTTCGCACTCTCGACTCGGTATCGTTCACTGCCGAAGCGGGTCACTTGTCGCGTATGATCGTGGTTGTTGAGAAACTGTGAATTGACGCCTAACGGATACAAGACGTCATACCATCGTTTCTGAATTTCCTTGAAACGTAAAAGATCCATCGCCTCCATGTCGTCCGCGATTTCGAAGTGAAACAGCGTCCGAAGTTCTTCACGTTCTTCACTGACATATAACAGACCGTCTTCCGGACCAACGAACGGAATCTCACCGACCGTGAACAAGTCTTTCCCGGCAAGGACGTTCGCATGCATTTCCTGAAGGAAGTCGTGCACACCTGGTTGATTCCCGAGATACGATAGATTAAACGGATTGACGACATCCTCAAGCGAACGTTTTTTGATCAAGTTGATGACGTCCATCCGGAAACCGTCAATCCCTTGAGCGATCCACCAGTTCATCATGTCGTAGATCGCTTGCCGGACAGCCGGTTGTTCCCAGTTTAAGTCCGGTTGCTCTTTCGCAAAGGAATGGAAATAATATTGTTCGCGCTCTTCACTCCACGTCCACGGGCTCGGCGCAAAGTACGACCGCCAATTGTTCGGGGGAGTCTCTTTCGTTCCATCTTTCCAGATGTACCAATCATCCTTGTCGTGGATTCGGTCTCGCGACTGACGGAACCAGTCATGCTGGTCACTCGTATGATTGACGACCAAATCAAGAATTATCTTTAAGCCGCGTGCGTGAGCCGCTGTGATCAACTCTTGTAGATCGCCCATCGTCCCCGCCTTGTCCATGATCGTGTAATAATCGGCAATATCATAGCCATTATCGATGTCTGGAGAACGGTAACATGGATTTAACCAGACGATATCGACACCAAGCGATGCGATGTAATCTAGCTTGTCGATGACACCTCGCAAATCACCGATGCCGTCCCCATTCGAATCCTTAAAACTGCGCCAATAGACTTGATAGACGACTGCTTCTTTCCAGCTAGCTCGCTTCATCTCCTCACTCCTCTCCCTACTCTCTATTCCCGCTCCACATATCTGTACCTGTTTATTGGACGATTTTTTTGAATTTCAAAAAAGTTCTTTTCTTTTGACTGAATATTCGTTATCCTTGACGACAATACTACGAAGGAGGCACACATCCATGAAACATTTCGCTCCATCCATCGCCATCGATCGGCTTCCTGCTCCCGTTTTCGCTGAACTTGCGAACCGGATCGGTGCTGTGAAAGCTGCCGGACATGATGTCATCACCCTTGGTCAAGGAACACCCGATCAAACGACGCCCGTACATATTCTCGACGCCTTGAAACAGGCGATCGATGAGCCAACAAACCTTCAATATCCACCATTTCGTGGACATGATTTTCTAAAGCAAGCCGTCGCGAGCTTTTATGCGAACGAATTCGGCGTCACGATCGATCCGGCAACCGAGGTCGCAATTCTTCTCGGTAGTAAAGCCGGAATCGTCGCCTTACCACAAACGATCGTCAATCCTGGAGAAGGTGTCATCGTCCCGGATCCGGGGTACCCGGATTACCTGTCTGGAGCAGCACTTGCTGGTGCTTACCCGATTACGCTTCCATTGCTTGAGAAAAATAACTTCCTGCCGGATTACGATTTACTTGATACGACAGATGTCGAGCGCGCCCGGATGTTGTTCCTCAATTACCCGAGTAATCCGACAGGTGCGACAGCGACAGCAGAAGCCTTCGAACAGACAGTTGCCTTCGCGGATGCCCATGATATTTGTGTCGTCCATGATTTAGCCTACGGTGGCATCAGCTTTGATGGTCCCACACGAAGCTTCTTGCAGACGGAAGGGGCGAAAGATGTCGGAATCGAGTTGTTCTCACTCTCGAAACGCTTCAACATGTCTGGCTTCCGAATCGCTTTCGCGATCGGAAATCCGTCCGTCATCTCAAGCATCGAGACGTATCAGGAACATCTCTACGTCAGTGCCTTCACACCGATCCAACATGCAGCGACCGTTGCCCTGACGAGTGACCAAACATGTGTCCGTGAGTTAAGTAGCTTATATGAAACACGACGCGATGCATTGTTTACGAAACTCGATGCAATCGGCTGGAGTGGACCACGACCGGGCGGTTCCTTCTTCGTCTGGCTCCCCGTGCCGGAAGGATACACGTCCCAAAGCTTCACGGATCATCTGCTTGACGAAGCACACGTCGCCGTGACCCCTGGATCATTTTTTGGTGAATACGGCGAAGGATACGTACGGATCAGCTTAATTGCTGACGTCGAACGGCTAGAAGAGGCCGTCGAGCGAATTGGAACGCTCAACCTGTTCCGGACACCTGTTGCGGAATAATTCTGAAAAAACATTTGACAGATGGGAATCATTTCCGTTAAAGTAAATCCCAACAGCATAACTACTTATCGAGAGCGACCGAGGGATTAGGCCCAACGACGTCCGGCAACCACCTATCAGGAACGGTGCCACATCCTACAGAATGGATTCATTCTGAGAGATAAGTTACGAAATCTTACACTTTCGTCGCTTTTTTCTGGTTGCTCTGCTACTAGGAAAAAGCGACTTTTTTTTGTACAAGGAGATGAGCAAATGATTGAATTCAAACAGATTACGAAACGGTTCGTCCGAGACCGGACCCCGATTTTCGCATTACGGGATGTCGATTTGACGATTCAAAAAGGAGAAATCTTTGGGATCATCGGTGAATCCGGTGCCGGTAAGAGTACGTTACTTCGTCTGATCAACGGTCTCGAGCATCCGACACAAGGAACGGTCAAGGTCGACGGTGTCTCGCTCGGTGGGATGTCAAAAGCAGATTTGCGTCAACTTCGTTTGCGGACAGGAATGATCTTTCAGCATTTCCAATTGATCCAGTCGCGTAATGTCGCAGATAACATTGCTTTCGCACTGAAGGCTGCTGGCGTCAAACGAGCAGATTTTCCAGAACGGATCCGTGAACTCGTCTCACTCGTCGGACTCGAAGGATTCGAAACGAACTTCCCGAGTCAGTTGAGCGGCGGACAAAAACAGCGCGTTGGGATTGCCCGGGCACTCGCGAATGATCCAACCGTCTTGTTATGTGACGAAGCGACCTCTGCCCTTGATCCGGTCACGACGCTGCAGATTTTAGATTTGTTGAAAGATTTGAATGAACGACTCGGATTGACGATCGTCCTCATCACGCATGAGATCGATGTCGTCAAACAGATTTGCCATCGTGTCGCGGTCATGTCGCAAGGGGAAGTCGTCGAAGTCGCCTCTACATACGATTTGTTCAGTCAAGCCAAACATCCGGTGACACAACATTACGTCGACACGGCACTCCAGATCGAGCTACCGGAACGCATCTTGCAAGCGACACCGGGAAAGATCATCCGCCTGCAGTTCACGGGCGAGAAGACCGGTGAAAGTACGTTATCGGAAGCCATCCGTCGATACGATATCTCGGTCAGCATCCTGCACGGAAAAGTCGATTACATCCAAGACGTCGCTTTTGGTGTCTTAATCGTCAGCTTGACGGGATCCTCCGATCAAATCGCACCTGCCCTCGACTGGCTTGCGGCGGAACTTCATACACTCGAGGTGATTCAGGATGTGGCTTGATCGTATACAAACGATGTTACCCGAGTTGTTGAAGGCACTTGGTGAGACGGCGTGGATGGTTGGCATTTCGCTTGCCTTCGCATTGGTCGTCGGGATTCCACTCGGGATTCTCCTGTTCGTCACCGACCGCGGTTTATTCTTTCAAAACATTGCCATCCGACGTGTCCTTGACTTCGTCGTCAACATCGTCCGGTCCTTGCCGTTCATCATCTTGCTTGTTGCCCTCATTCCATTAACGAAATTTTTGCTTGATAATACGATTGGTCCGACAGCAGCATCCGTCAGCCTCAGTGTCGCAGCGATTCCGTTTCTCGCACGACTCGTTGAAACATCACTGCGTGAGATTCCACCTGGTTTAATCGAAGCAGCGGAAGCGTGCGGAGCGAAACCATTACGGATCATCGTCAGTATCCTTTTACCAGAAGCACTCCCTGGCATCATTCAGGGCATCACGCTAACGACGATCAGTTTGATCGGCTTCTCGGCGATGGCTGGGATCGTCGGCGGCGGAGGTGTCGGTGACCTCGCGATCCGCTTCGGCTATTATCGCTATGATAATCTCATCATGATCGTGACGATCGTTGTCCTCATCGTCATCGTCCAGAGCATTCAAGCACTTGGCAATCAACTGGCGCGAAAAACAGACAAGCGCTAATCATACATATAAAGGGAGAGTTGAATCATGAAAAAACGATATGCCTTTTTAGCGACAGCCTTACTCGGTGCAGGAATCCTCGCAGGATGCGGAGACAGCAGCGCTGATGAAAAAGACAAGACAATCAAGATTGGGGCGACAAGCGGTCCTTATAGCGACATGGTCAAACAAGCGATTCAACCGCAACTCGAAAAGAAAGGCTATAAAGTCGAAATCGTCGAATTCAGCGATTATATCCAACCAAACATCGCACTCGGTAGTGGCAATATCGATGCCAACTTATTCCAACACTCGATTTACCTGAAGACGTTCTCTAAAGAAAAGAAGCTCGACCTTAAAGGGCTCATCACTGTCCCGACGGCACCGATGGGACTGTATAGTAAAACGGCGAAGACACTTGACGACGTCAAGACAGGCGCTGAAGTCGCGACACCGAACGATCCAACGAACCAGGCACGCGCGCTGAACCTCTTGGCAGAACAAGGCTGGATCAAACTGAAGCCAGATGTCGATCCACTGACCGTCTCAGAGAAAGATATCGTCAAAAATCCGAAGAAACTCGTCATCAAGCCGCTTGAAGCAGCGCAACTGCCACGTGCCATCGAAAGCGTTGATGTCTCAGCAGTTCCAGGAAACTTCGCGCTTGCTGCGAAATTCGATTTACTCGATGCGTTAGCACTTGAGACGATGGACGAGCAATACCGGAACCTCATTGCTGTCCAAACGAAAGATGCAGACTCACAAGTCGCGAAAGACCTGAAGACAGCTGTCGAATCCGATGCATTCAACACAGTCATCGAAAAATCATTCAAAGGTTTCAGCAAACCAAATTGGGCAAACTGATTTTAAAAACGACCGGAATTCAAAAGAGATCATCTCTCATTGAATTTCGGTCGTTTTGTGTTAGAACCGATACCACATGAGTTCTTCATCATGATAGGTATCATCGATTTTCAACGCCCGCGGTTCAATCGCGTACGATTCGAAGCCAAGCGACCGATACAAGGCTTTAGCGGCTTCATTCGTCCGAACGACCGAGAGATGAACCTGCTCGATCCAAGGACGTTCCTCTAATGCCCGTAATGCCTCTTGTACCAATTGCTGTCCGACCTGCTGTTTTCTGATGCTTGGAGTGACGTACATCGCAAATAAATTGGCTCGATGTCGCATCTTGTCTAGCTCGGAGCAGACAACGGTGACGACCCCAACGAGTTGCGCTTCATGAAAGGCACCGAACGTCGCTGCCTGTTCGCTCTGAAACCGCGTAGCATACCGGTCGACCGGTCGATCTTTTTCCGCTTCATAATCGGAGCCGAACGCTTCCGGATGATTCTGTAATGCTTCTAATCGCAATGCTTTATAGAGTACTGCATCTTCTGGATTCAATCGACGGATTTCCAATCGCCCCACCTCCTGCCTTTAGTATAAAACAAACAATCTCATGAAAAAGAGAACGACATCGTGAAATGTCATCCTCTTTTTACATACTTAAGGTGTTCGGAAATTAATCGTGAAGTACGGTGCATTGTCTCGGAATGCCACACCGACATCGGCTTGCTTGTACTCTTTTTTCAAAATATTTTCTCGGTGTCCTTGTGAATTCATTAGACCCCAATGCGCGGCAAAGACGTTCGGATACCCCATCGAGAGGTTTTCACCAGCATAGCTGAACGTGATTCCTCCGCGTTTCATCCGGTCGAACGGATCACGACCTTGTGGATCTGTATGCGAGAAGAAATTATGTTTCGCCATGTTTTCGCTGTGACCACGGGTGACCGGCTTCAATGCTGTGTACGGTGCTAACGGATTCAACTTATAGTCAGCGCGTTCCCAGTTCATCAAGCGAAGCATTAATTTCTCATCCGTCGTCCGTAGCGCATTTGATGACGTACCGTAGAAGCCTTTTTTCTCCGCTTCGACGTCTTTCGGAATCGCAAGTGTCGCTTTGACTTTATTGCCGTCATGTTGATCGAAGAAGTACGTTACATAGTTCCCTTTCTTCTCATAAACGGCGGCATGGTCCAGATTCAGCATGTAGTTTGTGTTGCCTTTACGATAGGACTTCACTGCGGACCACCCCTTTTTCTTCAAAGAGGATTCCGTATCCTTATTCAATACTGCACCTTGTGTCGTCACACCGTTTTTGAAACGATATTTTCCGTAGTCCTTACCATCCTTCGTTAAGGCGACGAATTCTTCCGTTGAAGTCCGTCTGACTTCCCAGTCATATCCGGGATACTCACTGCTATATCGATCAATCAGCTTGCCGCCACTTTTCGGGTAATCGGCTTCTGCCTGTTCCATTGGAATGTTTTCGTAGCCGAAAAAGGCTACCGCTGCTACTCCGATGATCAACCATTTTTTCATGTCGTCGTTTCGCCTCCTTTAATCTCATTACCTTTATTTTAAAAGAAATTGTTTCCCCCGAACAGTCATTGGCTCTCATTTGTCTAAATCACATCTTCTGTCCACAAACCTGACACATTTCATGAGAACGCTCTTCCTTTAGTGAAATGCTTTCTTTTAAACGATTCTTGAAAACATTTAGTACAGAGACTAAAGTATATTCCCCTTTTCTTAAAATGTGTGAACATTCTTTTATTTCATTCTCAGCGAATTTTGGTTGCTCTCCGAATCTTGACTCGGTATCATTAAAATTCGTAAGCCAAACTTTCAATGCTTTTCCAAATAACATAATGATATGAAGGAGCTGACCTATGGTTTTACTGTATTTCATTTATGAATCCATTGCCTTTTTACCCATTCAACAATACTTATTCTCCGGCTGGATGATCCTTGTCGCCTTGACTGTATCCTTTAGCTTAGCCAATGCCCACGAAGATGTTCGTCTCAATCAACGACTTGGATTTGAAATACTCGTTCCAGGTTCCGGTATGTTGCTCTCAAAACAATTCATTCCTGGTCTCGCTATCATTCTATTATTGATCATCATTCACTTCACGTATATGTTCCGTGCCATCCCGTTACCCGTTGCCTTAATTTCCACACTCTCGATCAGTACACTCTCACTTCTTTTACTCTTTATCCCAGCACGCAAAAAAGCGGACCGCTAAGTCCGCTTTTTTTGATTTTATTGGTATTTCGTTGTTTCAGCTAGTTTGTATTTGTTCGACAATTCAAGCCAGATCGTTTTGCCTTTGATTGTCTTCACTTGAATGTATGGACGCCCCTGTGACACGCGAAGTGCGAGCAATTCACCTTGTTGATCGGCGTGTGTTTCACTGGCTTTATCCCAGTTGCGACCCAATTTACGTTCAATGAAGATATGTTTTCCTTTTTGAACAGCACGCCAGATACCGACTTCTGCCGTTCCTTTGACCGGTACTGCCGTTTGTGCACCTTGAATCGAGATGATCGCTGGATCGTGGTCACTCGCGCTACCGTCTGCTTCCATGTAATCCGAGTTGATGTTGACGATATCCGACGATGTATACGACTTCAAGTTATTCGAAATTAAGATATGGTCGAGTACTTGCGCATTTCCGTTGTAGACGTACGAGTAACGCTCAGATTTCGGAAGATCATCGACTGTGTTCCAGAGATTTTTCCCTTTCAGGATGTCTAACGTTTCTGAAAACTGGAAGTCGTTGAGGTCACCAAGAACGACGACATTCGAATCTTTGACTTCCGTCTTCAATTCAGAAACGAAGTTTTGGACGATGTTCGCAATCGCATGACGCTGGACTTCACTCTTACGAACGACCGGTTGGTTTTTACCGAAGTCAGCTCCATCGCCACCTTTTGAGTTGAAGTGGTTGACGATGACATGATATGAATCACCATTAAAGAGGAATTCCGCGACGAGCGGTTTCCGCGAACTCGCGAAGTTCGGATCCGTCGGCTGAATGCGACCCGGGTTTTTCGTCAGCTTACCATTTTCAACTGACACGGCTTCCGTCGCTCCACCTTTTTCTCCTGGTGCGAGTGATACACGCGCTGGATTGTAGAGGAACCCGACACGGATGTTTCCGCCTGGTTGCCCGCCGTCCTTTTTATCTTCTGGTGCGATGTCCGTATACGCATACCGGACACCTGTTTTTGCTTCGATCGCTGCGATCAATGTCTCAAATGATTTCGAAGCGTCGACTGTGCCGCTATCCGTTGCGCCGTCGTTATCCTGCATCTCTGTCAAACCAACGATGTCTGGTGTCTTCAGGAATGTCGCGATGCCTTCCGAGACACGATCAACTTTTCCAGCATCGGCTGTCGACGCGAAGTTCTCGACGTTGTATGAAGCGACAGTCAGACGTGATTCACCCGTTTCGATGTTCGTCGGTTGACGTTCCGCTTCGCTCGTAACGAGTTTCGGAAGGTCTGCTGCTTTTGCGAGTACTTTGTAAGCCGAATAGTTGTAGCTCATGACACCCTCAATCGTTCCATCGAATGTGTCTCCGGCTTTCGCACGATACGATGAACTTCCCATCTCGACGAACAAGCGCTCCGGATTGACGTTGTCCTTCGTCAGAATCGGTGTGCCACGTTTCGTATAAACCTTGTTTGCGTCTGTTTGTGTACGAACTGGGATCGTCCGGTTCGCTTGTGGTCCTGTGACGATCGCGTTCGGTAAAGCAACACGCATGCCTTCTAAGCTTTCGTATAAATCGATCGCATCTTCTTTCGGGTCAAACTGAGCGAAGGAATCGTTATCGACGACTTGAGTCGGAATCAAGACGCCTTTATCACCAAGGACGATACTCGCTGGTAACCCTTCGTTGAGCGCACCCTTTACGAGATTGACCGTACTGATTTCCGTAACGGCTAGATCCGTATCGAATTTATCGCTGTATCCGCCGAGGATCCATTCTTTGACGTAACCTGTCGTCGCGACCTTTTGTCCAACGGCAGCACCGTGGTTTTTCGCGTAGACGAGAATACCTTCTGATGTCCGGCTGTCGTTATCCGGATTTGGATCCTGCATGTAAAAGTTGTTCGCATCAACGACATACGTGACGACGCCCGTCGTCCGGACGAGTTGATCTGCGTATGGTGATGTGTGCGCGACGCCTTGGATACTGCTGATTTTAGTGATTGGTGGTGCGATGTAGTACTTGAATGTCGAGACAGCTGACGTTTTCCCGTCCTTGACAGCAACTGCTTGAATCGTCACTTCGTCATTGATCGTAATCGGTGATGTGTAAACCGGACTGTCAACAGTCGGTGTCGTACCATCAACTGTATAATGGATCGTTCCTTCACCTGACAGTGTCACTTGATCCCCACGCTCGACCTCACCGACTGGAGTAGCCGTTGGTGCAACGAGAATATCGCCGGCTTCCGTCTGATGGCTACCGAGATTCGTCAGTGTATCGACAGGAAAGCTCGTCCACTGTGATGGTTCATACGTCTTAACACCTGATGTAACACCTGATTTCCGAACAAGTGTCGTGTCTTTTGCGAAATCAACGGATGAACCGATCGGTCCGATGATATCAAGGACAACGTCGCCCTTTTTTAATGCAACCGGATCATTTCCGTTGAAGTTCAACGAACCCGTCGTCATTTGCGCTTTTGCTTTGATGTCTGCATTCGCACTTGAATTCGCGATAACGAATGTTTTACCTGGATCTACTTTCCCCGATAATGTGATTTTGGACTCAGATGGTCCACCGTTCGTGTATTGAACGAGTGTATAGTCTGCTAAATCAATGATTTGCCCCGATCCATTGTATAGCTCGATTGCCTTGTTGTTACTTGTTCCTTCTATGTATTCAGACAAGATGACGCCTTCGCCTTCTGCCCCGACAAGACCCGCTTGTGGAAGGATTCCTGCAGTCAATACTCCGACCAATGCCCACTTTCCAAACGTACTGCCGTATTTCATGATGTGACCCCCTATTGAATTTTCTGACACTTCTTTATAATATCAGATTATATTCAAAAGAGTGTATATTTTTCGTAAAAAAAGATACCATCCTTCGTAAATGAAAGAAATGGTATCGCTTACAACATTTTATTGTTCGTCTTTGTGACTTTCGTACCATTTTTCAGCTTGTGATGTCGCAATCGGAATAGCGCGTCCCTCTTCATACCCTTCTTCTAACAAAGCGTTCGCGATCTCAATCGCTTTTTTTCGAAGCGGTGGATCAAAGTTCTTGAATGAATCCGGATAGTTGTTCTCATTCCATGGCATGTCGTCACCCCCTTCTTTCCGCTTTACCCGAAAAAAGGCATAAAAAAAACGCCTCATCAGCGTGTCGTTGTTTTTGGTTGTCATGAGAATCGAGGATTACAGGTGATCAAAACACCTGAAACGACGAAAGCCCTACCTCTCTTTCGTTGTTACGGCTCCTTGGCCGCGCCAGCTGAATCAAGCATTTTAGCAAGAATCGTGATGCGTCTGCAACGGACGCATGATACTGGGATTTTTAGAAATAGCTCGGGAATGAGCGGAAAAGTATCGATTGGAAGGTTTATCTTGCTGGGTCGACTTCTTCCCGTAGTATGAAGAAGGACAAAATAAAAGCGATGACTTATGTCTGACTCATTTGTCAGTAGCGGTCTAAAAATCCTGACCTGTCGATTTAATTGTATGATATGGATTGAAGATTCTCACATGAGTGATCATCCCCGATTCATGACTTATATTAATCTATCATACTTTCTTTTATAAAGTCAATCTTTCTTTTGGAAAATCGTTTTCCCTCGTCTTGGAATCAGAGTTGCACCTGCTACAAAAGCCGAGTATCGTGAAGAGGACTCATTACTATAGAAGAAACGAGGGAAATCCATCATGTCGAATCGACTTATTCATGAAACGAGTCCCTATCTATTGCAACATGCCCACCACCCTGTCGATTGGTATCCCTGGGGTGAGGATGCCTTCACTGCCGCGCGCGAGACTGGTAAGCCAATCTTTTTATCAATCGGGTATTCGACGTGTCACTGGTGCCATGTGCTGGCACACGAAAGTTTCGAAGATGAAGAAACGGCACGACTCTTAAATGAACGCTATATCTCGATCAAAGTCGACCGAGAAGAACGTCCCGATATCGATCATTTGTACATGACGGCTGCTCAAGTCATGAACGGACAAGGCGGCTGGCCGCTGAGCGTCTTCATGACAGCGGATCAACAGCCATTTTATATCGGCACGTATTTTCCAAAAACGCCTCAGTTCAATCGTCCGAGTTTTCGTCAAGTGACACTCCAGCTCAGCGAACAATTCCGCCGTTCACCAGAGAAAATCGCACAAGTCGGTCAGAATATGTCGCAGACGCTTCGCGACGTATTGCAGCCTGCGACGTCTACCCGTACTTGGAATGAATCGATCATTCATGACACTTTTGATCAAGCGATGCGACAATTTGATCGTCAACATGGCGGATTCGGAGAGGCACCGAAGTTCCCGTCGCCTGCCCTGCTCCGTTTCTTGCTCGATTATTATCAGTTCGCGGAAGACGAGACGGCACTTCATATGGTCATGCGATCGCTGATCGCGATGCGTGACGGCGGGATGACGGATCAAGTCGGCTACGGTCTATTCCGCTACACGGTCGATGCCAAGTGGGAAATTCCTCATTTCGAGAAGATGCTCTATGACAATGCCTGGTTTGCGACAGCATGCATCGAAACGTATCAAGCATCGGGTCAAACTCGCTTCCGTCGCTATGCAGAAGAAGTGCTGACGTTTGTAGAACAGGAATTGACCGCACCGGACGGCACCTTTTATGCCGCACTGGATGCAGATAGCGAAGGGGGCGAAGGACATTTTTATACGTTCACGGAGCGTGAGCTGACCGACTTGCTCGGACCAAACGCGCTGTTCCCCCGCTTCTATCATGCTTCATCATCGGGAAACTTTGAGGGACGGAACGTCTTTTACCGGACAGGACGAACACTCGAGGCATTCGCACGTTCTATTCACTTGTCGCTTGCTGAAACAGCGTCGCAACTCGAACACGAGCGCCAAATTCTTCTTCGTGCGCGAAATGAACGCATGCGACCGTTCCGTGATGATAAACGGTTGACATCGTGGAATGCGATGATGATCTCGACGTTCGCTAAAGCCGGCCGTGTCCTTGGCGAACCGCATTATACGCATGTCGCAACGCTTGCGATGACGTCCCTCGAACGATTTGTTCGTACTGAACAGCATCTTGCAGTCCATTACCGCGATGGACAAGCAACCGGTCACGGTTTCCTCGATGACTATGCGTACATGATTGATGCACATCTCGAACTATTCCAGTCTACACACCATGCTCTCCATCTAAAGGAAGCTTTAGCTTTCGCAGATGTGCTGCAGGACCAATTCCAGACCGCGAATGGTTATTTTTATTTGACGTCCTCACGCTCCGACAAACTACTTGTTCGTCCACTCGATCTGTATGATGGCGTCACACCTGCCGGAAATAGCGTTGCCTTGAACGCCCTTTTCACGCTCAGTCGTCTTACTGGTCGTCTCGTTTATCAAGAGAGTGCTGAACGGGCTCTCGCAACCTTAATAGAGGAAGTCGAGCAACAACCGACCGGATTCGCCTCACTTGTCAGTACCTTCACCTACCAGCAGATGGAACCGAAGGAATTGATTATCTTGCTTCCGGAAGAAGTAGACATCCCGCTCGAAATCAAGCAACTGCACCAGTTACGCTTACCGGAAGTTGCTTTGTTGATCGGTACGAAGCGCGACCTTCTTCCGCACGTCCCACTGCTTGCGGAGTATCCAGAACCAGACGCACCAACGGCTTATCTCTGTCATGATTTTTCCTGTGAACGTCCGACGACGCGTTTAACGGAAATCCTCGCACGTCTCCATATCTAACCATATCCCCTCTTGTTTAAAAAAACAGGAGGGTTTTTCAAAAAACCAGACCCCTTTTTTCAAAATTATTCAATCTTTTGTTCATAAAAATCCGATATTGTCGATAGTAAGGATAGGCAATAGATTTTACAACTTAGACTTAGACATCCTAGAAGCCGATTCCGTCCATCCGGACGAATATCTACTAGGAGGAAAGATACTTTGAACACGACATCATTCTCGAAGACCTTGAAGGTGTTCGCAAGCTTTCTCATCGTTTTTAGCATCGTTTTGACATCTCTTCCGATGGCTGAAGCAGCAACGACGAAAGTGACGACCTACCGTCTGTCTACCGATAGTTATCTGTACGATAAGACGGCATCTTCTCGGAAACGCTTGTTGACGATCAAGACCGGAACTGTCGTTTCATCCACGTATGCTTCTGGCTCGTTCAGAAGGGTCACATATGCTGGAAAAACGGGATATGTCGCGTCGAAATACCTCACGCTGTATGAAAAGAAACAAACCGTTTCAGGACAGCGCTACCTCGTCCTCAAAAAGACACCGATCAAAAAGACAGCAGTAGATACTGCAACGACGATCGGCACGTTGAACGAAGAGGATGTGTACTACACGTCACAACGTGTGACGAATCCATATGGCGAGACATGGTACCGCGTCAAATATGACGGCAAGACAGGCTATGTCGCAGCTGGCGCAAAAGCGGTCGCGTATAAAAAGGTGACGAACACGACGTTAAAAACGATCGATGCTTACATCTTGCGTCAGTACGCCGGAACAGGTTATCCCAAAGTTCAGACCATTCCATCTGGAAAAGACGTCAAAGTCGTCGGTCGGATCGAAAAATGGGTCAGTATCCAGTACGACGGGAAGACAGGCTACATGCATCAAGATGCGTTCGCCTCTTCTGAAAAGCAAAATGTGACATTAATTCCACAAACACGGTATCAGACGAAAAGTGTGACACCACTTTACAGTCAAGCCGAGGCAAAACAAAGTCTAGCGAGTCTACCAAAAGGTACGGTCGTCACCTCGAATGCTAAGACGGCAATCTATCACCAAGTCACATATGCCGGAAAGACAGGGTATGTCTTATCCGCTACGTTGGCAGAATACACAGAAAAAACAAAGCTTCCATCTTCACGCTTCTTGTTGACATCACCACTCGTCATCAAAACGACACCTGCTGCGAATGGAGAAGCACTTGCGACACTGAGTGCCGGAAACGTCTATTATACGAAAACACGTGTGACGAATCCGCTCGGCGAAACATGGCATCAAGTATCGAAGGAAGGTAAAATCGGATTCGTACCAGCCAATCAAGGGACAGCGATTGCATACGAAACTGAATCAAACCTCTCTTTAAAAACGACGGCATCGACGGCGATTCGTTCGTATGCTGGTCCATCGTATGCAACAGTACAAACGATTCCGAGCAATACCGTCATCAAAATTTCTGGACGGATCGGGAATTGGTACCGTGTCAGTTATAACGGTAAAACGGGATATGCCGCATCAAACACGTTTACGACACTTGCGACGAAACAAACGATTTCAGGCGCCCGCTTCGAACTGGAAAACACGGTTTCCATCAAATCTTCACCCGACGCACAAGCATCGACACTTGCAACACTGCAGAGCGGTGACATCTATTACACGACACAGCTCGTCACGTCAAACGGACAGCAATGGCATCGTGTCAGTAAGGATGGAAAGACGGGCTACATTCCTGTCAACCAAGGCAAGAGTGTGCAGTACCAATCGGACCGGATCGTCATGCAGACGACGGCTTCGACTCCACTTCGCTCGTATGCCGGAAACACTTACGCGACCGTTAAAACGATTCCTTCTGGTACAAGCATCACCGTCACTGGAATGATCGATGACTGGTATCGCGTGACGTACAGCGGGAAGACGGGTTATATCGCTTCACGTTACGCCAAGGAAAAAGTCATGACGCAATCGATTCCTTCTTCTTATTATCGCCTTGAACGTACCGTCGAAGTGAAAGCATCGCACCATGCGACAGCAGAAACCGTCGTTCGCCTTTCTTCTGGAGACGTCTACACGACGAATCAAGTCGTCACGAATGGTCATTCCGAGCAATGGCATCGCCTGACAGTCGATGGGAAGACCGGCTACGTTCAAATCAATCAAGGTTCACCGGTCACCTATGAGAGCGTTAATAACCACCGCTATCAAGCAACGACGGATACGACACTCCAGTCGGATGCCGGTTCAGCCTATGCGACAGTGACGAAGCTACCAAAAGCAGCCGTCGTTCAAGTAACAGGCAGTCTCGATCAGTGGTTAAAGATCAGCTACGCTGGGAAAAATGGCTATGTCTTAAAATCAACACTGACACCGTATACCGAAACGAAAAAGATCACAGGTGCACGCTTCTTGGCGAATGAATCGCTCGTCGTCAAACAAGCACCGGACGATCAAGCATCGAATGTCACGACACTCGCGTTCGGAAATGTCTATTACACTTCTGCTTTGATCACGTCGTACACGAACACGTCATGGCATAAAGTAACGATCGACGGGAAAACGGGTTATATCCGTACCGGACAAAATACGTCATCGATCAAATATGAATCAAAGGACAAAATGTATGTACGGGCAACATCAGACGCTGCCTTACGGTCTTACGTTGGTAGCTCCTATAATGTCATCAAGACGATTCCGAAAAACCTCGTCGTTACTGTCTCCGGTCAAATCGGTGATTGGTATAAGATTTCTTATGATGGAAAAAGTGGGTACGCGTATAAGGGGGCGTTCGTGACGACTTCTTCGAAATTAAACGTCTATAACTCTGTCGCGACACCGTATACGTTCGATACCTTCATCAGCGCCCAGATGAAACTAAATCCACCACCACAAACGGATATCTATAAAGATAAATTGATGTATGTCAGTACGGGTTACGTCCGTCTCGGCGGCGCACTTGATCCAGTCAATGGAACAATTGCGACTGTCACAGCGACGACACCACTTAACATCCGCTCTGGTGCTTCGACGGCGAGTCACGTCTACGGTCAGTTCCAACCTGGTCGAATGATTCGCGTCTATCAATCAGTCAGTGGCTTCTATACGACAAAGCCACGTGTCTACACGAGTGCGACAAGTGGTTACTCAACGATCCAATGGTTGAATGCACTGGAAACGGACGTCCGTGATGTTGCCGATCCACTGAAAGTCGACCGCAACTCTTCTGCCTTCTATCAGTTCCTCGATCTCTCGAAAACGACAGGAGCATCGGCTGCGACACTTGATAAGATGTTAGCGAACGTAACGAAAGGACTCGGGATCTTCAACAAGTGTAGCAACGGTAGTTGTGGACAAGCGTTCATCGATGCTGGTCAAAAATACAGCGTCAACGAAGCTTACTTGATCTCACACGCTTTACTTGAGACAGGCAATGGACAATCGACACTCGCAATGGGTGTGACATGGAATGGACGTAAAGTCTATAACATGTATGGAATCGGTGCGTATGATTATGATGCGATTAACACCGGCGCTGCTTATGCCTATAAAATGGGCTGGTTTACACCAGAAGCGGCAATCGTCGGTGGTGCTGAATTCATCAGCACGAAGTACATCCATAATGAATACGGACAAAACACGCTCTACAAGATGCGTTGGAGTCCGATGCGTCCTGGTAGCCATCAATACGCAACAGACATGGGATGGGCCGTTAAGCAAACGTCTCGGATCTATTCACTCTATCAACAGATGGATAGCTACACAGCTGTCTTTGATATTCCAGTCTTCGCTCGTTAAGGAGACGATGAACCAACGTCTTTAAATCAATGAATGTGTTCCAACATCAAAAAAAGGAAAGACCGTTCTGGTGATCCCACCGGAACGGTCTTTCCTTTTTCATTAGTAGCGAACGAGCAGGATCATCCTCAACTCCTGCAGGAAAAGAAAGCGCGCTCGACGCTTTCGACAGGGATAGGTAAGACCCGGTAGACCGCATGAAATGCGAGGATGTCGCAGCTTACCTCCCGCCTGCGGAAAGGGAGGATGACCAACTGACTCGTTCGTCTTATGAAACGATAGACTGATGATGGTGCGAAGAAAACCCCTGCATTTACGCGGAAGGGCTCCCCTAGCGTTCCATGTCATCGGCGACGATTTGGATATCGATTCCGCGGACATGACGCATGATTTCATTGATGATCGATCCGCGTCGGATTTCCTGCCAGCGGGTCCGCGCGGATTGACCGAGGACGATTTGCGTGATGCGATGATGTTTGGCAGCGGCGGTAATCGCTTGAGCAATCGAACGTTCGCCTTGAATCCGGATCAGCACTTCTGCTCCGAACAAGGCACCACTCTCTCGCACCATCACAAGCACTTCCTTCTGTTTCGCATTCAATTGATTTTCCGCTGCCGGTAAAATCGTCAGAACATACAGTTCCGCCTTTAATCGACTTGCCATGCGAAATCCGCGATAGATCAACTTTCGCGCGTTATCATTAAGCTGGATGCAGACAAGAATCCGTTCTTGTAACGTCGCTGGGTCTTTTTCAATCAACAAACGTGATTGATAGACTTGATCGTCGACTTCGTCCGCGACTTGTCGTAACGATAACTCCCGTAAGCTCGCGAGATTCTGAAGCGAGAAAAACGAATTCAGACTCTGTTCAATCTTTTCTTTCTTGTAGATTTTCCCTTGCTCGAGTCTCTCCCGTAACGTTTGCGGCGTCACGTCGACGAGTAAGATCTCATCGGCCTCTCCTAGAAATGGATCCGGGATTCGCTCCCGGACCTCGACACCTGTCACTTCTTTGACTTTAAAGAGTAAGCTTTCGAAGTGCTGGATGTTGACGGCCGAGTAAACGTTGATCCCGGCGTCAAGGAGTGCCGCGACATCTTGATAGCGTTTTTTCCGTTCTGATCCGGGAGCATTCGTATGCGCCAGTTCATCGATCAGGACAATATCCGGGTGACGGGCAATGATCGCGTCCACGTTCACCTCAGGAAACACTTTCTCTTTATAGACAACTTCAAGTAACGGGACTTGTTCGAGCTGTCCGACCATCTCCGCCGTCTCTTTTCGACCGTGCGTCTCGATCAGACCGATGACGACATCCTTGCCTTCAAGCGTCAAGGTTCGTGCATCGGCAAGCATCTTATACGTTTTTCCGACACCGGGAGCTGAGCCGATATAAAGCTTCAGCTTTCCCCGTGTCATGATTTGCTCCGATCAAGTGCTAGGTTCAAAAGGAGGACATTGACGTAATCATGCGTCCCGGCTTCTTTCGTGATTAGCTTGCGTACCTCGTCACGCGATAGGTCGCGTGCGGTTGCGATACGCTTCGCTTGATCCAAAGCATAAGCGACTGAGATGTGCGGATCGAAACCAGAACCGGATGTCACGAGGGCATCGTCCGGAAGCGAAGCGCCGTCCTCTCGATTCTGTTTCTGAAATGCCGCTATCTTCGTACCAAGCTCCGGGTTCGATGCTGCCAAGTTATCCCCAGCAGATGATCCCGCTAATTGATCGACCGCTGATGGACGTCCGTGAAAATACTGTTTCGACGTGAACGGTTGGGCAATCAATTCCGATCCAATGAATTTTCCGTTTTCCTGTACGAGTGAACCGGCTGCTTTATCCGGTACGAGAATCTGACCGAACAGCGTCAACAAGGCGGGAAAGACGATCCCGCATAATGCTGTGATGAAGATCGTCACACGAATGGCTTGTTTCATGATTCGTTTTCTCCTTAAAGGATGCTTGCAAGCAAGACATCGATGATTTTAATCCCAATGAACGGTACGATGACACCACCAAGACCGTAGATGAGTAAGTTACGCCCGAGCAATTGATCGGCTGTCATCGGTTTATACGAGACACCTTTCATCGCGAGCGGGATCAGCATCGGGATGATGATTGCGTTAAAGATTAGAGCCGACAAAATTGCTGTCGTCGGGGAATCGAGTCGCATGATGTTGAGTACTTCCATCTGCGGAATCGCGACCATGAACATCGCCGGGATGATCGCAAAATATTTTGCTACATCGTTTGCGATCGAGAACGTCGTCAACGCTCCCCGTGTCATCAAGAGCTGCTTTCCGATTTCGACGACTTCGATGATCTTCGTTGGGTTCGAATCAAGATCAATCATGTTCGCTGCTTCTTTCGCAGCTTGTGTCCCACTGTTCATCGCTAGACCTACGTCCGCTTGAGCGAGTGCTGGTGCATCATTCGTACCGTCCCCTGTCATGGCGACGAGGTGACCAGCTGCTTGTTCTTGCTGAATGACACGAATTTTATCTTCCGGTTTACATTCTGCGACGAAGTCATCAACGCCTGCTTCGCGAGCGATCGTTGCTGCCGTCAACGGGTTGTCGCCGGTACACATGATCGTTTTGATCCCCATCTCACGCAACCGATCAAACCGTTCCCGCATTCCTGGTTTGACGGTGTCTTTCAAGTAAATGACTCCAAGAATCGTCGCATCCATCGCAACGACAAGTGGGGTTCCACCTAAGCGTGAGACGGAATCGATCGTTTCTTGCAAATCATTCGGAATCGTTCCACCTTGTTCTGTCACCCATTCTTGGATCGCTTGTCCCGCTCCTTTCCGTACCCGGCGACCATCCGTCAAATCAAGACCTGACATCCGTGTTTCCGCGCGAAACGGAATGATTTCTGCGCCATCTAACCACTGGCGCTCGACTGGCATGTCTCGTAGTTCTGCGAGTTCTAAGACGGATCGTCCTTCCGGTGTCTCATCGGCTAAAGAAGCGATGATCGCCCCTTCGAATGCTTGCTCGACAGAGCGTCCACCGACCGGCGTGATCTCTGACGCCATCCGGTTCCCGAACGTGATCGTTCCCGTTTTATCTAAGATGATCGTTTGGATATCCCCTGCTGCTTCGACCGCCTTCCCGCTCATCGCGATGACGTTAAAACGGGTGACACGGTCCATCCCGGCGATGCCGATCGCGGACAGCAAGCCACCGATCGTCGTCGGAATCAAACAGACGAGCAAGGCGATCAAGATTGGACCAGAAAGATTGAATCCAAGATAGTTCGTAAAGACTGGTAACGTCATGACGACGAGTAAGAAAATCAATGTCAAGCTCGTCAACAGTGTTGATAAAGCGAGCTCGTTCGGTGTCTTTTGACGGCTTGCTCCTTCGACAAGCGCAATCATCTGATCGAGGAACGATTCCCCTGGATTACTCGTGATTCGGACTTCAATCTCATCACTAACGACGAGTGTTCCACCGATGACCGACGAGAAATCACCGCCCGCTTCCTTGATGACTGGTGCCGATTCCCCTGTGATCGCCGATTCATCAATCGAAGCAAGACCTTTGATGATCTCACCGTCACCTGGTACATATTCACCGGCCCGGACGAAGACGATGTCGCCTTTCCGGAGTGTCGTGGACGAGACACTCTCAATCAATTGTCCGACACGTTTACGTGCCATGACGTCCGCTTTCGACGCTTTTAGCGAGTCTGCTTGTGCTTTCCCGCGTCCTTCGGCGATCGATTCTGCGAAGTTCGCGAACAAGACCGTCAAGAAGAGGATGATGCTGACCGTCAAGTTAAAACCACGCATCTCATCAATGAAGATCGTATAGCCGATTGCGAGCAAACAACCGATCCAGACGACGAACATGATTGGTTGTTTGATCATGTTGACGGGATTCATTTTTTTAAAGGCGTCCATTGTCGCCTGGCGGACAATCGAGCCGTTGATTGCTGATTTGGATTGGTGTTCCGGCTGCCCATTCGGTTGGTGTTCGTCGGACGTCGGATGCATGATACGTTCCATCATATGCTTTTATCTCCTGTTCACATCGTCAGCCAGTCCGCGACCGGTCCAAGTACGAGCACTGGCAAGAATGTCAATGCACCGACGAGTACGACCGTACCGAGGAAGACTGTTCCGAAGAGTAGTGTGTCTGTTTTGAATGAGAACTCATCTTGCGGCACGGATGGCTTCGCCTTCAGCGAACCAACGATCGCAAGCATTAAAATCAATGGGATGTAACGTCCGAAAAATAACGCAAACGATGTCGAGACGTTCCAGTAGACATTCGCGTCCCCGAGCCCTTCAAATCCGGAACCATTATTGGCTGTCGCTGACGTGAATTCGTACAAGACTTGTGATAGCCCGTGATAGCCTGGATTCGAGATGCCAGCGACGCCTGGTGCGACGTACATCGAGATTGCCGTTCCGACGAGAATCAAGAAAGGAGGCACAAGAAGTGCGATAGCGATCATCTTCACTTCGAACGTCTCGATTTTCTTACCAAGGAACGTTGGTGTCCGACCGATCAAGAGACCTGTCAGGAAGACTGCGACAAAAGCATAAAGCAAGACATTCAAGAATCCAGCGCCGGCACCGCCGTACACGACGTTCAGCATCATGTTTCCGAGCTGGATCAAACCAGCAAGCGGATGGAGTGAGTCATGCATCGCGTTGACGGCACCCGTCTCGGCTGCTGTCGTAATCGAGCTGTAGAGCGCTGTACCGACTTGACCGAAGCGTAATTCCTGACCGTGCGCGGTCGGGTTCGCAAATAAGCTACCTGCCATGCCGAACGTCATCATGACGAACAAAATCGTCATGACGCCAAGGAAAAGACGTCCTTGTTTCGCAGAACCGATGATTTTTCCATACGCGACAGGAAGTGACATCGGAATCAATAACATTAAGAACATCTGGATGAAGTTAACGAACTGGTTCGGGTTCTCAAACGGATGGGCACCGTTTGCTCCGAAGAAACCACCGCCGTTGTTACCAAGCTGTTTGATGACCTCAAACGCTGCGACCGGTCCACGGTAAATCAACTGCTTCGCCCCTTCAAGCGTCGTGACGCTGATTGCGCCACTAAACGTCTGTGGTACGCCGAGTAAAATCATCAACATCCCGAAGAACAATGAAATCGGAAGCAGGATGCGGAAGATGAAGCGAACGAAGTCGGCGTAGAAGTTACCGAGCGGTTTATTCGCAAGACCACGGATGACAGCGATACAGACCGTGAATGCCATCGTCGGTGCAACGAATAACATCGTTCCAAGGACGAACGTTTGTGAGAGATACGATAAAGCTTCACCCGAATAGTGTTGTTGATCGGTGTTCGTCATGAAGCTGATCGTCGTATGGAGCGCTGTCGACCAGTCAAGATTAGCGGCGCCGTTCGGATTGAGCGGTAGACTTCCTTGAAAGCGAAGCAACAAATACCCACCGATGAAAAACAGTAGATTGACGACTAATAGACTTTTTGAATAGCCGACCCACGATTGATCTTGTTTCTTTTCATCGACACCGAGTAACGATAGAAGGCGTCGTTCGACCTTACCGATTGTATCGACCCGACGCTCTGCGATCGGCGCAAAGTACATCCCGATGTAGCGACCGAGCAAGACCGCTGCACAAAGTGCAATGACGAGTAGGATCCAAAATTGGATCAGGAATTGAGTCCACATGTTTTTCTTTTCTCCCTATGCGATTAGAATTTTTCTGGATAGATCAGACAATAACCGAGATACAAAAAGACGAGACATCCCATTGCTAGTAAAAACCACGTCATTTCCGGTCACCCGCTCTCCACTGGACACGTTCGATCAGTCGAATCATTCCGAACGTCGTACCGAAGAAGAAGACGAGCAGTACGATACTCCATAGTTCTCCCATTATGAAATTACCCCCATATTATTCAATATTTTTACAATTAAGCACGACAAAAAGACGATGTGAGGCGAAAAACGGCCCCAGCATCGCCTTTATAACTTGGCATACTGAAAAAGAGTCGTTCCCTCCTAAAAACGCCTGCGAGGTTAGCTGTCGGATTCGGGCATACCTAGGATTTCGCCCTACCTTTCCCGTTCGGAAAGGATTCACCCCGTGTCACATGTCGTGACGATTGGGTCCCCCGCTTCAATCATGAATTCGGCGTACTTTGAGATCGAAGCATTAACATGTTAGTGTTCGTTGATGAGATGGATATTACTCCGATTTTTTAAGGTTGTAAATAGAAAAAATGAAAAAAAAATAGTCTGATTTTTTAATGACTTACTTTCGAAAAATAGTGTTTTTTGACTCTATGCTATAGAAGAAAAAAAACCACAGAAATCGATTCTTTCATCTAAAGTGGAGGAGCTCCTTTTTAGATCGAATCGCTCTGCGGTTTCATAAGCAAATCAGAATTATGATTGCTGATTCATTTTGGCATGGACCGTCAAAGGAGCTAGCATCGTCACCCATAGGGCAACCACTCCAGAAACAAGAATCACAATATCGCGTTCGAATCCAAGCGTCAGTAAGGTAATACAACTTCCGACGAGGACGAGACAAAGCGTCGCGATCATGACGAACCGCGATTGTTTCAACATTTTTCTCATGTGGCATCTCTCCTTTCCTTCCATATTCCTTTTCATCGTAACAAAGATTGACATCAAATGCGTCGTTGATACTTGATTGTGATGTTTCTGTCATCACGCAAGTAATGATAGCAGACGACAGGAAAACGGATTTGTTACACTAGAGAAGTACTTAAAAAGGGGGAATTGATATGTTACAAGATCATTCATTTCAACGCGTCGACGGAACGTCGGCATCCTTAAGTGACTACCCAGCTCAAGCATGGCTGATCGTCAATACAGCCAGTAAATGCGGCTTGACGCCACAGTTCGAAGGACTCGAGCAATTGCATCAAGACTATCGTTCGCAAGGATTGACCGTACTTGGTTTCCCATGTAATCAGTTCGCGAACCAAGACCCCGGAACGGACGAGGAGATTCAGTCGTTCTGCCAAGTCAACTACGGCGTGACGTTCCCCGTCTTCTCAAAAATCGATGTCAACGGTGAGCAAGCACATCCGTTATTCGAAGAACTGAAAGCACAAGCACCGACGACGGACGGTACAACAGACATCGAGTGGAATTTCACGAAATTCCTCGTGACTCGTGATGGAGAAGTGACGCGGTTCTCTCCAAAAACGAATCCAACGGATTTGACGGCAGCGATCGAACGATTGCTCGTTCAAGTCTAAAAGGTAAGCTTCCCTCCTTCTCCCTTGAAGGAACGGAAGCTTATTTTTATGTTGTCCCCGGCTCAAGGTGACGACTGATCATCTCTTCCGCCAATCGTTTGACATCATCGATATTGCGCATTTCCGTGAACGGATGCCCCCAGACGATCAGCTCTTCGATTTCTTCAATCGGTTGCGTCGTGTATCGTGTACCATCGGCGACGAACTCTTGCGCAATCGTCGATTCAAAGGCAGCATACTTTAGGAGCCACGGTTTCTCACTCAAGATTTTGTGGGCATGCTTCACCTGCTTGAACGTCACATCGCCGACGAGGACGACGGGATCGAATCGTTCATGGAGAGGATGCGTATATTGAACAGAGATCAGTAATCCATGTTGGTTCGTTTTTTCCTGTTGTCGGACATACGTCCGCGTCAGGAAATGTGGAACGAGTGACTCAGCACTCTCTTTCGTCTGATGGATGCTCAAACCATGTTCCGTTTGGACGACATCCGGTAGGACTGGTTCGTATCCACGGTTCGCTAATTGTTGATCGAGCTCTTTGAATAACAGCAAAGTATGTTCGACAAGCGCTCGGACTTGGCGAAACGATAATTGGATCGATTGATTGATCATAGGATGACCTACTTTCTCTAAAAGTATGGCAATATACAGTTATTTACCCAAACTTTTCCGACTTCATCCCTGTTTCAGTGAAAGTTCCTCGAGCCATTTACGTGTTTGCTCCTGTAGGCGCGTTTTCGTCTGTTCCGGGTCGAGTGTGATCGGCTGATCGACATGAATCGATCGACAATCAAGTGCCTGCGGGATGTTTTCTTCGACGATTCCTGCAAGGATCAGACAAGGAACGCCAGCTGTTCTCGCCATCCGCGTGACCTCACCTGGCAACTTACCGATTTGGCTTTGACGGTCGACCCGTCCTTCCCCTGTCCAGACATAATCCGCTTGTTGCATCCGCTCTGCTACACGAAGGTGTTGCAAGATCGTCGATGCGCCCGGAACGATCCGTCCACCAAGCGCATACACGGCTCCACCGAGTCCGCCGGCTGCCCCTGCTCCTTTGACGCCCTCTAATCCAAGTAACTTTCCGATCTGTTCGAGTCGTTGATCGAGTTTTGTGATGTCATCCGCAAGTAGCCCTTTTTGTGGACCAAACAGATAAGCCGGACCATCTAGACCATGATAGGGAGCTGTCACATCTACGAGGGCTTCCAGCTGAACCGGATACGTTGAACAATGAATGGTCTGCGTCTCAAGTAATGGATTCGTATGGAACAAAATCGGCTTACCCGAGGCATCTTGAAGACGACAACCGACTTCCGCGAGTAATCCAAGTCCCCCATCCGTCGTACCTGTCCCCCCTAACGCCAGTCGGATACTTGTTATTCCTTGATCGCGTAACTGTTCCATCAAACGCCCGACACCACGCGTATTCACTCGAACAGGATTATCTCCGCTTTGTCGCATCGGCAGTCCACAAATACGCGCGACTTCGATGACGGCGTCTGAATCTTTTACGGCATACTGTACTTCACACGGACGACCTGCTAGATCAATCGTCATGATCGTCTTTTCCTCATATCCAAGCGCGAGATAGACTTCAAGCGTTCCTTCCCCACCGTCCGCGACAGGTGAGGAATCGATGATCGCGGTTGGATCATGTGCCAGTATTCCAGACGTGACGGCTTCTGCTGCCTCCTTCGAAGAAATACTACCTTTGAACGCATCCATTAAAATCAAGTGACGTTCCATCTGTAAGCTCTCCCTTCAAAAATCTCATATCAAGTTTTGATTGCGTTTCCAATTAATGTTACGATGATACTAATTTCAAATTACCATTCCCTTATCTGACATTTCATTTTACATACACAGGAGGTCTTATCCCATGGAACGCTGTTCGTTATGCGGAACACCACTTCGTCAACACGATACGACTTGTTCGCATTGCCAACATCCTGTTATCAAGAAAGAACAACTCGCCGAACCACCCACTTCGTCCACTTCACGGACTTGGCTCATCAGTACCTGCCTTTTGCTCTTTCTCGTCGGAGGAGCCGGTTTCCTGTGGTATTCGCTACAAGATCCCGTTTCCCCTGAAGCGGGTCCGACACCTAGTGTCGAAGCACTCGCGCTTTCGGAATGGTCCGATGAACAAACAGCGTACAATCAAACGTACTCGAAAGACCGTCCTCCAACGTCCTATGATGTCCTTCGCTTCGTCCGTCAATATACTCGGACGATCCCGGAGCTTGCGACATTCTCGAAGAAATACGATTCCATCGAGACGTTTTCTGCGATCCAGTTCACGACTTTGAACGTCTTTGAATCAGAGTTCAAGCATCTCCATCGTATAACGAATGCCGTTGATGCCCCTGTCGCTCCAAGTGTTCTCGCCGTGACATTCCAAAAATTCACGTCAAAGGGAGTTACGTATCATTTACGTACACAAGAAACGTACCAAATTGCGACAGCAAACGGTTCAGAGCCTGTGACGTATCGCGTCCATTATCGTCTGAAAGTGCATACGGATCATCTTCAAATCATTGATGTTAATCGAACGGAGGTGACTTCATGAAACGAGTGCTCCTTTGTCTGCCTCTTTGTCTTCTGATGGCGTGTTCGCCAGAAACATCTAGGATTCAAGAACAGCTCGAGCAGCAAACCTACACCCGTGCCGTCGAACGATCGGAACAAGATATCGATGAACCGGCTGCTCAGCTGATGGTTCAGCTTGAACGACAGCTTGCTGGTTATCAACTGCGTGATGTCTTAAAAACAGCGGAAGCAATCGAACGTCTTCAACTCACAACAGATCATCCTGTTCGAAAAAGGGCAGAAGCCATTGCCATCAGTGCAAAAGAGATGTTGAAGCAAGTCAAACAGTTCGAAGGTACGTATGAAGTCGAACGAAGTATACTCGAAGACGAGCCGTTCGATGGAACCGGACGTATTCATGTGTCTTTTGACGAGCAGGACACATTCATCGCGATGATTCGCTTTGAGCAGTTCGGTCTCCCGGACGCACTGCGAAACGACGAAGAGATCATTCGTTTTGAACCGGATTTCTCTGCTCGTATCAACTTATCCGAAGGACAAGTCAGTTACCGCTTCGCCCGCTCGACACTTCGTGTGACGTTCGAAGGACCGAGTGGTAAGCGAATCTATCAACTCAAACAACTATCAAAGAAGTAAACGCTAAAATGCCGCTCCACTCTGAGAGAATCTCCTCGAGTGAAGCGGCATTTTTGACGATTCCTACTCAACGCGCAGCTTGAACGTGTTCATACACCTGTTGGCATAATTCATGTGTCGCGAGGCTATCAGACGCTACGACCGATTCGGAATGTTCCCCTTTGATCGTCCGAAGGAACGCGTCTAACATATCGACGAACCCGCGTCGCTTTAACGTCGCTTCCCAGTTATCGAGCGGATACCGGAGCGTTCCTTGCTTCGTCAATTGATCGAGTGTCGTCACGTCGGTTGCGACCCGTTTTTCCTCCGGTCCCATCACTTCGACGCGTTCTTCCGTCATACCGTTATCGCGGTTCATGACACCGATTGCCGTGATGCCGTTTGAGACGAATTGAATCGTCACGTGATGTAGCCCGCTTTCGTCTTGCTTACTCTTGACGTGTAAGTCTTCAATCTCACCACGTCCCGTCAAAAAGCGAAGCGTGTCCGCGACATGGATGAAATCATCGAACAGAAATGGCTTGGCGTCTTCGATGAACGACGTCCGATTCTTTTGCATGAGGACGAGATTCGGATCGTTCACTTCAAGTAAGCGCTGGTGTGCTGACGCAAAGCGACGATTGAATCCCGTGATGAACGGTAACTGCTTCTCTTCCGATAGACGAGTCAGTTCACGAATTTCTTCAATTTCCATCGAGACTGGTTTATCAACGTAGACGGCGATTCCTGCTTCTAGCGCTTGTCGCGCTTGCTCGGCATGGACGACGGTCGCTGAATGGATCATGACCGCGTCGATTCCTTCTTGTACAGCATCAGTAAACGTCGCGTATGTCCCCGCAAAGCGATAGTCTGCTTGCAATCGTTTTGCTTTCTCTTCATCTCGTGAAATCAAATATACCTCGATATCAGATCGTTCAGCATAGACCGGTAAATAGGCTTTTTGAGCGATATCCCCTAAGCCAATGACGGCTAATTTCATATGAACTCCTCCTTTTCCACTGTTGCTTACATTCCCTATGATACGTTAATTGACACGAAAAGATGAGAAACAGCCCTTTACAGGCATCAAATTCCTTTTTTTGAAAAGAAGTGAATTTCCTTTTTTTGTTTTATGATAAAACCATATTTGAACAAGGAGGGAATGAGTTTTTATGAAGCGCTTGCTCCGTACTAGTCTTACGCTCTTATTATTGTTCGCTTTGTGTCTTCCCGCCATTCCGGCTCAGGCAGCCAGTTACCAAGTCGTCGTCACTTCGACGATTGGAGCGAACATCCGCTCGAAGCCGAGTACCGCCTCGTCCGCAACGATTGTAAGACGTGCTGCGTACAAGGCAAAATTCACAGCCGTCTCGTATACGAATGGCTGGTACAAGATCAAGGACGGAGGTACATATCGTTATCTATCGAACCAGGTCGCTCAAAAAGTATCAAGTAGTTCAGTGAAGACGTACAAAATCGTCGTCTACTCGAAAGCTGGAGCGAACGTCCGAACATCCCCAAGCACGGCATCGTCAAAGAATATCAAGCGACTCGCACCTTACAACTCGAAGTTCAATGCGGTTTCGTATTCGAACGGTTGGTATAAGGTCAAAGGTACGACCAATTACTACTATGTGTCGAACCAAGTTGCTAGAAAAGTGACGACGAGCAGTCCAAAACCATCGAGTGGTAGTTATCCTGTTGCGTCGATGCGGTATTTTAAGCTTGGATCGTCAAGTTATCAATTGACGAAAGAAAGTTTCGTTCGCCGTTACCCAGCGAGTACAACGAAACTATTGACGGGGATCGTCGCTTATGACGAAGCAGCGCGTAAAGGCACACTCGATCAAACGTTCACCCTGACGTCTGCGATGTTATCTGTCCCTGCTGGCAGTAGCGTAGCGGGTTTCCGTGTTGGCGACAAAGTGACGATGCGCCAACTCTTGAACGGGATGCTGATCCGCTCTGGCAACGATGCAGCAAAAGCGATCGCCGTCCGGACAGCAGGTTCTGAATCGAAGTTCGTCTCGTACATGAATAACCGCGCCCGTTCAATCGGAATGAGTGCGAGCCATTTCATGAACCCACACGGCTTCTATCATCCAAGTCATTACACGACAGCTGCTGATATGCAAAAACTCGCGAATACATATGCGAAGTACAGCGCCTTGATGACGATCAGCGGACGCAAATCGTATCAGACGACCGTTAAAGGACCGTATGCACGGACATTGACGTGGTATCATACGAATACGTCGCTTCCAGGAGATACACGTGTTTATGCGAGCAAGACTGGTTACACACCGGAATCTGGCTACACACGCGTCTTCTTCATCAAAAAAGGATCGACACGATATGGTCTCGTCACACTGAAAGGAACGTTGTCCCAAACCGAGACGACACTTCGCTCCGTCTTAAATCAATAATCGACTCATCAACAGTCTGGTTTTCCGTTTCGGGAGCCAGACTGTTTTCTTTTTCCTTCAAATTATACTTGCGCTGAAAACGAATTCATCTTAGAGTTGAAATTAGAATCAGACGTCTGACGTCTTAATGAAGGAGAGTTTTTACGTGGGAAATGTCAGTTTATTATTTGGGGGCGTTGCGCTCTTTTTAAATAGTTTGACCTTGTTCGGAAAAGTCGATCTCCGTAGCGCTGGTGTCTTCAGTCTCATCACGGGTCTACTGCAAACGTTCATCGCAACGTATCTTGTCATCGGTGCTGCAGGTGATCCGGCATTGACGTTCGGGTACGCGAGTATTTATTTGTTTGCCTTTACGTATGTTTATGTCGGGATCACGTTCTTATTTAACCTCGACGGAAGCGGTGTCGGTTGGTTTTCCTTGTTCGTTGCGATCGCCGCTTTGTTTTATGCATTTGTCAGCTTCACGACAGCAGACATCATCGGCGGGGTGACATGGTTGTTCTGGGTATTGCTCTGGAGCCTGTTTTTCCTCGGGATGGGAATGAATCGTCCGATTGACGCGATTACTGCCCGCGTCGCTCTCGTCTTGAGTTGGTTGACGTTGATCGTACCGGCACTGATCGGTCTTCGATTCGGCTACTTTAGTACGGCATATCAATGGTTATGGAGCGTTGCTGCCGTTCTGACTGTTGTCTATTTCCTCTATACGATGATGAAATTCTCGATGCTTCGGACGATCCGCTCGTCGTGACATGCTAATCGATTCATCAAAAAAGATGTCTATTTCCAGTTATGAATCGGAGATGGGCATCTTTTTTGATTGATGGAGAACGCTATCGTTCATCCGCGACTCCTACAGGAAAAGAAAGTGCCATCGGTACTTTCGTCAGGGATGAATCAGACCCGGCAAACAGCATGAAATGTTGGTTGCCGCGGCTGATTTCCCGCCTGAGGAAAGCGCGGATGAGAGTAGCGTTCGTTTCGTTATCAATCAGTCCTGATATCGCAATTTCCTCTCCATTCCAATCATTTGAGCGCTTCCTGCAGTTGAGCTTGAACTTCTTTTAACGACTTATCCGTCGGATGCCAGTAATAGATGCCGTCCGATTCGATGCCTCCTGATCCGTAAAGCGACAAGGTCTTGACGTTGCGTAAGGCATCCCGGTAGTCCGTCGCGACCGTCCGGGCAACGGAAAACGGTACGTTCGTCTTGACGTTTTTCCCGAGGGCATCGAGGATAGCGTTGAAACGACGAATCGAGAAGTCTTCTGTCATCTTATCGGCGACTGCCTGAACGACTTGCCGTTGGCGGATTTGTCGTCCGAAGTCCCCACGTGGATCATCGTGCCGCATACGGGCATAGGCGAGTGCTTCCTTCCCGTTCAGTAATAGTTCTCCTTTTGGGAACTGCATCTCATAGTACGAAAAATTGATATCGTTCTTGACTCTGACCCCATCCACCGCATTGACGAGATCCGTAAAGCCCGCTAGATTGATCTCAGCGAAATAGTCGATCTGGATCTTTAACAGATGACTGACCGTATCAAGCGCCATCTGTGGACCACCGAAGGCATAGGCATGGTTGATTTTATCATTCGAACCATTGCCGATGATGTCTGTCTTTAAGTCGCGCGGAATGCTGATCATCTGACTGGTATTCGTTTTCGGATCAATCGTCACGACGATGATCGTATCACTCCGTCCTGTCTCATTTTTTCGTTGATCGACGCCGAGTAAGAGAAACGAGAGTCCTTTTTTCTGCTCGACGGTTTTTTCCGTCTCAACGCTTGCTTTGACCGGTATCTGGACTTCTTCGAGTGTCTGACTCGCTTTATGATACACATATCCGCCTGAACCGAAGAGAAGGAGCAGGCAAATCCCCGTAAGTGTCAGTACGATCCATTTCCATTTCTTCATCACCCATTCTCCTTTTCTTCAATTTCAATTCAGGACGGTCGTTGTGCTTCGAGTACCAGTAAAGCATTGCGCCAGCTACCGAACAAGGCAGTGATGACTCCGATGCTTGGCGCATCACGTCCGATACTGAACCGTTGATAACTTGCGATCGTCAGATGCTCCGTTTCTTGTGCGGCTTCAGCAAGTACGTCGAGCACTTCTTCTTCCCGCCAGCGTTTACGCGGGAATTCGATGCCGATGATTTCAAGTGCGTTTGACCAAGAGCCGTACCGGCGGGCAATCGTTGCGACGGTCGGACGATTTTGACCAGCCGCCCACTTCGTGTAGGTCTGACTCGTCAAGACCGGCAAGACCCCTTGCGCTTCCAGTAATGACTCGATGATCCGTTGTTCCATTTCCTGGACGCGTTCCTTTAAGATATCCGCTTCTGACAATGCCTGCTGCCACGAGTTGAATTGATGGACGATATCCGTCAGGCTTGGTGCTTGTTTCTGTTGTGCCCATTCGCGGTACGTCGCACTCGTGAAAGGATGGAGTTCCTCCCGTGCCTGACGCAAGGCGTCAATGATTTCCGATTTCGTGAACGTCAAGCGGGCATGCCCGATGCCTGCTCGTTCCAAGGCGATTTGCCACGATCCAAACAGCATCAGGATTTCCGCGACGCTTGGATGAGTGGTGTGGAGTTGCCAGCGGAAATAGGTATTGGCTGTCAATTCATTCTTCCCGTTCGCAGCGAGACGGAGTGCGTGGATCGCTTCCTCCATATCGCGCATGACGATGTCCCCTTCCCATATATTCATGACTGGACGTTCCGGCGTACGGTCGTCTGTAAAGCATGACGAACGTTTCGGATGACGACGGCTTGTTCAGTGAACGTCATTTGTGAAGCAGACGGAAGACAGATACCGTCTTCAAACAAGCGACGGCTGACGTCAACCCCTTCTGCTGTGACGAATGGTACGTCGCGATAGACGGGTTGTAAGTGCATCGGTTTCCAGACCGGGCGAGACTCGGCATTCGCTTGTTGCAGTGTCTGAATCATCGCATCGCGTTGCGCTTGACCACCCGGTAAAAGAAAGGCACTGAGCCAGCGGTTGGCGAACGTTCCAGGCTGCTCGACTTGCGACGTGACGCCGTCCGTGGCAAAGGCACGGTCGTAGCGATCAAAAATTTTCCGCCGTGCATCGACGCGTTGATCGAGAACCTCAAGCTGTCCCCGTCCGATCCCAGCAGCGACATTACTCATTCGGTAATTGTAGCCGACTTCCGTATGCTCATAATGCAAGACCTGCTGTCGCGCCTGTGTTCCGAGATAAAAGGCACGTTCGATCAGAGCCGGATCATTTGCGACGAGCATCCCGCCGCCTGACGTCGTGATGATTTTGTTGCCATTGAACGAATAGATACCGAACGTTCCGAACGTTCCGGTCATCCGCCCGTTGACACGAGTCCCGAGTGATTCTGCAGCATCCTCGATCAACGGAACATCGTACTCTTCACAGATCGCAGCAATCTCCTCGATTTGCGCGGCGACACCGTACAGATGAACGACGATGACAGCCTTCGGAAGTCGACCACGCGTTGCCGCCTGGATCAAGGCCCGACGGAGTGCGACGGGCGACATGTTCCAGGTCTCTTCTTCCGAGTCGATCAATACAGGTCGCGCTCCGACATACCGAATCGGATTCGTCGAAGCAATGAACGTCAAGGACTGACAGATGACATCATCCCCCGTCGTGACACCAAGTGTCGCGAGCGCCAGATGAATCGCTGCTGTCCCACTGCTCGTCGCAAGCGTTGCACCAGCACCCGTGTACGCTTGCATATCTCGTTCAAAGGCATCGACATTTGGTCCAAGAGGGGCGACCCAGTTCGTCTCGAGTGCCTCGTTGACGTAACGGGCTTCTTGACCACTTAAATGCGGGATGGAGAGTGGGATGTGTTTCATGATGTTTCCTCCCTTCGAGATGACAGATGACGAATCGGTGTTCGGTAGAGCGGGAACCAGTGACCCATTTGAGTTTCCGGATGTTGTCGTTCGAATTGTCGCGTTAGACGCTCATAGATCGTGGCATCCAGAATCGACGTACCGAGTCCAAAAAACGTTTGATTCGCACTAAAGGATCGTTTGTAGGCAAGCAAGCTATCCGTATTCGATCGTGTCGTGCCTCCACCGAGATGAAGCGCTTGAAAACCGGCTTGTTTTGCCCAACGAATCATCTCCGCGAATAATAGGTGGTTGGGTCGAAGTGCTAACGACGCGGGATCGGAAGCACCGAGATGATAATGCGCGAACTGGCGACCGGTCAAGACGATACATCCGGCGATGATCCGTCCGTCATGTTCAGCAAGCAACAGGACATTTTTGATTCGTCCGTCCGCGAAGTGATCGAAGTAGGTCTGATCAAAGTAATACCGGGCATCGGCTTGATGTTTGTCCATCGTCATCTGATAGAGACGCGCGAAGTCCCGGTATTCTTCCGGGCGTCCCAGACGAATCGTGACGCCTTCGCGACGCGCCTTCCGGATGTTGCGTCGCGTCATTTGCGAAAAGTCGCTTTCGATCATCTCGAACGGGTCCGTTAGTTCCAGTGTCACGGTCGGCTGCAGGATCTCCGTTTGATGGCACCAGTATTGACCCAGTTCTTGATTGTGCAAGAGTGGATGGAAGCGAACCGTCTCTGTGACGATTCCCGTCTCATTGCAATAGCGTTCGAATCGCTCGCGCGCTTCGCGAATCTGATCGAGTGACCAGATGCCTTTGAAGGAAGGACCACCGTAGCCGTAAGGTGTCGTGATATCTTCAAAGAGTGTGCCTGGAATCCGTCGCCGCAAGTACGGATAGATCAACGTCCCAAACTCCGTCGGATAATAAAATAACTCAGGAATCTCGTCGTGTTCCTTCGCGAGTTCGAAGTAAGCATGTTCGTAGTAACAATCGAGCTGATAGGTCGCAACGAGTGCATCCCATTCGCGCGGATCCCGGATCAACCGTTCATCGCTTAACGACATCATGGGGAACACCTCCGTCGAGACCCTTGAACTCACCCATTCCAGTCTGATGAGCCGTCGAGTTCCCCTCTGACGAGATGACCATCTTGAACGTCTTGAACAAGATATAGAGATCGAGTCGGAATGTCTGATTCGCTGCGTACCATTGATCTTGCTCGAGTCGTTGTTGCCACGTCGTCGCGTTCCGTCCATGAATCTGCGCCCAGCCCGTCAGACCAGGAAGGACATCATGCCGTGTCATCTGCTCCTTCGTATAGTGGTTCAAGTAACTGACGAGTAACGGACGCGGCCCGACGAAGCTCATCTGTCCGCGAAGAATGTTAAAGAACTGCGGAATCTCATCAAGGCTTAAGCGACGAATCCACTCGAGTGATGCGGGAATCCGGTCTGCATCCGGGAGAAGTTTTCCCTCAGTATCCATTTCGTTCGTCATCGTGCGGAATTTGTAGATTTTGAACAACTCCCCCTTGTAACCTGGGCGGACTTGATTGAAGAAAATCGGACGACCGAGCTTCGTATAGATGACTAAGGCGACGAGGGCGTAGACGGGAATCAGGATGAGGATAGCGATAAGACTAACCGTGAAGTCGAATGTGCGTTTCATGATGACGTCCTCCTTTTACATAGCTGAAAAGAGATCAAGTTGTCGTTTGATGACGTCGGCTTCGTTGAAATGTTTCATGGCACGGTCAAATCCGTTCCGTCCCATCTCGTTGGCACGGTCAGGATGTTCGACGAGTGTGTTCATCCGTTTGGCAAGCTTCGTGATATCGCGGACTTCGATGAGATAGCCTGTCTTCCCCTCGACGACTTCCTCACGACAGCCGCGGATGTTTGTCGCGATGACCGGTTTTGCGCTCGCCATCGCTTCGATGATTGATCGTGGTACGCCTTCACGATGCGACGGTAAGACGAAGGCATCGACTTGTTGGAACAAACCCGGTACGTCTTCGACGAATCCAAGGTAGTCGACGTTTGGAATCTCGCGGATCCGCCGTAAGAATAAGTGTTTCGTCGTCTGATCGCGCTCGCTTGCCATCATCTCACCGGCAATGACGAGACGGGCTTCCGGGTGACGATAGACGACATCCTCGAATGCATCGAGCAGTTCGAGAATTCCTTTCTCTTCGACGATCCGACCGATGAATAAGAACGTAAACGGAGCTCCGGCTTCACGTGGTCGTGGGTAGAAGCGGGTCAAGTCGATTCCATTTCCGAGATGCATCAGCCGGGTATTCGCTTTAAAGCGTTTGCGCTGGGCGAGTTGATAATCTTCCTCGCTTTGAAGGAGCAGATAATCGGTCGCGAGACGTGCCAACCACTTTTCGACTGAATACGTTAGCTGATACGTCATCCGCCCCATCTTCTCGTGGAAGTAAAAACCGTGTGCCGTATAGACGATATGCTTCGTGCCGGCACGTTTGGCGGCGACCCGTCCAAGGGCAGCGGCGACTGGTGTGTGGACATGGACGGCGTCGTAACCATCCTCTTTCAAGATTCGCGTGATTTCACGGATCGTCCGCCAGTTACTCGTCCAGTCGATTCGCCGCTCGATCGGAATGTCATGCATCCGGAATCCCTTTGCTGCCAGTTTCACCGAGGCACCCGTGTCGGCACAGGCGATGCCGACGTCGTGCCCCGCATTTTGCAAAGCGAGTAAGAGCGGCTGCAACATCGTCTCTGCCGTCGTATCGAGAGCACAGACTTGAAGGATTTTTAGAGGCGCCATACGTGGACCCCCTCCGGTTGTTCTGCTCGTGGCAACATGCCTTTGATGTCGACGACGATGCCGCGACCGACCTTCAGTAAGTGTTGTGCCAGATTCCAACCACCTTCAACGTATTCTTCGTGTGAGACGGCAAAGATGACGACGTCGGCTGGTTTGAGTTCACTCATCTCGAGTAAGTCGATCCCGTACTCACGTTTTGCCTCACTCTTTTCGACGAGTCGGTCCGTCACTTGGACGTCGATTCCGAACTCTTCGATTTCATGAACGAGGTTCGCAACTTTCGAGTTGCGGATGTCGCTGACGTTTTCTTTGAACGATAATCCAAGAATTGTGACCCGGGCGCCGAGCACCGGCATGTTCTGTTTGATCAAGTTCTTAACGAGCGCTGTTGCGATGAAACGCCCCATCGTATCGTTGATCCGGCGACCGGCAAGGATGACTTCCGGATGGTATCCAAGTGACTCCGCCTTCATCGTCAGATAGAACGGATCGACACCGATACAGTGACCACCGACGAGACCCGGACGGAACGGGAGGAAGTTCCATTTCGTACCGGCTGCTTCGAGGACTTCGAGCGTATCGATGTTCATCCGGTCGAAGATGATTGCGAGTTCGTTCATCAAGGCGATGTTGAGGTCGCGTTGTGTGTTTTCGATGATTTTTGCTGCTTCCGCGACCTTGATCGATGAGGCACGGTGGACACCGGCTTCGACGACGGCTTCATAAACTTCCGCGACGATATCCAGTGTCTGTTCATCTTGGGCGGAGACGATTTTTTTAATCGTTTTAAACGTGTGCTCATGGTCACCCGGGTTGATTCGCTCCGGTGAGTAGCCGACGAAGAAGTCGACACCAGCGCATAAGCCGGACGCTTCTTCAAGAACCGGGATACAATCTTCTTCCGTAGCTCCTGGGTAGACGGTCGACTCGTAGACGACGATGTCGCCTTTATTGAGCTGGCGACCCACGAGGTGCGACGCTCGTAAGAGTGGTGTCAGGTCCGGCTGGTTCTGTGCATTGATCGGGGTCGGAACGGCGATGATGATGAAGTCGCTCGCCTGCAGTGCCGATGGATCTGAGACATAATCGACGGTTGCGTTCTTCAACGTGAAGGGACTCAGTTCGAGTGTCGCGTCGATGCCTTCTTGAAGTTCTTGAATTCGTTGTTCCTTGATGTCAAAGCCGATCACGCCCGTCTTTTCACCGAACGCGACGGCAACGGGAAGTCCGACGTAGCCGAGTCCGACGACGGCAATCGAACGGTTGGCAATGGGAAGTGCACCAGTATGGGCTGCTGTCGTATCTACGATGTGTTTGACTGCCTTGTTCATGTTGGGTTCCTCCTATTTCATCGACTGTTTGACGATCAACGTTTTTCCGTTTGGCTCTTGTTTGACGTGTTCGACTGGTTCAAGGACGATTTTCATGTCGGAGCCGAGTAACTTGCGCATCTCGTTCAAGAGAATCTGTTCGTGTCTTGGCTGGAATCGCTTGACGTCCGGAATATAGCGAAGCGTCACATGATTCAACGCGTGCTGCTCGACTTGGAGCCGTAAGACTGAGTTTGGCAGTTCCCGTGCGATGGTCGTGATATCTCCTTCGAAGACTTTGCCGCGCTTCTCACTGACGATGTAGCTCGTTCCCCGTCCGTCGATCGAAGCGATGACGGGACCATTCAAGCCGCAAGTGCATGTCTCGTCACTAAGTGTCATCCGATCACCAATCCGGTAGCGAATCAGCGGTGTTCCGCGTGTCGTAAAACAGGTGACGATGACTTCTCCGTCCTCTCCATACGGTTCGATGATGCCGGTTTCGTAATGCAGATGCAGTTTATGATGGCGGCACTCCGAGATGATGGGTGCTCCTTCTGAGGAACCGTACTGATCGAAGACCGGGACACCGAACGCTTCCTCAAGAATGGAGCGCATCTCCTCCGTCACTGTTTCGGATGTCGGAAAAATAGCGATCAGTGGAATATCTAGTCGAATATGGTGTTTTAGCATGTAGTGAGCGATTTCGACCATCGCCGTCGGTGTTCCGTCGAGTGCTCGCGGTTGAAAACGATTCAGTTCTTCGAGATAGGCCAGGAAGTTCTCTTCTTTCAAATGAAAAATCGAGAGTAATAACTGATTGAGTGGTCGATTCATCCGCCAGAAGATGGGTTTCGTCTGATCGACGGCTGTCAGCGTCCGCCCGGTAAAGCTTGCCCGACGCATCCCGGCACGGAAGCCATGAAGTTCCTTGAAGTAATCAAGGTGTGCCATCCGTTCCTGAACATCCTCTCGCATGAAGGCGACTTGGAGTGACTTTCCGCTCGTTCCTCCTGTCCGTCCTCGGACCGGCGCATCGACACGGGACATGAATGCATCATTGTTTTGGCGAAGCGTCTCTTTTTCAAGGATCGGAATCGTCTTCAGCTGCTCAAGTGACGTAAACGGTAACTGGATATCATGTTCGTGAAAGAGTTGTCTGTAATACGGTGTATGCGCCACAACAAACGCGAGAAAGGCATTCAGACGTTCGAGCTGTTCCGCTTGGTAATCCCGCGTCCGGTCCTTCATCCGGAGCTCCTTCATCTTTTGCTCATAGAAGCGACCGTAGCGTTCTTGCATCAACTTCCGACCGTATAACGAGGTCAGCCAATTTTGGATGAAAATTGGAGAGCGATAGTAGATATTCTCTTTAAGCGCCATCTTGGATTTCCTCCTTCATCAAGTAATGGCTCTCGTACCAGTCGATGAATGCATGGACACCAGCTTCGACCGTCGTCTGTGGTCGGTAGCCGATTGTCTCGAATAGTGAGGAGACATCGGCGAAACTTTCCGGGACGTCACCCGGCTGTAACGGCATCCCGTTCTTGATCGCCGTCTTACCGAGGCGTCGTTCAATCAAGGCGACGAATTCACTTAAGCGAATCGGGCTATGACTACCGATGTTGTAGACGCGATACGGGACGTTGCTACGATCCGGTAAGGGATTTGACGCGTCAAACGTCGCGTCGACTTCCGGTTCAGTCTGGAACAGACGATAGATGCTTTCGATGATATCGTCGACGTAGGTGAAGTCTCGTCCCATCTCGCCGTAGTTGTAGAGATCGATTGGTTCGCCCTTCGCAATTGCCTCCGTGAATTTGAACAGTGCCATATCCGGGCGCCCCCATGGACCGTAGACGCTAAAGAAGCGAAGCCCTGTCGTCTTGATGCCGTAAAGGCTGCTATACGTGTGCGCCATCAGTTCGTTCGCTTTTTTCGAGGCGGCGTAAAGACTTAGCGGATGGTCGACGGCATCCGTCGTCGCGAATGGCATCTTCGTATTCGATCCATAGACGGAACTCGAAGAAGCGTAGATCAACTGCTCGACGGGATGATGGCGGCAGGCTTCTAGAATCGAGAGAAAACCGACGATGTTGGATGTCATGTAGACATCGGGTCGGTCGATGCTATAGCGTACGCCTGCTTGTGCTGCCAGATGCAGAACGAGATCGATTGATTCTTGTTCAAAGATTCGCGCGACGACTTCCGTCTCTTCGAGTGAGACCCGGTAAAATGTATAATTCGTGCCGAGTTCAGCGAGCCGGGCTTCTTTTAACGTCGGGTCGTAATAGTCGTTCACTTCATCGAGTCCGATGACCCGGTAACCCTCCCGGATGAAACGGCGTGCGGCATGAAATCCAATGAAGCCTGCGATACCAGTGATTAAGATCGTTTTATTCGGCACGGTGTTCGACCTCCTCGAAGTAGTGGCGCGCTTGCAGGCGCATGTAGTGAACGGATGTATAGACGATGAGTAACATCGGGAACAACTTATACCGGTGTCGAATGGCCGTTCCGACGTTGCCGGTTCCAAGACCGAAGATCAACGCGTTGAGTGCAAAAAGAAGGAAAAAGAAGAAGAGGACGCTGCCGAACGGATGCTGACGAATCAGTTTGAACGACCGAATGATGGCAAAACAACCGATGAAGTAGAAGATGGCGTCAAGGAAGAAAATCAGGATGTTCATGACACTCGACCATTGCCACGGGAATGGTGAGAACAGGAAGTAGATCATCCGGATCGGTGAGTAGAGAATCATGTCGCCTGGACCTGTCACCGTCAATCCATTCAAGTAAGCGGAGCCGCCACGGTCATAGCTCATCCCGCTGAACAACTGTCCGTTTTCCGATACGTGGGTGAACTTCGCGAACAAGACGTCTTGGAAGCTGTAGACGATGAAGCCGACGACGAGTACTTGGAAAATCAGTCGCTGTACCTTCGTCGGTTCAAAGTCCATGCGTCGTGTCTCATGGCTATAAAACGAGAAGTAGACGAGTAAGACGACGATTCCAACGGCAAGACCGGAGTGGAACATCGTACTGACGAAGTAGCCGAGATACGCGAGAACCATATGTCTGCTGGACTTCTCTTCCGTCCAGCGGACCATGTAATAAAGCGTATAGACGATTCCAAGGGCGACGATCTGATCCCGTAAGAGAATCGGTGAGAGCAACAATCCTTGCGGGAAGAACGCGAAGATGAGTGTTGCACCGAAGACGTATCGTTCCGGTAAACGTAATCGCTGTAATGTCTTTGCTAGAATGACTACGGCGACGACGCCAAGGATGACGTTGAAGAACTGAGCTAGGATTCGTTCCGGTCCGAACATTAGATAGAAGATTCCTAGAAACTTGGAATAGGTGCCGCGGACGACATCATTGAAGGTCGACGGGTCGGTGAAGATTTGGACGCCTTCGAGATGAAAGGCTTCCGTATCGTCCCCACTGTGCGGTGGTAAGCGGAACAATTCGAGATCGATGAACATCAAAACCAATCGGACGAAGAAAGCGGTGATGAAGACAAGATAAAGCGGCGTCGTCTCGGCTTGGCGGAGTAGATAATAAAGAAACAGCACCGAGTTGATGAGCAGCAAGGCGGTCACGTACGTGTCCGGGAAGAGCGACCGGGCGAATTGACAAACGAGCGCTTCAATGACGATGAGTAAGAGAATGGGTCGCATCTTCTTCCCTCCTTAACTGCTTTGTTCGACGACGAGGGTGACGTTTCGTGGATACAAGGAGCGATAGAGCGCGGGTAACAGTAAGACAATCTGAGTGACCGCGCAAAGGGTGTATGCAATCGTCGCCCCGTATAGTCCGTACAACGGAATCAAGAGGCTACAAGCGACGAGATTGACGACGACACTGCCGAAGATCGAGAGTGTCTGGATTCGAAACTGCTGGAAGCCGGTCAGTAGTGCCTGAATGACGGTCGAATTATAGAAGAACAACGACGCGACCATCATCAAGACGAAAATCAGATGATATTTGACGAACGACGTATTGTAGAAAATCGTCAAACCCCACTTTCCGAAGAAGATTGCTCCAAGAATCAGGAGGATCCCGACAATGTTCGTCATCAGTAACATCGACCGTGTCAGCTTGCGCAGTTCCGGTAAACTTTGGCGTTCTCCAGTCTCTGACGAGAAGTTCGGCAATAAGACAGCAATCAAGGAGTGGATGAACAGACTACCGAGTACGAGTAGATAGGCAATGCTTGCATAATATCCGAGCTCTTCCGTTCCGATCGCATGTCCAACGAATAATCGTGGGATGTTTGCGTTCAAGGCGATCAGGAGAGCGACGAACCCGAGTGGCATCGCTTTAAGGAACAGCTCCTTACCGGATCGATATCGTAAGTCGAGCGCTTGATTGTCAAAACCACGACCGACCCGGCGAATCGTCGGGAGATCGTAGACGAGTAACATGATCAAGTTACCAGTGATCAAGGCGATGACGAATCCCTGGATCGAATGGGTCGTAAAGAGGACGAGTGCTGCGCCTGAGACATTCAGGAGACTGCGAAAAATCTTCGAGATGGCAACTTCCTTGAAGGCAGTGTGTCCCTGTAAGAAGCCGTATCCGAGATCAGCGAACGACTCCATGTATTTATTGAGATAGACGAGTAACGTCAGCAGTAAGATGTTCGCTTCACCGAAGAAATAATAGACACCAAGGAGGACGAAAACACCTGCCGAGAGGAGCGAAAAACGGGTCTTGATGAAGAGCCAGAAGTTCGTCAGTCCAGCCCGTTCTGCCGTCAGGATCGTACTGGCATTCAGCCAACAGAACATGACGATTGGTGCAGTGATGGCAAGGGCATAATTGAAGTAGCCGATATTGAGCGGCGTACTCCATTTGATCAGGAGCGTCAAAATCATCCATTGATGCAACGAATATGCTGTATCCGCAATGAAGATGAGATTGAAGCGAGACAGCCGGACCGTTTTCATCGTTCTCCCCCTCTCTATTTACGAGCGATCCGCATCGTTGGTGCGACTGGATCGGCATCGGTCTCGTTCGTCGCTTCTAATAAATACTGGCGAAGTGTATCATCCCGATCGAGCGCTTGGGCGATCTCACGCAAGTACGGATCGACGGAGCCGAAGGGGCGTGTCTTTCCGACGAGGATCTTATCGAAGACGAGTTCGTCATGCACCTCATCACGAGCGAGCAGTTCCTCGTAGAGTTTCTCCCCTTTTCGAATCCCGCTGTAGACGATCGGGATCTGTTCTTCTGTAAATCCACTCAAGTGAATCAAGTTTTTCGCAAGTGTCGTAATGTGGACCGGTTCACCCATATCAAGGACGAACACTTCGCCTCCTTTTGCGAGGACACTCGCTTGAATGACGAGACGACTCGCTTCCGGAATCGTCATGAAGTAACGTGTCATCCGGGGATCGGTGATCGTGATCGGTCCACCTTTCGCGATTTGTTCCTTGAAAAGTGGGATGACGGAACCGCGGCTTCCGAGGACGTTGCCGAACCGGACGACGGCGAACGTCGTTTCGCTATTTCTTGCCATCTGTTGGATGACCATCTCAGCGATTCGTTTCGTCGCGCCCATCACGCTCGTCGGGTTGACTGCCTTATCGGTCGAGATCATGACGAAGCGTTTGACTCCAGCCGCTTCTGCTGCTCGGGCGACGTTACGTGTTCCGTAGATATTATTCTTGACGGCTTCGCTCGGATTATCCTCCATCAGCGGGACGTGCTTATGGGCTGCCGCATGATAGACGAGGTCCGGTTCGAAGCGTCGCATGACTTCAAGCATCCGGTCACTGTCCTGTACATCGGCGATGACGGATTCGAACTGGATGTCCTGGCTGAGACACTCGAGTTCCCGGCGAATCAGGTAGATACTGTTTTCACCGTGTCCGAGAAGAACAAGTCGTTCAGGACGAAAACGAATCAGTTGCCGGCAAATCTCGGAACCGATTGATCCACCGGCACCGGTGACGAGGACCGTCGCTCCATGCACGCTTCGTTCGATTTCCGTGATATCAAGCTCGACTGGTTCCCGTCCGAGTAAATCAGCGATTGAGACTTCACGGATTTGTTGAATCGAGACCTTACCGGAAGCGAGTTCGACGAGCATCGGTAACGTATGCGCCTCGACTTGCGTCTGTTTAATTCGATTCAACAGTTCGATTCGTCGCGGATACGATAAGGACGGGATTGCGAGGACGACCGCTTCAATCTTTTGTTCCTCGATGATGCATTCAAGTTGCTCGATCGCTCCGATGACAGGAACACCGTGAATTCGCATCCCGCGTAGTTCAAGCGAGTCATCGAGTAATCCGACGACGTTTAAGATATGCGATTTCTTTTGTTTCAGTTCTTTCGTGATCATCTGTCCGGAAGCTCCGGCACCGATGATTAGCGTCCGTTTGCCGAGCGTCTTATGCTCCGGAACGAGTCTGAGACTACGTCCACGAATTAACAACCGGACGAATAAGACACCGTTCAAGACGAGTCCTGTCTGTAAGAAGATCGCCCGTTCGACCGCAAAGTCGAACAACGCATATTCAAGACCAAGTAAAACGAAACTGCTGGCAAGGACGACGACGAGGAGAACGGCGAGATCACGTAAACTCGCGTAGCGCCAGATGATTTGATAGAAACGCATCCAATGAGCGACGAAGGTGAGGGCAATCCACTGTATGAGTGCGATTTCGAGCGCATCCTGTAACTCGAAATTGACGGTGAGATGGAGCGGATTAAAGAAGTAGAACGTTACTACGGTTGCGAGTGCGATGACTCCGGCGTCGATCAGGCGAAGGAGTCCAATCTTCAACTGCCGACGATACGGGGTAAGCGGGGAATGCTGCATGATGGTGTCTCCTCTCCTCTCTCATGAGTGCGTCCGGGGAATGACTTTCGGATAACTGTCGGTCGCTTCACGTGTCACTTCTTTTTTGCTTAACGAGCGCGAATAGACGATCAGGAGTCCGAGCATTAAACCAAGGACACCACCGATTCCCGTATTCATCAAAATGTTCGGGGATACGGGCTTCGTTGGAATTCGTGCACTGGAGAAGACTTCCGTCTTACTCGTGTTAATCAGTTGCGGGAGATAATCCTGGAAGACTTCCGTCATCGTATTTGCCTGAATGGCTGCCTGCTCCGCTGAACGATCCGTGATGGATAAGGCGATGACTTGCGAATCGAGATTGCTCGAGACCGTCAGACGATCCGTCAAATCGAATAATCGCTTGTCGGTGACGTTCATCTTTTGGGCGACCTGATCGACGACCTCTGGGCTTCGCAAGATATCTTGATAGGTACTGACGAGTGTCGGCGTCGATGTCGCCTCTGCGTTTGCTTGAGGAACGACGAGGATGTAGGCCGTCGCTTCATATGTCTTCGGAATGACATACGTGCTGAGTGCATATCCGGCACCTGCGAAGAGCATCGTGAAGAGTGCCAGTAGCCACCAGCCGCGTCGGAGTGTCGTCAGATGATCTCCAAAGGTTTTTCTTTGATGCATCGAGCTCACTGTTGTTCACCTCTTTCTAGCTTGACCGAATGGATGGACATTGGTTATGTCTACACCTTATTTCCAATCGAATTCCAAAACAATTAGAGCTTGGTGAAAATGATTATATTTTTTTCGGTAGCTATCTCGTTTGCGTGACGCGAGTTCACAGCAGGAATTCATGTCACAAAAAAAACGCGATTCACGAAAAAATGATTGCGTTTTTCTTAATATTTTTTCATTGGTATGCATGATTTTTTAAAAGATGAGGGTAAATACAAATTTGACGATTAAAAAGTATTTGAATCGGTAATAAGTCCTATATGAAGGGTGGATAGTCTTTAGAAATCATGTTAAAATCAGCCAATATACCCACATCGTTTGCCTTATCCATCCTAGTCATTTGGATCATGCTCGATGCTTGGATTCGTCCTCTATCCTTTACGGACGAAGTGTTACCGAAACAGTGGTCACTTTGGTTGCTTCCTGCCTACATCGTTCTGTTCAGCGTCTGTTGGTTCATCTTACGACCGTTCTATCGCGTCAATCGCACAACTGGACATCAAATCGGATTTATTTTTCTGATTTATCTGACATTTCATATCGTATTTTTCTTTTTTAACGCGAATACGGATCGTGTCCTTGCTTCGCTTTACCTCATTTCGACTTGGCTTTTCGTCGGCATCGTCTCTTCGCTCTCACGTACATCGATCGATCAATGGCATCGTCTTCTGTATTACTTCCTTTACGGACAAGCCGTCTTTCTCGCTTCCTACGCACTCATCGTCTCGTTTGGCACAGAGTATGTTCCGGTCGAAAACCTACAATGGCTTCGAATCGGTCCTTTGTCGTTTCCTCAGCTGTATGTCGGAGAGCAAGGTTCATTCCTTCGCCTTGCTGGACTGATGAACAATCCGAATACGTTCGCAGCGTGGCTCGTTCCGGGAGGACTGCTTGCTTGGGTCTATCTACTGCGACAGTTTCCACGTTGGCAAAGTCTTCTGCACGCTGTTTTCTTACTCCTGATCGTCATTGCTTTGCTAAGGAGCGGTTCGCAGACAGGAATCTACTCCTTCGTCCTCCTGGCACTCTTGACGAGTATTCGAATGGTTCCGGGAACGAGACGCCGGATGCAGGTAGCTGCCTGTTATGTGACAGGAAGCCTGATCTTATGTGCCGTCTTCGCATTTCAAGGTCTGCTTCCCCGTCTTCTCAGTCTTAACGGACGATTTACGCTTTGGCAAGCAGGATGGCACGCTTCCGCTGACGCGCTCTGGTTCGGTCACGGGATTGGAAGTGCCCCACGTGGACTGCAGGAACAACTCGGGGAACGGATTCTTTATACATTTCACAGCACACCGATCACGTTTCTCTACGAATTCGGTCTCATCGGTTGTCTGCTGTACGGTGCAGTCTTTCTGTATCTGTTTTATCGACTGCTTCGCATTCAGACGACGGATCTCGCTTTCCTCGCGCTCTTGCTAGCCAGCTGGCTCGGGTTACTCCAATTCACGGAAAGTGTTCTCGTCAGACCGAGTGGATTTTATTTCATTTGGCTCAGCCTTCTTGCTTATGCGTCGCTTCGTCGACTTCCACCTCACGACAGTACCCACACCTAGACGCACCTACACGAAAGGGGTATGACATCATGAAGAAATGGACAGAACAACAAGTCATCGATAGCCTGATCGAAGCTAGTATCGAATATCCCTCTCTCGACGCAAAGACATATGCGCGCTGGTCGGCCGGAAAAGACATTCCATCGATCACGACGATTATCAATGTATTCGGCTCTTGGCGTGAAGCACTCCAAGCTGCTGGTCTCTCATCGATCCGTCCGTATTTTTCAGATGAAGAGATTCTTACTTTCATCAAGGAAGCATCGACACGTTTACATCCCTTCCATAGTAATAGCTACCGGGAGTGGGCAAAAGCCAAACACGGACCATCCTTGACGCTGATCAACTTACGTTTCGGTTCTTGGTCACGTGCGCTTGAAGAAGCACAGATCGAGATGACACGCTCCATCTCGATGACGGAAGAACGGATCATCACTGCTTTACTTGAAGCTTCCGATGTCCTTTCGCGTCTGACAACACAGACGTATGCGATTTGGGCACAGGAAAATGGACATCCGACAGTCGCGACGATTGCCCGTAAATATGGTTCGTGGGCAGATGCTCTCGCTTGCCTTGACATCGCTCCACCTCGCCGGAAATGGGTCGAAGAAGACGTCCTTGAAGCACTGCGGCAGGCACAAGAAGAATTACCTTCTCTCAGCATCATCCATTACCGAAAATGGGCAGAAGGTCGCTCGGTTCCGAGCACCTCGACGATCAACGCCCTCTTCGGCAGCTGGACCTCCGCCGTGCAATGCCTCAAGCGTGCACGCGTTTCTCTTTCCTAATCCTTTTCTTCCATCTAAAAAAGAGTGACCCGGTACGTTACCGGATCACTCCTTTTTCGTGCGTATCATGATTTTTCGATCTGCTCAAGTAGAGATGCCGGCAATAGTGTCACCGTATCGTGCTTCAACAAATAGATGTCTTCCGTATACGCCCCGATTCGTCGAGGATTGCGTTGCCCGTGGAGATTGTTTCGGATCGCTTTCGGAAAATTGACCCCACATTCATAGGCATGAAGATACCCCCCACCAAATCGTGGATTGATTTCCGATAAGTAGAGCGTTCCGTCAACATCGAACAGATCAAAATCTAGTGGACCGACGAGACGAGTTCCCGCTAAGACCTGCTCAATCAATTCAAAGACGTCGTCGCGTTTGACGGAGCGACTCTTATCCGTTTCTCCTGCGCGCATGACGAGTTTCTCCTTAATGAAGATATCCGTCACTTCATGCGTCAGCCAATCGACATACACATCAACGCCAAGTTCTTGTCCTCTTAAGTATTCCTGAATCAATAAATTCGGATGGACAGCGAACAATCCTTCGACGACCTGAAGGGAGGAGACAACCTGGACATGAAGACTAGCACTGCCGTTACGTGGTTTTACGAAGACTGGAAATGCGACTTCCCCTTGCGCGAGCGCATTTTTAAATGCGTCGAGTGTCGCATATGTTCGTGCATGGGCAATCCCTTCCGTGACACAATACGTATACATAGCGTATTTATCAAAGCATAACTGGCACGCATCCATCGGTGAGACAAGGACCGTGACACCGATCGCTTCAAATCGTTCTGTTGCCGCTGCGAGCAACTCCAATTCGGGATCGATCAATGACAACAGCGCCGTTACGCCTTCCCGCTGACACAACTTCAGTAGATGATCGATATACCCCGGTGCGTCGATGCGCGGAACAAGATGATGACGTTCCGTCATATAAAGACCCGGTGCAAGTGGATTACAATCCGCAGTACTGACGCGACCGTCCGACATCTCACGGACGAAGTACTCGACCAGTTTCGTCCGGCGACCGACGCTTGTCATCAACAAATGGGAAGTCTTCATAGTGGCAATCTCCTTCGTTAAAAGTGATGCCTTTTCTTTTCGTGCCAGAAAGAAAGACTTCCTGCTTGGCGCTGTACTTTTTTCCTACGAACGAGCAGATAACATCCGATTCCGATCAATGCTCCGGTTCCATCGAGTAGCACATCTTGGACAAGACCAGTCCGGTCACCCGTTAAAATTTGATGAAACTCATCAAACACAGCGATGGTGATTGCTAATGAGTAAGCGAACAAGACGTCAAGACCCGGTGTCAAACGACGACGCGTCAAATCAATCAAGCCGATACCTAATACGAGAAACGTCGAGACGTGCGCTGCTTTACGAATGAAAAATTCAATGAATCCACTGCGTCCGAGCGCCGCTACACTGACTTCTCCATGATACGAGAAGGAGATGAATCGCAGATGATCGACGAATCCTAATGGGATATAGCGAGATAGACCAGGTTTGATCGATTGCTCCTGATAGGGCATCGAACTTGAGATGAAGAGGATCAATAGGACGGCAAGGACGACATAGCCGGACCAGGTGATTTTTTTCATGAAGACACTCCCTTATGTGATATCACTTTAGAATAGCACGGACAGAAACGATAGGCGATTATCTCCGAAAATCAATTTCTATTTTAACCCAGTTCATTTTTTTAGTTTCCTTGAAAAACGATATTTTACATTTATCAGGTTTCTTTTATAATGAAAGTGGTTAATTAGTACTATAAAGAATGAGCTGAAGAATAGGAGTGGAGTGCCATGAATCGTGCACTAGGTAAAAAAATCATGCAATTGCGCAAACAACACAAGTATACTCAAAAATTTTTAGGTGAACGGTGTGGTGAATCAGCAACGGACATTTCCGCTTACGAACGTGGTCAGCGCATTCCCTCTGCTCAAGTTTTGGAACGATTGGCTCTTGCTTTAGACACGACGATCATTGATCTCATCGATCCGAAGTATGTACAGCATCCTTCATTGAGTGAATTCATGCAACAAGCGCTTGAACCATCGCAACCGCTTGATCTAAAGCTCATTCTTGAAGATTTATTGGTTCATCTCAGTCTATCGAAGGAAATCTATTTTGATGGTCGACTCGTCTCATCACCTGTCCGGGATGAGATGGCAACGTCCATTGATCAAGCATTAAAGCGGGGTCTTTCTTCTATCGAAGCGTAAAAAAGAGATCAAAATCAGCTGATTTTGATCTCTTTTTTTATTCTGTTTGGACGATATGATCGATGTATAATTGATTGTCGTCATATGTTGCTTCTAATAACTGACGAAAAAACATATTTTCGCTTGTTTTCTCGGATACGAATACACGTGCGTAATGCTTATGCGCCTGCTCGAGTACAGTGAATTTCAAAGTACGGGCAGATGAAGAGAAAAACAATTGACGGCCGGGATAACCAAAGGCGTCCATCGCTTTCGATTCTTCTAAGAAATGAAAAGGTTCGTCTGGAAACAAGGTCTCAATGAACGATAGACAACTTTGTTGAAAGGTACTTCCGCTCTGATTTTCCATGATACATCCGGCTCCTCTTTCTTATGATGTACTTTGAATCGTGCAAAGGAAACTACTGTATCTCATTACCCAGTCTTTAGACCTATTCAAACCAATATATTACATATATTTTTTATTTTATTATTACATTATATTTTGCATTTATTGTTTTTCGAACTCCAATACCATCATTGTCTTTCCTTCATATAGAAATTGTCCATGATAACGCGATAACATCGCAAATTCAAACAGCGTTTTTGGTTCGTATAGATATTCGACCGCATAACTGACTTTTTCCTCTTGTCCGGATTTGAGATAAGCGTTGAACAAAAGACGCTCCCCATCGATGTGATAGCCATAGAAAAGTAATGTCTTTTGAAAGCGTCGTGTCGCAATCGGATGGACAATTGATTTCAGATGATCGATGCGATACAAGGACACGAGCAAGCGTCCGCTCGGTCGTAGCAACTGACGGATGTTGCGGAAGAACAACAGCAGTTCCCCACGCGTATAACGTAAAATCGTCGTTCCCGGTAAGATGATCCGGTCAAAATACTCAGGTCCGACGACGTCCGTCACGTCATGACTCCATCCATAAACCTTATGCTGATACGCCTCCGCGATTTGCTTCGTCCGCGAAGCTTCCGGTTCGATCAGATAAAGGTCATACCCCTCGTCCGATAAAAGATTAAAGAGGGATGGATCAAACGTTCCATGAAACAGGATCCGCTCTCCTTTTTGTAGATAACGTCGATAGAGCATCAACTCATCGACTTCATTTAACTGTTGTGCTTCTTGGTACAATCGACCAAATCGTTCATCTCCTTGGACATGATCGAGCACTTGGACGCGGGAGTAGCTACCTTTACGCAAAAACGGACCAAATAAGACCTCACCCATGATACATCAACTCCTTGTAATGCTGAATCGCTTCCGCATAGTCTGCGCCGAGTCGCTCTGGCAACACGTCGAATTGTTCCTTTTGATCCGCTTCTAAAATCCAGAGGAATGCTTCGTTCGTCTCGAACAGGCGTAACGTCGTTCGATCGAACGCAAAACACCCTTCCTCATTTTGAATGCCGATCAATGTTAACGGTCCAATCCGTCCAGACGTACGGGGTAATTCAAGATCCGAGTAAGGGGTGATGAAACGGCTCGTCCCTTTAAACGATCCTGCCAGTTGATACAACAACGGAAACAATTCCAGTTCCGTTTGCGACGCGAGCGCCTCCGGTTGAGATTGCTGTTCTCGAAGACATTCAATATCGCTTGAAATATCCGCACTCAACTGAATCGTTTTTTGTCGATCAGCGTAAATCCCATCCGCAAAAAAGAACAGGCGATGCGAGACGCGTAATCCGCTTAATGTCGCATAATCGAGAATCCCCATCGATTGATCGTTTTGAATGCACCCCGTTTGCTGCCAGTCTTGTAACCACTCGGCAAGTGCGTCGCGAGATAAAACCGTCAGCTGTGACGCAAGTGACGGAGATAAACTGTCTGAGAACGTCAACAAAATCGGAGTCCGACTCATCAGTTCGATGATTGGCAGATCGTGCCGCATCGGATGGTCAAAATAGATGACACTATTGATCGTCATCAATTGAAAACTGTCTACTGGAATCCGGTCCAACAATGAGCTGTCCTCGATATAGATATGACGCAGCGGTTGCGGATGGTGCGGCACGGATGCCGGATAGACACCCGTCATCAACGAAAGGAGAGCATGATGGACTGCTGGAACGGATGCCGAAACCCGTATCTCTTCCTGCGGTAAGAAGAGACCGTTCAGGAAATCCGGTTGACCGAACAGAACCTCCCCGTTCTGCCGGATCAAATGAAACTGGACGTGTAGCATCTCGTGTTGCAAATACGCGACGAGACGCAACGTACGCTCCCCTTCTCCTTGGAGGACGAAGACGTAGTGCTCATATTCCTGAAAATCCATGTAATCGAGTAAATCATGAAACGTATGCGTATCATAATCAAAGGCATCGATTGAAATACGATGTGCCTCACAAAAAGTCTGCATCGCGAGGGATGGCAAGGAACGTTGTAACCAGCCGTCTTGTTCCGATAAAAGTGATAATCCGATCATGTCCTCTCTCCTTTCTCTTCAAGTGATTGAAAAAAGGGCTTCATTCTCTACGATCCGAATGAAGTCCTTTTTTTGTGTATTAAGCCGATTTGATAGTTGCTTTTTGTTTCGTATTAGTCCGGTCCATTTCCCGATGAGCGAGGGGGGCGACGGAGACGGTAGCAGGATTGAGACACCAAGCGCAAGAAGTCATGTTACGTCGCGTTTCTTTTAATATGAGTGTCATGGTTGTACCCCTTTCTGAATCAAGTGAGATGGTCGTTGAAACATTGATACGAAATCAAGTAAATCAGTGGTATCCCGTTCCATTCGCTTCTATAATAGAAATTGGTACCCTGTACCAGTTCAATCTTCACGAAAGGACGAGGAGCCGATGGATCAATTCATGTCACCGCAAATCGGCTTAGCATTACGCCGACTGCGAAAGAAACATAATCTGACACAAAAAGATTTAGCAAACGGAATTTGCAGTCAAGCAGAGATCAGTAAGATCGAGAGTGGTACCCATTCACCAACGGTTGAGCTTCTCTTTGCACTATCTAAAAAACTACAAGTTCCTTTTTCTTCATTCTTTGATCATGCCAATTATCGTGAAGCGTTTTATCAATTAGATGAACAATTATTAAAAAAGTTTCGAAATAACGAATTTGATAAAATTTACTATGAGACCAAATCTAAGTTAGAGCAACCAAATATAGATGAAGAAGTCATATTGTTGCTTAACTACTATAATAGTATTTCAGCTCATAAGTTAAATATGACTGACTACAGAACTTGTATTGTAGTCTTACGTCAACTGTCTGAAAAATACTCTTCAATTTTTTATTCACCAAGTATGATAATTCGAATAAAATCAGCAATTGCGAATCTATATTCTGAAAATAAAAACTTCACTCATAGCAGGAAAGTTTATGAAGAATTAATTGATTTAGACTTTGAAAATGAAGAATTAGTTTTAGATCGTATTCGTATTTTATATAACTTCTCTAAAACACTTTTACAATTGAAAGAACCTAACTACGCTTTAAAAGTCATTGAAGAAGGCATTGAACAAAGTTTGAAATATAAAGACATGTCAATGCTTGGACAGCTTTATTATCAACAAGGCGCTTGTTTAGAGCGCTTTAATGCGCATGAACATCATCAACGAATAAAACTTTCATATCAGCGTGCTCTCGTTTTTTTCGATTTACTAAAGATGAAGGAATATCAGTATTTCATACTAGAAAACAAATCAGAATATCTAGTCTAAATTTTATGCTTTATTGCTAACGATTCTATATTCATATGGCAAATCTTTTGCTACTTGCTTTACAGAGTATTCATACGGTAAATCTTTCGCTACTCGTTTTACAGAATATTCATATGGCAAATCTTTTGCTACTTGCTTTACAGAGTATTCGTACGGTAAATCTTTTTTAGCAAATTGATTTTGATCATTTGTAAGGTTAGTATTCGCAACGCCGACACTCAATAGGAGTGCCCCTAATCCTATAACTATTTTGTTACTCAATTTCATATAGTTAACCTCCTATTATTTTTCGTATGGCTTCGTAACAACATCATATAACCTTAGACCCCCTCTGAATATTCGAATACGAATATTTATGGTATTTTACACATTATTTTCACTTTCTATTACTTTTGACGCGGGTCATATGTCCTGAATACTGCATTTTTTTTACAAATCATCCATCAATATGTCGAACTTGTGTATGAAAATAGATTTTTTTGAATATTCCATCATGATGAAATTTCCTAACAAACAAAAAAGAGAGCTAGTCCAACTCACACGAGTCGAACCAGCTCTCTTTATTTTGATGATCGTCGTAACGCGATGACATAAAATATACCGAGTATGAGAATCACACCTAGTAGTATCGAACTAATTGTCGTCCGAGTCGACGTATCCGGCATCCATATCCCAAGTCCTAAATTAATCGCTGCGATAATTAGGACGAGCCAAACGATCGTACGTGGTCGCATACCGATCTCCTTCCTGGTCTCCTCTGCCGTCCGCTCACCAAATATGCTATGGTGACAATAACAAAGGAGGTTCTGTTCATGAATAGACTTGCAGTATTTTGTGGTTCTAAAGATGGTGCGCATCCAGTCTTTCGCGAGGCTGCCGGGAAGCTTGGTCAAGCGCTCGCCGCACGCGACATCGGACTCGTATACGGCGGTTCCCGCGTTGGAACGATGGGAGCTGTCGCGGACGCTACGCTTGCGGCTCAAGGTCAAGCGATCGGTGTCCTCCCCCACTTTCTACAAGAGAAGGAATTAGCACACCCGGGACTGACTGAATTGCATCTCGTCCACTCAATGCACGAGCGGAAAGCAAAGATGTCAGAGCTTGCTGATGGCTTCATTATTCTTCCTGGCGGACCCGGAACGATGGAAGAGTTTTTCGAAGTCTTCACATGGGCTCAACTCGGTCTGCATGAAAAACCGTGTGGTGTACTCAACATTGACGGGTATTATGACCCCTTGATTGCCCTGTTCGACACGATGGAATGTCAAGGATTCTTGATTCCCGAACACCGAGCGATGCTGATCGTCGAATCGGATCCGGATCGTCTCTTAGAACGCTTCGCCACATATGAAGCGCCACGCGTCAAAACGTATATGGATCGCTCACAAACCTGATGAAAACGGAGTCCTCGACTCCGTTTTTTTTGATGAATTCGCATACTCTTCCGATATTTCTTCTCTCACTTACTAGTTTTCTCCACTCCGTTTCAGGATTCCTACTCTTTGGGCACAAAAAAACCAGATGCACAGAGGCATCTGGTAAAACGTTAGAAGAACTTCATGATTGCGTCGCTAAGATTCGTCAAAGACGGTGTCTCGTCAATGACCATCAAACTACCTGCTGCAATCGCGAGTAATCCGAGACCTGATAAAATCCAGCCAGGATGTTTTACGTTGACGTCAGCATCGACGTTTTCTTTTCCGGACCGCGCATTTGCTGCTTGTTCCTTCAAGCGATCGCGACGGTACTGATGTTGTTCCTCTTTTGACCATTTCTTATATTCTGCGAGGAACTTCTTATATTCTGGTAAGACATCCTTCGTCGTCCCGTCGAGTCGAACTTGACCGTATTCGAGCCAGACGACACGCTCACAGAAACTCTTGATTTGCGAGAGCGAGTGACTGACGAAGATGATGGTCTTGCCTTCGTCCTTGAATTCGTTCATCTTATCGATACAACGGTTATAGAAGGTTTGGTCACCGACCGATAATGCTTCATCGACGATCAAGATGTCGGCATCGACATTGACAGCGATTGCGAAGCCAAGTCGTGACTTCATCCCACTCGAGTATTTCTTGATTGGCTGATCAATGAAGTCACCGATATCCGCGAAATCGATGATTCCAGGCATCCGACGTTCGATTTCCGCATCGTCCATCCCAAGCAGGAGACATTTCAAGCGAATGTTCTCGCGTCCTGTCAGCACGTTCTTCAATCCTTGGGATACGGCGATGATCGCGACTTCTCCGTTGATCGCGACGTTTCCTTCGTTCGCGTAGATGATCCCTGAAATCAGGTTCGAGAGCGTCGATTTACCCGAACCGTTGATTCCGACGAGACCGACGACTTCTCCTTTTCCGATCTCAAGTGAGATATCGCGTAAAGCTGTAAATGTTTTAACGCTCTTGCTTTGATTTTTGAACAAGAGCTTGAATTTTTCTTTCGTAGTCGTGACCATGTCGAAGCGTTTCGTGACATGGTCGAGTTTAATCATAGACATGGCGATTTCCTTCCCTTAAACGAGCTCAGTGAATGATTTACGGAACTTGATGTGCAAGAACGTTCCGGCTGAGAATAAGAGGAGCGTGATACTCCAGAAGTACAGACCCGTTGGCCATTCTTGCCAGACCCAATGTCCGCCGAGCAAGCTCGCCCGGTATCCCTCGACCAGATAGTAGACCGGATTCAAGCGGAGGACACCATGCAAGACGTCCGGGAACCGCTCGATGTTCCAAAGGATCGGTGTCATATAAAAGAGCATCCGCATCATCGATTGCAAGAAGAGCTGGATGTCCTTGACGAGTGTGACGAGTGTCGAAAAGCAAAGCGAGAATGCATAGACGAAAATGTATGTGGCAATCATATAATACGGCAATTGAAGCAGTTTCCATGTGATCGGGATGCCGTTTGCAATGATGACGACGATGACGATAGCAAGCATCGCAAAATGTTGATACATCCGTGACAAGATGACATACGATGGAATCGCACTCATCGGGAAACGCATCTTCGTTACCATCGCGAGACGGCTGTTGATCGAATTCGACCCCCGAAGCAACGCATCGTTGATGAAGAACCAAACGACAATCCCGCAAAGGAGCCAGACGATGAATGGAATGTTTCCGTCGACGTCTTTATTTCCGCGCAGACCGACTCCGAAGACGAACCAGTAGATGAAGATTTGGAGACCCGGATTGAGGAGCTCCCATAAAAGACCAAGGCGCTGCTCTGCATGCGCTGATTTGATTTCATATCGCGCCAACCGGCGAATCAGGGGGAAATTATCGACCTGTTCCCGGATGATACTTCTCATTTCTTTCAGCATAAGTGTAAGTTCCTTCCGATTCATGATACATGTATTTTATTTTCATATTCGTTGATTCCACTCAAAAAAGACGGATGCCGTCCGCGATTGCTCAAACGAACGCTCCCTCCGCGTGAACGGGACCTTGCCCGGTCGATTCTGACTCGCCTCCTTCTTCGCTTACTCGTGCATGATAGAAGCAATACTTCCTGTATACACTTAATCAATTCTAGCCATCGGGAAAAAGCGTGTCAATGTATTGGACGAACCGACACCAAACTGTAGTTTTTCAGGCACGAAAAAACCGGCGGGTAACCACCGGTCATCTCCTAGTTTGTTTCCTTTACGCATGATTAAAATGTGGAAATTCGATCGTCGTCGGTGGAGAAGCGAGTCCCCATACGAGGAGAACCGTAATCACACAAATAATGCCGACAAGAACGCCTCCTCGAATCTTATCATTCATCCAGCGTTGCCCCTTTTCATCCGAACTGCTTGTATATTGACATCATACAATATTTAGCAATTTCCGACTACTAAAAAATCGACATTTAATGGGAATGTTTAACGATTGTTCATATTCTTTCGTTTCATTTTTATTCGAGACAAGATATAATGAAAGCGTTACCATTTAATCAAGAAAGCGAACGTTCGGATTTAAATTACATCGAACGAACGACTCCCGTGGGTTGTCATGTTGTCGGACCTAAGAATTTACGTTATTTACAAAAGGTTCATCCCACGAAGCTTTCCGAACCCTTTATAGTAGAAGAAGAGGTCAACGATCGCAGCTCGACCTTGCATTCATACCCCACTCTTGAAGGAGGATTTTTACGTATGTACAAATCAAAACCGCTTTACGCGGCAGCTGTTGCTGTCGCCCTGACGACATCGGCAATCGTGCCGGTTGCCCAAACGACAGTTTCGGCTGCAACGCATGTCAAAGTCAAAACGGTCAAACTCAAGTCACTCGTCTTCACGAAAGGTGCTCCGGTCAAACTCCCTGCTACATATAAAGGTGAGAAGATCACATGGAAATCTTACGATCGCCATGCGTTCAACCGTTACCAAACGGTCAAAGGCACATACGGTAAGAAAAAGAATCCAATCGAAGTCAAGATCTACATCCAGAACTATGCAGTGAAGTTCGTCGAGAAAGTCGCGGATCAAACGATTTACGTTGATCAAAAGCCAGAATTGCCAAAAACATTGGCTGTTCTCTACGCGACAGGTCGTATCTATGACAAACCAGTCCGTTGGTCGAAAGTTGATACGAGCGAAGCGGGTGTGAAATATGCGGTCGCAAGTTATACACGTCTTGGGAAGACAATCACATTAAAAGTAAAAATCACGGTGCTTGATATTAATACAGACGATTTCTCAATAGGTTTGATGCATACGAACGATACGCATGCTCACATTGATGATGCACCAAAAAGAGCGACTGTAATTAAGCAATTAAGAGCATCATATAGAGCAGAAGGTATTCCTTCTCTACTTCTCGATGCTGGCGATGTTTTCTCTGGGTCACTTTACTTTAACAAGTTCCTCGGTCAAGCCGACCTTGAATTAATGAACTACATGAAATACGACATGATGACATTCGGTAATCACGAGTTCGATCTTGGAGACACTGACAATAACCTCGCATTGAAAAACTTCGTCACAGCTGCGAAATTCCCGTTCATCACAGCGAACGTCGACTTCAGCAAAAACGAACTATTCAACGGTCTGCAAAAGAAAACCATAACTGCAGGACCAGAGCGCGGTAAGATTTATCAAGGGATTATCAAGGAATACAAAGGTCAAAAAATCGGTTTCTTCGGTCTGACGACAGAAGAAACGAAAGATATTGCAAGCCCAGGTACGGTGGCGTTCGCGAACTATATCGCTAGTGCTAAAGCCGCTGTCAAAAAGCTTGAAGATCGTGGCGTCAACAAAATCGTTGCGTTGACACACATCGGTTATGATGACAATGAAGCAATTGATAACGATAAATTGTTAGCCGCAAATGTTGAAGGAATTGATGTTATTATTGGTGGACACTCACATACACAATTGGATGAGCCAGTCATTTTCAACAGTAAAAACACACCAGGAAAGACGGACTCCACTTTAGTTACACAGGCATTCCAATACGGAAAATACCTAGGTAACTTAAACTTAACCTTTGATTACAAGGGTCATATCACGGACTATAAAGGTTCATTAATCGAAGTTGGAAAAGCAGAAGCTGACGTTGAGGCTACAAAAATTCTTCAACCTTACGCGGATCAAATCGCCGAGTTAAGAAATGAAGAAGTTGGCGCGAACATCGTCAATGCTTTACCAAACCCTCGTGTCAAAGATGAGAATGTAATTAGTGTTCGCAACAGCGAAACAGCTCTTGGAAACTTGATCACAGATGGTATGCTCAAAAAAGCGAAGGAATACAACCCTGAAACAGTTATCGCAATGCAAAATGGTGGCGGAATCCGTGAAGCAATCGATGCTGGTCCACTCACTGTCGGAGAAGTTTTAACGACGCTTCCATTCGGTAACACACTTGCGACAGCGAAGATGACAGGTGAAGAAATCAAGAATCTTCTTGAAATCAGTGTTGGGGTTGCGCCAAAAGAAAACGGTGGTTTCCTCCACGTCTCGGGTATGAAGTTCGAGTACGACAGCACAAAAGCTGCAGGTGAACGCGTCACGAAGATGGAAGTCAAAAATGGTGACACGTACGATCTTATTGATCCAGCGAAGACTTATGTTCTCGCAACAAATGCCTTCACAGCTAAAGGCGGCGATGGTCTCACACCATTCGCAACGGCTTATGAAGAAGGCCGTGTCACGGACCTCGGTCTCTCTGACTGGGAAAACCTACGTGATTTCACGAAATCACTCGGTGAAGTCAATTACAAGATCGAAGGTCGTATCGTCGACACATCAAAATTACCAAACTAATTCAATACAACAAACAACCGCAGGTCTTCTCGATCCATTCGAGAGAGCCTGCGGTTGTTGTTTTATAACGTTTGCGCTGAGTGCTGTTTCAACAGATCAATGATTTCATCGAGCTCATACTCCTGTGCCATCATCAGTGGTGTGAAGCCATCCGCATTTTTGATCGACGGGTCGGCACCACGCTCGAGCAATAGCTTGACTGTCTGTTTCCCTTCGCCCTCGACAGCATGATGAAGCGGCGTGAACTGATCGTCATCTTGTTGGTTGATTTTCTCGCCTCGTTTCAAATACAGATCGACGAGTTCATCGTTATTGCTGAAGACAGCTGTAATGAATGGTCGCTCGCCAAAGTCATTGACGGCATTGACATCACTCCCTGCTTCTAGCAGTTCCTTGAAGATCGATTCAAGCCCCTTGCTCGACTTCCGGTAACCGAGATAATGCAATGCTGTATCTCCATCTGCATCGACCGCTTTCATATCACTTTCCGGAATCAAGCGATGGATATCTTCAAGCTTTCCTTTTTGAATCGCTGCCATTAATTCCGTCTCATTTAAATCCTGATCGTTCGTTTTTGCCGTCGCCGTGTCGTTACTGGCTACCGTTCGCGTTCCCGCTTCGTTGAGCAAGACCCCTGCCCCTGCACTGACGAAGAACATGACCGTCAGAACACTAAGACCGATGACGATTCCTTGACTATAACGTAGGAAAGGACGGGGTTGATCGAGCGGTTCACCCGTCAAGCGAAGCCGTTCCAGCATCGATAGATTGGTCTGTAGCTTTTCATACAATAAGACAGAAAACGTCCGTTGTTGACGCTTCTCCGCTGTATAGGAAACGATATCCGTCGTCGCAAGAAGTATTGGACTGAGAATATCCTCAAAGATCGCTTGCCGGGCACATTGGTTGGATACAAGCGGTAGAACCATCTGATAACGAGTCCGTTCGCATGCCCGCGTGTAAGCCGGACGTAAAAATGGAACCCAGCTTCCGATCCAAAGCAACACCTGCTTTTCTTGATGATTTCGTTTAATGCGTGCAAGTTCAAGCAGTAACTGGAACCGTCGTACCTCTGTCAATTCCAAATATGACGTCGGAAGGACGATCAAATATTTTTGAAATAATCCGATGACATATGGTCGTTTCACATCGTTCTGGAAATAGATTTCTGGAATCCGCCACAGCTGCAATTGTTCTGTATGCATGCCGATTTGCTCGAATAACTCCGGGAACTGCTTCGCACTCAAGCGAACCCCTTCACTTCGAATCCGCGATACTCGTCGCCACTGACGTAACCAGAGTAATAACAGCAGGATCACTAGCGCGAACATAGCATAAATACCGCTCTCGCCTGTTTCAAATACTAAGCCGATGATGCCACCCACTGTCAAAATAGCGACGCCTAATAACAAACTGAAATAAGCGGTCTCTTTTCGTGTCACTGCTTTCCTGATCCGTTGTGCGGGATCGATTCGTTCATTCGTCTCCTGCTCCATACGTCATCTCCTTCATTTATCGTTTGGTTCATTGTATTTTTTTATCCCTTCTTATCTTAACGGTTATTCCATCAAAGTTCCAAGGGAATCCTTTCCTGACATACCAAAAGAATATTCAGACAAATTATATTTTCAAACATATCTTGATAACGTAACTTTTTTTCCTGAATATTCATTATTTATGTAATAAAATTTCTAAAATTCTATTTTAGAGTGATTTTTGTTGATTTTTCAGCATTTATACGCAATTCACACAATAAAGCAACCTGTCATTCGAACCACTAACTATTTATTGATAGGTGGTACAATAGTCACTCTTTTATATTGCAGAAAAATTTGGAATCCCATATAATAACTAACAGGAAGAAGAATATGGGAGTGAAGAACTTGGGATTATTTAATTTCATGAAAAAGGACTATACCGTCCAGTATCACGTATTACGCGGAGATGAGATCATCGACACGGATCGATTGAATGTTCGAGCAGGCGATCATAAGACAGCACGAAAAAAAGCCGACAACATGTTAAGAAGAGAATACGGACGCACTCAGTACAAAATCGAGTGGGTACAACGGTTCTAATCGCTAAAATAACCCATCGCCTCAATCCTAGGATTGGGACGATGGGTTATTTTCATGCGTGCTGTTGTTCTTGTTCGCGAACGATCCGATCGGCTTTCAAATAGAGACGGATGACAGTGTATAAGACGATGCCGACGAGTGCACCACTACCATCGATCAGTACGTCTCCAACGAGTGGTGTTCGTCCGCCCGTCAACAATTGATGGAACTCATCCAACACACCGATCGTCATCGCTGTCGTGAAGGCAAAGAAAGCAGCTGGTAACGCTGCGTACCCTCGACCGCGCAAAAAATGAACGAGACTGACCCCGAGGACGAAGAACAGACTGGCATGCATGCCTTTCCGAATGAAGAATTCAAGGAAGGCTGCAGGTCCGAGTGACGCGACGCTGATCGGAACTTCATAATGGAACGACACGAACGAAAACGCATAGACCCAGTCGAGCGGCATATGTTGTGTCAAAAATGGAATCAGGGATTGTTGCTGATAGGTCATCGAACTGAAAACGAATAAGGAAAGTAAGATGGCTCCTCCTACATAAGCAGCAATGGGTATACGGCGCATCATGCACGCTCCTTTCTCTTTGTACATCCTACCATGGATGCTTATCGTGAACATACGCCAAAAGACGTACATACACTGCTCTCATTTACTTTTCATTCCCTCTTTTACAACTGATACAACAAAAACACCCCATCCATATGGATGAGGTGAAAAGCTTACAACGATGACGGTTTCGGCTCGCGTAAGAGGTGTTTGATATCTTGGAACGTCACGAACGTTTTGTTTTTCGCATCGTATAGCTTATACCGAAGCGATTTCAGACTTGAGAAGAGACCGATTTTCGTCGCCTTCTGAAGCGGTGGCGTCGAGACATGTGCTTTTTCAAGATGATAATTTGGTACACGTGGACTGAGATGGTGAACATGATGGAATCCAATGTTTCCGGTCACCCATTGTAAGACCTTCGGTAGCTCGTAATACGAACTGCCTTCGATTGCTGCCTTGACATAATCCCATTCGCTCTCATCCTCAAAGTACGAGTCTTCGAACGTATGTTGGACGTAGAATAACCAAATTCCGAGGACACCTGCTGTGAACATCGTCGTGCCTTGGATGATCAGGAAGGCCTGCCAGCCGATGAAGTAGATCAGGATACCGTATAAGACGACGAGCGACGCATTGATGACGTGTGTGTTGATACGTTCTTTTTTGCGAGCATCCTTCCGGTTGAAGCGGCTCGAGACAAGAATCAACAAGAGTGGTCCAAGACCAAACATGACGAGTGGATTCCGGTACAGACGATACTTGAGACGTGTGAAACGTGATGCTTCGATATACTCCTCAATCGTCATGACCCAGATGTCACCGACACCGCGCTTATCGAGATTCCCACTTGATGCGTGGTGGATCGAGTGCTCCCGTTTCCATTTCTCATACGGGAATAACGTCAAAATCCCCGTGATCGTCCCGACGATCGCGTTCGCCTTCTTATTTTTGAAGAATGATCCATGGGTACAATCATGGAAGATGATGAACATCCGGACGACGAATCCTGCAGCGAGGATCGCCAACGGGATCGCGAGAAACACAGATAGTTTCAGGGCCTCATATGCCAGAAACCATAGGACGAGAAATGGCAGGATCGTGTTGATCATCTGCCGGACACTGGCTTTGATGTCCGCCTTCTCAAACGGCGATACATGTTTGCGCAGCTGGGCAATCTTTTCTTTACTCATAGTGGTGCTTCCTCCTCGGGTTGTTTCAGCGTTCACGACGCTAAGTAAAATAGTGAAACTAAAATATGAAACCAGTGAGCGGTGGTCGTGACGGTGCCTCTACAACACGATTCAAAAGCGGCACTCTAATTGTTTAGCGCTAAAATATTTTTGTTACCAGGTAATTATATCACATATCATAATTCGTCCACGGTTTATTTTTAAAATTAAAAAAGCAGAGACAAGCGTCTCTGCTTACTCGATCGATTTGAGTGGGTTGACGGCTGGTCCTTCTAGCACCTCTCCTGTTGGACCGAATCGTGAACCATGACACGGACAATCCCACGACCGTTCCGCCTCATTCCATTTCGTATCACACCCCATGTGGGTACAGATCGTCGAGACGAGATGAAGCTTTCCTTCCGGATCCCGGTAACCACCGACCGTTTTCCCGTGATGCGTGACGAGTCCACCTTCGTCCGGTTGTAACTCGTCGGCACTGCGACGCGCTTTCGTCAGCTTTCCTTTGACCAGTTCGATCGCGACGTCCGCATTGTTCTTGACGAACTGCGTCGCATCCTTCGTTTTTAGCTTTGAACGGTTTGGGTCAAACAGATGCCGAAAACGGTTGGGTGTTCCCGTCAATAAGTCGCTGAGCAACAGTCCGGCCGCGATACCATTCGTCATCCCCCACTTCGCAAAACCGGTCGCGACGAACACGTTCGGATCATTTGGCGTCATCTGTCCGATGTAGGGGATCTTGTCGAGCGTGATCAAGTCTTGCGCTGACCAAAATTGTCCAAACGACTCGACGTGGAATTCACGCTTTGCAAAATCCGCAAGGTGCTGATACCGCTGCATCGTCTCTGTCTCGTGACCAGATAGATGATTCTCGCCTCCAAACAGTCCAAGCAGACGACCGTCTTCTGTCCGTGTGTGACGCAGAGAACGACTCGGTTGATCGGCACTCATGAACATCCCGTCCGGAAACGTCTCATCGACCTGACCCGATACGATATACGAGCGATGGACTTCAAGTTTTGAGAAATACAATCCTTTAAAATCATGGAACGGAAAATGGGTCGCGATGACAATTTTTTTTGCCTCAATCCGGTGACCGTTCTCAAGGATGACTGTCGGCGTCCGGTTCGATTCGAGCGATACGGCACGTGTCTGTTCGTATAAGGCTCCCCCTTGGTGGACGATTTGTCGGGCGAGTCCTTGAAGATATTTGACGGGATGGAACTGCGCTTGATCGCGCAAGACGACAGCTTTTTTTACATCGTACGGCAACTTATCCTGAACTTCTTGCGTCGCTTCTCCACCGTTCAATCCCAATCGTTCATAGGCTTTTACTTCTCGTTCCATCGCTTGCTCTTTTGATGTCGCAGCGTAGAGATACGCGTCCTGCGTTTCAAGTTCACACGCAATGTCGAGTCGTTCCACCTGATGACGTAAAAACGTGATTGCTTCTTCATTTGCTTCATAATACAGTCGCGCCGATTCTTCACCGACCGTTTTGATTAACATGTCATAAATTAAACCGTGCTGCGAGGAAACTTTCGCCGTCGTATAACCCGTCGTACCAGCAGCGACGTCACCGGCTTCGATCACGGCGACATCATACCCCCGTTCAGTCAGTTGCATGGCCGTGACGAGCCCAGCAATACCAGCCCCAATGATGACGACATCATGCTTCGCATCTTGATCCAAAGGGGGATAAGAAGTGGCAGGTGTACTTTGCTTCCAATAAGATGACGGAAATCCGGATAAGTCAGACATCATAAAACTCCTTTCGGAAAACACGATAGGTCGACATGTTAAAAGTTCCCTGAACGATACGAAAACATGCGTGAATCGTATAGTTTTAAAAAGAAGCTCTAATTAAGAGGGATTAATTTACTTTAACAAAAATAAAATGGAATAATTGGGATTAAAATCCTTTATACTAAGACTAAGAATCCTATGAAAGGAGTCCATTTTATGAAACTGAGCCGCCATATCATCGAAACTTTTCGACGTTTTACCCTGGCAGCGAGTATGGATGAGTATGACTTAGCAAGCGTACTAACAAAGGAGATTCCAGAGTTGACAGATATCTGCGTCACGATTCGACCGACACATCTTCACCTTCAAGCCGCTGTACCGTTGACCCGTTATGGTTTAGAACGCGACTTACCGGTCGAGTTGACGCTCCAAATGCGATCCGTCGATAAACGTACCATCACGTTCGAAGTCTTTGATGTCTGTCCTCAAGATACCGAGTCCTTTAATGAAACCTACCTCATTCGCCCACCTTACCTGCATTACGCATACCGACTCCTGACCGTTGATCTTTCCTTCTATTTCCCTTTCCGTCATGCCCGTTACCGCTCAATTCGTCACGTCAAACTTAAAGAAGGTTTTCTGCTTACTTATTTGTCTCATTAAAAAAGGGCACCCTCTCCTAAATAAGGCGAGGGTGCTCGTGTCTGTTACGAACTCAATTTATCCGCTTGACGCTCCAGAAGTCCGAGGCGACGAATTTTTTTCTCCTCGACGACGGCAACGATCGCAAGGGCGATCAAACCGAATAGTAATGCCGCATTAAAGATGATGAACGTATCGCTCCACCCATGTAACGTAACCGAACCAATCGTTAGACCATTCGTTTCCGGGTCAGCGATTTTTGCTAGACCGACTTTTGCGATCGAATCACCGAACAAGTAACCGAATGTCCCGACCATCCCGTTCGTGACCGTCGTTGCTTGTTTTGGTGCGAAGCTGATGACCGAGACCCCGATCAAGAGTTGTGGTCCGTAGATGAGGGCACCGAGTGCAAATAGTGACGCGTAAATCATAAGTTCACTCGTACCGTAACGATAACCGAGGACCGCGACTGCCGTCAGCAAAAGACAGATTGCCGCGACGAGCGCCCGGCGTCCTTTGAGCAAGTCGGATACATATCCCCAAATCATACTGCCGCACAACGCACCGATCTCAAAGAAGAAGATCGTATTGACGGCGCTCTCCGTGCTGAAATGCAAGTGTTCAGTGACATAGAGCGGTGCCCAGTTATCGATTCCGATCCGGACGATATAGACGAAGACGTTCGCGATACAGAGCGTCCAGATCCACGGGTTTGAGATGACATACGTCTTGAAGACTTGCCATTTCGTCATGCTGTCAGCGGCGATATTCTCCGGTTCGATCGGTTCCTCAAAGATTTCCTCACTCCGATTCCAGCCAAGTTCTTCCGGATCATCCTTCCCGATGAACAGACCGACGATCCCGATGGCAAGGGCGATCACAGCAGGGAAGATGAACATCCCGACGACACTCCCGTTGAAGAAGACGTTCGCTCCCCAAAGCGCGAGACCACCAGCAATCGCTCCACCGATGTTGTGCGAGACGTTCCAGAAGCCTAGGTAGCGTCCGCGTTTTTCAAACGGTGTCCAGCGGGCGATCGTCGAGTACGACGACGGTCCTCCGACCGATTGGAAGAACCCACTGAGTCCCCATAAAACCATCAAGAGACCGACCGGACTTCCACCGGCACTCATCAAGAGCCCCATCGCCGTGACGATCAAGGACGAGAGAATTAATAAGAACGAGATGACGCGTTTCGTATTTTTCCCGTCGACGAAGTAGCCGAGCAACGTTTTCCCGATTCCGTATGTAATCGAGAAGGCGAAGCCGATATAACCAAGTTCCGTCGTCGTAAAGCCAAGTTCCTCTTTCAAGAGCGGTTGCGCTGCTTTGAAGTTGTTTCGGATGAGATACATCGCCATATATGAGAAGAAGACGACTAAGAATGCCTTTAAGAACTGTTGTAACCATTGTTTACGTTGTACTTCGATTGGTATGCCGGCATTCGGCAATTTTTTGATGCTGAAGAAGCCCATCTTCCATTTCCCCTATCTGAATCAGAGTCTTCGCATCATTTGTCCTGGAGCTGATTGAATCGACGGAGATAGTCTCGGTAATCGGCGACGATATCCTGCCCGACGTTTTGCTGGATCGGTTGTGTCTTCGCGATCGCATAGGTCGGCGTACCAAACGAGACTTTCCGTAGAATCGCCTGACCGTCCGCTGAGAGTACGAAACGCATGAAGGCATTCGCCTGTTTCTGTTGCGTCCGTCCTTTCAGCTTTGAAATCGCGTTGATCGAGTACGTATCGAGCGGGATGCTTTTGACCGGATAATACTTTTCGCGCAGTGATTGTTGATCGCCGATGAAATTGACCCCAAGCATTGCTTCTCCGCTTGCGACGTACGATGTCGGCGCAAAGCCGTTCGCCGTGAATAGTCGCGTTCGCTCGATTAGCTCGCGTAAGACACTTTCCGCTTTCGTCCCGTATCCGTCAAAGACCGCTTGCAGGATCGTCGCCCCGGTACCGGAATGGTTCGGATCCGGTAAAATCAAGTCATCCTGATACCGCTTCGCCGTCAAGTCAGCGAGCGTCTTCGGATACGGTGCTGCCCCGAATCGGTCATTCCAGACATCGGTATTGATGACGATCGCAAGACGTTCGACTTCATAGCCGATCCAGTAGCGAGCCGGATCTTGTAGTTCCGCTTGATCCAGATCAGTCGGGAACGGTGTCGACAAGCCGCGTTGCTTGAGCGTCTGGTGGGCATCCCACGTCCCGCCGATAATGACGTCAGCGCGCGGATGATCCGCTTCCTTCGTCACCCGCCGGACGAGTTCTTCTGTCGAGAGGCGAACGAACTCATACGTACAACCCGCTTGTTCACAGTACGATGACAGTAAGGCCCGCCCGATATCCTCTTTCGCAGAGACATACGCCGTCAAATGCGGAATCGTCTCCCGCGCGGCGGTTCCTTGCTTCGTCTGTTCATTGTTGCGGACGATCCAAATGCTCATGAGACAAATGATACTCAGCAAGAAGAGTATTCCTTTTCTCATCGATCTGCCTCCTTCCCGGTCGGCAGGAGTTGTCCTTTTAAATAGAAAGTGTTTCCATTGTCATCATCCATGTACTGGACGCTGAACAATGTCTCATACACAGTAATATTCATTAAGTTGGCACGCGTATTCTGCTTATTCTTGAACCGCTGAAGCTTGAGAATACGCGGCTGCCCCTGACTGGCATCGAGTGCCTGACCGACTTCTTCATAGTCCGTCATCGGCTCTGCCTGCGTCAGGCGACGCTTAACGTCTTCTCGCTCACGTGCAGTCAAAGAACGAGATCGTCCTGCTGCATACACGGTCACGACTTCCGCCTCAGCGAACTGACGCGCGAGCTGTTCTGGTTCGTGATAGGCGTTCAAGAAACGTGCTTTTAATGTCGTCGTCTGAGTGCTAGGACGTTGTGCGACACATTTTCCATTTAGCGTCATACTTTCTCCGAGCGAGAACGTCCATGTCGTTCCGTTCAAGAAACGGAGCGTTCCGGTAAACGTCGCCGTACCCGCCGGACAAGTCTCGTTTGTCACCGTCTTCATTTGCTTCAATAGCGTCGTGATACGCTGGACTTCCGTTCCATCTTCTACCGTCTGCTCCCCCCATGCCCGGTGACGTAACGTCAACTCAGTCGGGAGCGAGTCATCGGAAGCATTCAGTCGTTTCGGTCCATCGAGGACGTGTAAGCGTCCGAAGACCGTCTGCTGAAGCAAAAGAAGACCGAGGGCAAACAAGATGCCCATTAGGAAAAGATAAGCGATGGTCGATGCTTTCATGATTCCTCTCCTTGCTTGATTCTTAGATTACGGGGCAATTGTTTCGTAAATCCGGTCGAATTGTTTCGTAAATGTATCATTTGTAAGCGATTACATTAAGTCTGATTCGCTAATCGGAAAGTTAATGTGATACGTGTGCCGCTTACATCGCTTTCCAGTACAAAATCGCCACCTTGTTCCTGCATCAGACGTCGGCATAGCGGTAGACCGAGTCCATTCCCACTCGCCGTCGTCAGACTATGTTGCTCCTTCTTCCATTCGGCAAGCACTGCTGGATCAACGCCGATTCCGTCATCCGTCATGAGGAGTCGGAGGGTCGTATCCGTACTGACGGTCGAAAACGTCATCGTCATCGCGTCACTGTACTTGACGGCATTCTCGAGAAGGTTCAATAAGACTTGTTTCGTCTGGTCGGGTTGCCCGAGCACGTAGATTGGCGGAACATCCTGTTCAACTTCAATTCCTTGTCCATCAAGACGCAACTGCATGATGAATAAGGCGTCGGCAAGCAAGGCATCGAGCGCGAACATCGTCGACGTCACGTGGCGTTCGTTGCGTTGTTGTTTCGCCTGTTCGAGATTATGCGAGACGAGTCGTAACAAGCGCTGGCTCTCGACTTCGATGTAGTGATAACAGTGCGCCGCTTCATCCGGCGGCAGCTTCGGGATCAATTCGACATAGCCCATGATGGCTGTCATCGGTGTCCGGAGTTCGTGGGTGATGTGATCGATGAATGTCTGTTGGTCGCTTCGTTGTTGTTCGAGCTGTCCGATGTTGTGCTGAATTGCGTCAGCAAGCGTCGAGAAGTCCGCTGCCAGTCGGTTCAATTCCTCATATGGATAGGCCGGTAGCGCGTGCGCATAGTGTCCTTTCGTCAAGGCGTGCGAGACACTCCGTAAATCATCGATCGGTCCGATTAACGTCTTTGCCATCCGACGCGCTGTCCAAACGGCAATTATAATCAAGATCAGAAAGACGCCAGTGAAGACATAGGTAAATTGCCGCAGCAGTTCGGCTTCCGTCCGCAGGTCGACGAGAAAACGGACCGAGCCGATGACGTCCGTCTTGCCGTACAGTGGGCTTGAGAAGAACAGTACGGGAACATCGGTCTCCTTCAGGAACAGATAACTCGATTTTCCTTTTAACGCTTGATCGATATCTCCTGCGAGAAGCGGTAATTGATCGCGCTCGGAATCAGCGAGTAGTTCCGCGTTTGGCCCAAACAGCTGGACACGCGCGTCGAACCGGTCTGCTAAGTAAGAAGCGATCGGGACTGCTGTATCAGCGAGCGAGTCTGTCTCTTCACTTGCGAGGTAATTCGTCGTGTAGAGTTCCGCTTCCCGACTCAGTTTTTGGACAGAATCGACGGCGTTCTCGTATAGGTTCGATTGGATGAAGGCATAGAGAATCAAGAAGAGGACGAGCAATGCCGGAACGAGAAGCAAGACGAAGTTTTCCGTGATGACCTGGCGTAGTTTCATGCGTCGACCCACTTGTAGCCGACACCGTAAATCGTCTTGATCCGTTCGCCTTGTGCTCCGAGTTTCTTCCGTAAGCGCTGGACCATGATATCGACGGCGCGGGTCTGACCGGAGAAGTCAAAGCCCCAGACTTGTTCGAGCAGTTCATCTCGCTCGAAGACCCGTTTCGGATGCGTTAGGAAAAGTGCGAGCAATGCATACTCCCGGTATGTCAGTGGTAACGGGTGACCGTCGAGCCGAATGACTCGTTCTTCGGGATCAACAGATAAGAATGGATCACTTGCGACAGGTACCGGTGGCGCGACCGCCTTCGTGCGTTTCAATAAATTTTTGACACGCAAGACGAGCTCCGTTCCATTAAACGGTTTGGTCATATAGTCATCCGCTCCGAGCTGCAGCCCGATGATTTTATCGTTCATCTGATCACGTGCTGTCAGCATCAAGATCGGTAAGTCAGGCGTCGTCTGTCGAAGTTTTGGAATCAAATCGAAACCGGTCGTATCCGGTAGCATCAAATCGAGGACGATCAAATCAAAGGTCTGTGTTGCCTGCAAGGCGAGTGCTGCTGCTCCATCGGCTGCCGTCTCGACCGTCTGACCATCAAGCTCGAGTTGCAGTTTGACGAGATGCCGGATGCTCGCCTCATCATCGATGACAAGAATATGCATAGGAATTCCTTCTTTCTAGGCAGGTTTTTCTGTCCCCTAGCGTATCATGAAATCGTTTGCAATCACACCGAGAGAACAAATGCAAAAATAACAAACAATATTACAGACAATGAATCTGTCATTTGAAGCGATTCGAGATTTATTCTTATCAGATTATGACAAAAGAACTTTAGCTACAGAATCGAATTTTGATGACATCCATCCTAAATGACTGTATCAGCATAAAAAAATACCCCTTGATCATTAAATGACCAAAGGGTATCAAAAAACCTTCTTATTTCATTACAAAATAAAGTGTTAAACTACTCTATCTCTTACGGCATGTGGAACAACGTTAGTTTCTCAACTGGGAAACGATGTTGTCGTTAGACAACTCTTTCTTCATTTTCCGAGTAATCAATAGCTTCACGAATCGTTTGTTCAACACAATCAAGAGTGACAATAGAACGACTAATCCAGCGACCATTATCAGAAGCGGCTGCATTCCCATGTATTTCCACATTCCTACTGCAAATAATGCAATCAGAGCATAGGAATACATATATATTTTTTTATTCATGGATTCGATGGTTGAATAAAATTGTCGAGAAATTTCTTTACTCGATAACCCGTTGATATACAACGACAACAAGTCTCTATTTAGTGTTTTGATCAGTGCATTTAAACTATTTCTATAGAAGATAAAGACGATAGCAAGCAACACTACTTGGAAGAGTATCAACAGATACATCGACATTTTAGAACCTGTTACAAGTTTTTCTAATCCTTCCGCTTGATAGTATACATATGCTTTTTCTTCATCAAACATGTTATTAAAATCTTGTACGAAATCGTAGATATACTCTGTTTTCGTAATATTGACTAACAACGACTTAGCGCTAGAATAATTATCTGATTTACTTATTTCTTCAGCTAGTTTCGCGCTAGTTTGAGGTGCTAGATAACATTTATCCTTTAAAAAGAAAATACCTGACCCTTCGTAGTAGGATTGTTTTAAGGATAACGGTTTGTTCTCCATATCCGTGAACTTCAACGTGTTCCCTTTAAATGAATCAGGTAGAATGATTTCGTTTCCTTTGACCGGTTTATGATAGTTGATAGCATCTCGTGTCGTTGGATTTAGCGTCAGACAGTTCATGAAATCCTGTTCACCGTCGCCATTTGAATACGATAATGGAATCTCATATTCGTACGACAAATCTTTAACATTATCCATCTTTTTTATCTTTTCTGTATCGTACGTAAACTCACCGTTTTTAGTGTATCCGTTAATGAGTACCATGGAAAGCCGCTCATTGTTTAAAATGTTATTTCGAATATTTTCTGTTGAGATAAAAATTGTAAAAACAGAAAATAACAGTAAAACGATGAGGAGAAAATTTAATGTAGTCAATTTTTTTAGCTGTTTCATATACTTCTTCTTCATGTAATGAAAAACGGTCATTTTCATACTGCAATTCCTCTATTCAATTCATTGAAGTTAAATGTTTGATCCGATTGGCCAACTACATAATTAGAATGCGTAACGATTAAGATGATTTTATCAGACTTAATTTCCTTTAATAAATCCATGATCATTTCAATGTTTTCTTTGTCTAGATTATTTGTTGGCTCATCTAGCAAAATCAATTTGTATTCAAAAATCATTACTTTTAGGAAAGCAGCCCGTTGCCGTTCTCCTCCTGAAAGATTGTTGACAGGTACATCTAATTTCTTCGACATTCCGATTTTTTCACTGTATCGCTTTAATCTTTCTTCATCAATATTTTGATGATTAATCAACGATATGATTTCGAGATTTTCACGCACGGTTAATGCTTCAATGAGATTTAAATCCTGAAAGAAATAAGCGATTTGTTTACGCGCCTCATCAATCTTTTCTTTATTCGAAAAATCTAGCGTTTGATTGAACAATACTACTTCTCCATGCGTAGGAGCCTGTATCAACGACAAGATGTTAATCAAAGTCGTTTTACCGCAACCACTTTTACCAAATAGTGAATAAATGCCTGGCTTTTGAATTTCTAAAGAAAAGTCATTTAAAATTTCTTGATTTCCATAGCCGAAACTTACGTTATTTACGTTTATTGACATCATCGAATCATCGAAACCTCCTAGCAATTTCGTCACCCTCTAAAATATTTAAGATATTATTCAGATAGACACTCATTTCGAATGAATAGTTTCCTGCTTTCTCACAATAACCAAGACCGCATTCTTTCTCTTTTATACGCTCTTTGATCTTCTCAGTATCCACTTTTAATTCATGCTCCGTGATCATACTGCTATACACATTCAAAACGACATAATCATCTTTCCCATCATATTTCAAGACAGTTGGAAATAATGACTTCACTTCTTTTTTCTGTGAAGAGGTCAATGTAACGCTATCATAAATCAACAATTTTGTTAATAATTTGTTTTCTTCTAATAAATTCTTTTCATTAAAAAGATCATTTTCATCTTGGTTTTTCCCACAATAATATCTCTCCGATAGATTGTTCAAATCGTTACAATTCACATCTGGAAACTCACTCAAATCTCGATTTTCATTTTTTAAAATTTGATCTATGACAGATATGAAGTACAAATTTTGTTGCGTCTTCTTTTCGCTTCCTAAGAGGGTATCGAGGCGGGAATTAATCACCTCGATGTATTGTTCTGTATGTTTCAATTTATTACTAGCAAATAAGTTAGACATCAGATACAGATTTCGAATACTGTCTAAAGAATGATAAAAACTAGTGTAAGGTTTATTTTGATTCAATAAGTTTACGAATGCTTTTTTTCCTGCATCGTTCTCCATAACCATCTCGACAATATTTAATTGTATCCAGTATGTGATTTCATCACAAAATAGTAATGTGATTTGGTTTTGTTCATTCTGATAGAGAGATTGAAGACGTTCTAAATTTATTCCCCATTTATGACTATCGTTTAATTTTAACGCTGCATACAACAAGATAGGACGGTTTGGATCCATCAAATCTTGGTTAGAGTATTCGTCAATGATTGTTTTTATCGTTTCTTTTGTCGGAGAAGTGCTTATATTAGAATCAAGTTCAAGCGATAGAAGTGTAAAGTATAAATATTCAATTTGATCGCCTTGAACGGGTTGTCTCATTTGGTGAAGATGCTCTTTTATATCTTGAATCATGCCGACTTCTTTAATGGAATTTGCAGTTTCGTATAAAAAATAGAGATCAAAAAATGAATCAATTTTTGAAATTTGTTCGCTATTCAATGTAGCTTCACCGTTAAGTTGCATGACGATCAAGTCACAATAAAACTTGTTCCTTTTCTCATTACATTTTTGAATCGAATAGTTCTTTGACTTCTTTTCTAGAAAACGATAAGTACTGTTATTTTTAATAGCTGAAGATTCACTAAACTGACTATCTACTTCAAAGACAGAGCCACCATCTGATGTTTTTAGATAAGAAGATGCAGTCTTCACTAAGTTTGAATTATGTATATCTCGATTGATGAACGTTTCACCTTGGCTACAACCAGCTAATATGAATAAAAAACTGATACAAATAAGGATTATTTTTTTCATATGGTTTCGATACTCCTGTTCATAATACGAAAGGTTAGTGTAAAAAGAATGATTAAATTATGTTCGAATGATCAAATCTTTGCAGTAGCTGTATACGTTCGGTTGCTATAATCCACATGTGTAGTCGTGTTCATCCCTAAATAGAGTGTCAATCCGCTACCACACACATTTCCTGAACTATAGTATGATTTACTTTTTGTTGATTTCGTGTACCCTGGGCTTGTTCCGCTACCGCTAACGCCGGCACCTGAGAATGAAACACTTCCTCCAACTGTCGTAAATGTGACGTGGTGCTTTAAACTTTTAAAGCCTGTCCGTGTAGTAGAGCTATAGGCTTTATAATTTCCGCAGCCACTAAAATCAGAGAAGTAAGGTAAATCTGCTTTTGACGTGACACTGCTCACAGTTTTGGTCGCTCGGTAAGCATCTGCTTGAGGTGCGAAAGCAAGCGTACAAGCGAGTGTCGATACTGCAGTTAACGTAAGTACTTTTTTCATTTTACATTTCCTCCTAAATTTTCATTTCCTTTTACACTTACCCTTTCGTAAAAATCCTATCATAAATTTTCAGATAACAACCGTCAATTTAGAAAAAAATTTCCATTTTTCATTTTTCTATCAACATTTTTCACTTTATAATTTATTTAATTTTGTATATTATTTCGAAAGAGTCTTCAACAACGTGATAAAACTCCTAATATGAATTCAAAAAAGTATTCATCCAGTCTCGGAAGAATACTTTTCGATAAGTGCAATCTCATTTTTGATCAATCGTTTGATTCATTTCATTTCGAAAGACTTGCTTCATTTCTCTATACGTGATTATCGATGGATTAGCCAGTAACTTTAAACCGCTTTACTTTACTCTTATTTTTAGCTGCATCAATAGCATATACATCAATCAGTATAGATTTTTTTAGTTTTTTAATCTTAATAGTAAAGTTTCCTTTCGAATCAGCAGTAGCACTTCCTAATTTTTGCTTTCCAACATAAGCATACACGCTTACTTTTGGTTCTGTCTTCCCTATGATTTTGGTTGATTGTGTCGTCACCTTGTTGATGCTTAAAGCAGAGGGCGCCGTTCGATCTAATACAGTAATCGTCACGATTTTACTTTTGTTATTCGCAGCATCTAGAGCATAAATATTCAAACGTGTACCCGCTTTTTGCTTCGGTATGTTAATCGAAAACGTACTTCCATTCGTACGCATTTGTCCAATTTTCCGTGTTCCCTGCAAGACTACGACTGTACTATTCTTTTCTACCGTACCCGATAAAATTGTCATCGCGTCCGAGAACGATTTCATCTTCGGAACATCCGGTGCAGTACGATCTAGTACAATAATCTTTCGCTCAATACTTTGATTTCCAGATCGATCTACTGCATATATTGATAAGACAGTACCTGCCGATTGAGAGGAAAGAGGAATCGAAAAATTTGTTTCTTCATCCATTGTCGTTTCCGCAACAATCGTTCCTTTTTTCTTAATCAAAATGGTTGTATAGGGTTCAGCTCGACCAAATAAATACTTCGATTTATCTGTGAACTCTGCTATTTCATAAACAACAGGCGGTGTGACATCTTTCACGATGACACGAATTTTCTCACTTTGATTTCCCGATGAATCGGTCAAAGATACCCATAGTGAGGTACCGGCTTTTTGACGTGAAAGAGAGACCGAGAATTTTCCTTTTTCATCGACTAGAGATTCCCCTAACGTTCGTCCACTTTCCGTCTGAATGGATACTGTAGTTCCCGCCTCTCCTTGACCAGATAATCGGCTAGAAGTATCTGTGAACTCAGCTATTTGCGGTTGTTTCGGTGCCGTACGATCAATCACTATGACCTGCTGCTTTTGACTCTTGTTCCCTTTGGCATCTTCGATTTGGATAGAAAGTTGCTGATTTGCACGTTGCTTTTCAATGTTCACTTCAAAACGACCAGTCGCTAATCCGGCCTTCTCTCCGATGAGATCTCCGCTTTCATTCCAAATACGTAGCGTACCGTCCGTGATTGAATCAGAAATTTCTCCTTTTACCGCTGTCATGGCGTCTGTCAACTCATCAATCTGAAGAAGTCCGTATTCCTTAATCAGAAGTGCAGCAGCCGCATTGACACGACCATGGCCATATTCGATATCCCATCCCCCTGTTCCTAAGTCATCTGCCGTTCCTTCCAAACGTTCGACAATCTCGTCATTTGTTAAGGTCGGATCATTTGCTTTTACAAGTGCTGCTACTCCTGCAACCACAGGGGAAGCCATCGAAGTACCACTCATGCCACCAAATCCATTGTAAGGAAGTGTAGAATAGATGGAGCTTCCAGGCGCAGCGATATCGATATCGCTACCATAGTTGGAGAAATAGGATGAGCTGTCCCGTGAAGTCGTCGACGCAACTGAAACGACGTGATCGTAGGATGAAGGATAGTGGCGACGGGATGTTGCATCATTCCCTGCTGCTGCAATGACAACAACACCATGATCATGCGCATAATTGATTGCAGATTGATAGATCGAGCTGTAATTATAACTTCCTAAACTCATATTGATGATTGTCGCACCATGATCAACAGCACGATAAATTGCCGAAATGACATCTGATGCGTAAGCACCATCTCCTACAAAAACATCCAATGGCATGATAGACGTTTTCGGTGCAACACCAGTTCCCGCAAAAGAATTATCCATCGCTCCACCAATGATACCTGCGACGTGAGTACCATGCTCACCGCGCGTCAATGTATATGGAGATCGATTGACGACATCATATGGATCGACGATCTTATCTTTTAAATCAGTATGATAGGCATCGATACCATCATCAATCACTGCCACGACGACCGAGTTTTCTCCCATCGTCCGCTCCCATGCTTTTTCCGCTTGGATATTCGTATGATGATATTGCAAAGAATACATACTGTCGTTTGGTGTGTATGCTCGTTTTTCTATATAATCTGGCTCTGCTCGTAAGATGCCATTTTGACTTTTTAACGTCTGCGCAAAAGATATCGCGCTCTCCCCTTTTGGTACATCCACCGTTACTACGGCATTATGCTCGGAAGACTTTCTGATCATTGTTTCGTATGCGAACTTCTCTAAAATATCGGGATTCTTCGTCTGAACGATGACTCTCGTCGCATCTTCTGCTGCTTGAACATCGATATGTGTGTAATAAACTCCCAAACCAAGTAATCCGATTGTCGTCAATCCAATTTTATTTCGTAGGTTCATTCTGCCTTCTCCTCTTCGTAAAAAAACTCGTGAGTTCTATTCAGACTCTTCATCTGATTTTGTGCATGTTCTATTTATTTTATAAATATAAACATAATTTCACTCCTTATGTATTTTAATGGATATATAAGTCATTTATTTTCTGACTTTTTAAATAAAAGTCAGTATTCTAGTTGGAATCCGTACCACAATATAAAAAAGCATGTCTTTCCTTAATCGTATGACCGAAGTAAGGAAAAACTTGCTTTACTTGAGAAATTATCTATTTAGTTTTCAGCATAATCGACCAGCGCAGTTTTTGGGTATTTCGATTTAATCCACGAATGATCTTTCAACAAGGTTTTGTCCGAAACCATCAAGTAGTCTTCTTGTACTTCATCCGGTCGATTAGGAATCGGATCGTTCCAAGTCGTATCTAAGTGATACCAGTTCCCTTTCACTTTCACCATGTTCCATGCATGCAAGCCACTCGATACTTTTCCATCAATATACCGGACCTCTACACCAGCAGCTTCTAGCAACAGGAGTGTTGTTAAGGCATAGCCGTCACAGACGCCCTCTCCATTCATTAAAATTGAGTATGGCGTATACGGACTTTCCTTACTTTTAAGTCGATAAGTGGTATGTCGGACGACATAGTCGTTTACGTATCGAATCTTCTGCTCGTCCGACCAATCGACGGGTATCTTTTTAACGATTTGATTAACCTTGCGCCGCACTTGCTGCGCTTGCTCAGGTGTTACCTCGTACTTAAAGCGAAACGTATAATCTACATAATAATCATAATCGAGATACTCTGATTCTCCACCGTCATACATGCTAAATACATACGGTTCATTCTTTTCTAACCACTTCCATGCACCGTCTGAAGCACGACTAAACTGATTGATATCACCAATGAACTGGACCGTAAACTCCTGCTCCTGACGATTCATATGGTACGCCATCGCTTCGCCTAATTCTTCAGCCGTCGTGATTTGTTCAGGTAATCGATAATGCTTCGAATGCGGATTCATCTTTTTAGCATTGGATGGTGGAACGATTTCTGGTGTAGCTTCCGTTTCTGTTTCCCACTCAACACCATCCAACCATTGCCCTGTCGTTTCACTAAAACTAGCAATCGATTCCTTTATTGGTTCGACCGTAAACGACGTCTTGTCGAATTCTTCGAAGACTGCGAACAAGGTAACGATGCTAATGAAAAGACCAATTAGACATAAACCAGCCCGAATTCCTAACTTCCCGAATGCGACAAGTACGGACCATCGGCTTTTAATCAACCGGTTCAATATACGATCGATCAATGCTTCCACTTCTACTGCCGATCGCTTCGTCCGCTTACGTGTCTGATAGACCATGTTCTGATAAATCGGTTGAAGGACCTCGAATTGTTTACCTGGGTGGTCCTTCCACAATAAAAGCTTTTTTCTGACTTGCCGAATATCTCGTCGTAACTGGAAATGAATGATCGCATCCATTTTCAGTTTTTGAACAGATCGGTATGTCATCATCGCAATCACTATAAGTATGATGAGTAAGATAATGAAGGTTGTTATTCGATATCGCTCCTTTCCTATCCATCGATTCCACAATCGCGAGAAGTTCAGCGCTCGAAGGCATCACGCAGATTAAATCGAATGGACCATAACGATTCTTAATCCATATATTAACTCATTATACATTTTATACATTATGAAAGCATTTAGTTTTCAAGTGTCACCCTATTAGTTTTATTTTAATAATTGATTAGAAGCATTAACTCCTTTTATAAAAATGAATTATCAGGACCACATGCCGAGAGATCCTCTCAGTACGTGGTTTTTGTGTTTTTTAGTGATGGATTAAATACTTTCCGAACACCCCAGCGGATAAGTAGAGTTATCCGCTGGGCGCAACGCTCCATTTCTTCAATCATGCCAACGGTTTCTTCAACTTTTAAAGAGCGTAAGTAGTGTAATTCCCCTTCATTTTGTCGATTCGCTTCAGATAAACCCGCATTCTAGCGCGATCGCTTTCTGGATAACTCTACTTATACTAAAACTACCGCGGAATACATAACAGATATGCATATCTGAAGAAACGGATACCCATGAACGACTTACTACGTAACTGGATTCCCCTCGTCAACTCCCTCCTGTCCCGCCTCTCGATCCACCCGAACGAACATGATGAATGCCGGCAAGCTGCCCTACTCCGACTTTGGAAATCGATTGAGGAAGGAAAGGTCATGACCGTCACCTTCGCACGGATCCGAGCAAAAGGCGCGATGCTCGACTACTTAGCGACTCGGAATCGGACGCTTGCGACTGAAGTCGCGGTCGAGACGATGCCGGAGCTCCCTCGGACCCCGAACGTCTCCTTTCATTATCTCCTCAGTGAACTCAAGCGTGATCTATCAAATAAGGAGTACACGTTTCTAGAAGCCTTGATGCACGGAACGGAAGAGACACTCGGTTACTCACCGGCGCGACTGCGCTCATTGAAGTCGGAACTCCGGCAGAAAGTCCAGTTTCTCCTCGGATGATGACCTATTATCAAGAACGCTTACTCGCGATCATCGAACAGGCGGACTACCGTCCCTTGACGAAAAAAGCCTATCGCTCCGACGTACGGCATCTCTGTCGCCACGTCGAACGAATCGATTTTCCGTCGCTCCAATGCTATGGTAAGTTTCTACGCGACACTTACGCTCCAGCAACTGCCGCTCGACGACTGCATGCTCTCTCAATCCTGTTCGATCAACTGGTCGCTGAACGTTCGCTCCAGACGAATCCATTGGTGCGTGTCAAAAAACCAGTTCCCGCACCTTACCGACGACTTGCCTTCACGTATGACGACGTCCACCGTGTCCTCGAGACGATTCGTGACGAGACTGTCTACGCCTTTAGCTTTCTTCTCCTGCACACGGGACTGCGGTTTTCAGAAGCCCGTGACTTACAGCTCGCAGATGTCGACTTTGCGCGCGATCAGGTACTCGTCCGGAGTGGTAAAGGCGATCAATCACGTCAAGTTCCGCTGCATCATGTGTTGCGTGATGTCCTGATGCGTTACATCGAGACGATTCGTCCTGATGCCCTTCCACTGTTTTGCGAAGACAGCGGACGACCGGTCAACCCGGCAAAGTTTCGCCGTGTCTTAAGAGAAGCAAGTGAACGATGTCTCGGACGGATTCTGCGACCGCATGACATCCGAGTCACGTTCGCGACGACGCTCTATCACGTGTATCAGACGGACATTCTAACGATCATGCGCTTACTCGGTCACAGCGATGTTCGGACGACTCAGCACTACGTCCTACCGTTGCACGACATTGCCCATACATCAGTCAATCGCCTCAAGCGGACAGACGATTAAGAACGTCCCGGACGTGATTCGTCTGGCTACGGATGTATCCTTCCGTCGTCGAGATGCTGGCGTGACCAAGCAGACGCTTTATATCGAGCAACTTCAACCCTGCCTGCTGATAGAGATAGGTCGCATAGGCGATCCGTAACATATGCGGACGGACGTGACGCTTTAAGGACGTAAATCCAACCTCGCGTAGTGTTTTTCTCGCCGCATGTTCATTGATCATCCGTCCCGTGACGGACTGAAACAAGTAGCCGGCCGTGCAACCTGCTAGAAACAAAACGATCTTATCGCAAAGGGTCTCCCCGATCGGAACCGTCCGTGTCCGCCCGCCTTTTCCGTGACGAACGTACAGTTCATTCTTTGCTAAATCAAAATCCTGCACCGTCAACAAACGGGCCTCCATGAAGCGGAGGCCCGTTTGGCTGAGCACCTCGAAGAAGAGGCGATAAGTTGGATCTTGAATCTGTCGAATCACGGGGATCAACTCTTCACTATCATGATAGGTCTCATCTTGGAGACGTTGATGAACGATCGGACGGATCTCAATCATCGGATTCTTTTTGATCCGTCGTCGCTCGACGAGGACATTTCCGAGCCGGTGTAAGACGTGATACCGTCGCAAAATCGTCGAAGGCTTATAATGTGCTTTCATCCAGTGAAAGTAGCGTCGTAAGGACGCGACTGACCAGTCGATTTGATGCAAGCGCATTTGTCGAAGATCACTCCGGTATGCCTTGATCGTATGGGCTGACCGCGAGCAGTCGGTCAATAAATATTGATCGAGATAGTCATAGTAGGTCATAGGTGGTTCCTCCTTCTTATAGGGACTGACGTGACAGCTGATGAAGTACACGATTGATTTTCGATGAATTATCAAGAATCGCTTTCCCTAAACGATCAATGCACGAAAAACAAAAATAAGGAAAAAAGTTACAATCGTATTGAATCTATGTTCTGTAGAGTAGGAAAGAAAACATACCTTTCTTTACCCTGAACGACGGAGCATTGATTCCATTCACTCACAAGCAAAGGAGCTTACATATGAATACGGATAATGACTATCTTGGCAATCCATCAGATATTCTCGTCACGACGTATGTGACGGAAGAGTACTTACGCGACATCATCGCAATCGAATTCAGAGACTTCTGGCACCCGAAACTACGCATCACCCCACATGAGCTCGTCATCACTGGTTCGACTGTTTCAACGGAATATCGATTCGCTCATCATAAACCGTTCACCCTCACGATTGCCCCGTTTCGCATCCGTCATAACATCATCTCGTTTCACATCTACGACATAAGTCCAGCTTCACAAGAGAAAACAATCCTGGACATACTAAAGGCACATCCGAACGTGTCTTACAGCTACCACATGATTCATATCCATCTCTTACCGTGTGACTTCGGCAATGAATTCTTCCATACACTCCAGTATACGAAACTACTCGATCATAAAATTCTCGTAGGTCTTCACCTATAATCGATAAACTTTAAATTTTTCCCAGCACTCAGATGTTACTTGAAAAAATGCAGACGAACTATTTATCATTGAAACTGATCATATGATTGACTTGCATGAAAGTACAAAATAGCAAGCTCTAAGTGAATTTGATGACTGGACAAAAGCTAAGCGCATAGGCGTCGTATTACGTATTCAAAAACGATGAACTATCTGCTTTTCAGACTAATTTTAAAACTTCATACAAAAAGAGTGCATCTGGGTGAACTGTTCATTTCACCCAGATGCACTCTTTCAATTATTTCTTAATCCCTGCTATACAAATCTCGCGTATAAACCTTCTCTTCCACATCACTCAACTCTGGATGCATCCGATTTGAAATAATGATATCCGATTCTTGTTTGAACGCTTCAATGTCACGAATGACACGTGAGTTGTAGAACGTATCTTCAGTTAAGACTGGCTCAAAGACAGTCACTTCAATTCCTTTTGCCTTGATCCGCTTCATGATACCTTGGATCGATGACGCACGGAAGTTGTCCGAATCTGTCTTCATCGTCAAACGATAGACACCGACGACTTTCGGATTTTGTTTAATGATTGTATCTGCGATGTAGTCTTTCCGTGTCCGGTTCGCTTCCACGATTGCACCGATGATGTTGTTCGGAACATCCTCGTAGTTCGCAAGTAGCTGCTTCGTATCTTTCGGTAAGCAGTATCCACCATAACCGAATGACGGGTTGTTATAGTGATTCCCAATCCGGCTATCGAGACCAACACCTTCGATGATTTGCTTCGTATCTAAATTACGCACTTCCGCATACGTATCAAGTTCATTAAAGAACGCGACACGCATAGCAAGATAGGTGTTCGAGAAGAGCTTGATCGCTTCTGCTTCCGTCGAGTCTGTCAATAAGACAGGAACGTCTTTCTTCACTGCCCCTTGCAATAATAAATCAGCAAACTGTTGTGCACGTTCTGATCGTTCCCCAACGACGATACGCGATGGATAGAGATTGTCATGCAATGCTTGCCCTTCACGCAAAAACTCTGGTGAGAAGACGATGTTCGGCGTATCGAACTTTTCTTTCAACTCTTGTGTATAACCGACTGGTACCGTCGACTTGATGATCATCGTTGCATCTGGATTAATCGCAAGTACTGTTGCGACGACACTCTCAACCGTACGCGTATTGAAGTAGTTCCGTGTTGGATCGTAATCCGTTGGCGTTGCGATGACGACGAATTCTGCTTCTTTGTAGGCTTCGAAGTTATCTGTCGTCGCGTGTAAGTTCAATTCCTTATGTTGAAGGAAGTTTTCAATTTCTGCGTCAACGATTGGTGATTTACGGTTGTTGACCATTTCGACCCGTTCTTTAATGATATCGATTGATGTGACTTCATTATGTTGTGCAAGTAATACAGCCATTGATAGACCAACGTACCCTGTTCCTGCTACTGTGATTTTCAAGTGTCTCATCCTTTTCAGTCTGTAATATTATAGTATTCTTTATACCAATCGACGAACTTCCCAAGCCCTTCTTCGATACTCGTACTCGGTTTAAAGTCGATATCTCGTTCTAATTCTGATACATCAGCATACGTCCGTAGAACATCACCTGGCTGCATCTCCATGTATTGCTTATTGGCTTCCTTACCAATCTTCTCTTCTAAGACGTTGATGAATTTCATCAGTTGGACCGGTTGGTTATTTCCGATATTATAGACACGATATGGAGCAAAGCTTGCACCTAATTCATCCGTACTTTCATCCCACTCCGGATTTGGTTCCGGAGCACGCGGAATCAATTTGACGATTCCTTCGACGATGTCATCAATGTAAGTAAAATCGCGCTCCATCTTCCCGTGATTGAAAACTTTGATCGGATTACCTTCGATGATGTCTTTTGTAAACGAGAAGTATGCCATGTCTGGTCGTCCCCATGGACCATAGACGGTGAAGAAACGTAGACCTGTCGTTGGAATACCATATAAATGACTATATGTATGCGCCATTAATTCATTCGATTTCTTTGTTGCTGCATAAAGACTGACTGGGTGATCTACATTATGATTAGTTGAGAAAGGTGCCACTTTGTTTCCACCATAAACGGAACTAGATGAAGCATATAAAAGATGTTTTACGGGATAATGACGGCACGCTTCTAAAATATTTAAGAATCCTGTTAGATTTGAGTCTAAGTAAGCATACGGATTTTCGATCGAATAGCGAACACCCGCTTGGGCAGCTAAATTAATAACAACATCTACTGAATTTTCTTCAAAGATTTGATTAACGTTCATTTTATCCTTTAAATCACAATTGTAATGCTTGTACATTGAATTATTTAAGTGAGGCTTTAATCTATTTATTTTTAAGTCAGTATCATAATACTCGTTACAGTTGTCAATCCCAATTACTTTAATGCCCATTCCCAATAATTTCTTCACTAGTTGTGATCCTATAAAACCATAGGATCCAGTAATCAATATTTTAAAATTATTCATTACTACCCACCCTAACTTTCTTTATTACAATCATGGTAATAATTAATACAAAGTAAACAAAATATCTTTGAAGTGATTGTCTCAAATCACCTGCCACAAAAAAATCAATCCAAACAAACATAGAAATTATATAAAATGCTTCAGAGCTCAAATTCGAATTGAATTTGAAATAATCACTAATTTTTTTTCCGAAATACCCAAATAATATTGCAAAAATGACTACACCTACAAAATTCAGAGAATAGTAGCCTAATGCTATACTTCCAGGAGGGATAGACGATTCATAGATACCAGTAATATAAGAAGTATTGTAAAATATAATCGAATCTGGTTTCTCAAAAAATAAAAAGCTTGATGGAACTATACTAATTAGAGCAATAAAAAATTCATTAAAGAAATTAATATTATGTCTTCCAGAATCTACAGCGTTTATTGCAGTTTCTAGAGAAATATATTTATGTTCAAAGTAATATGAGAAAGTAAAAATAACATCTTTAATTCCTTCAATTGAATATCTTCCACTACTAGCCGAGATAATAAACTGATTTTTAAATACATCCCATCCATCTCTCAAATAGATTAAATTACTAAAAAGAGGTCTTAAATAATTAATGCCCATAAACAGTATTAAAGAAATTAATATTGTTTTAAATAAATTAATTCTTTTTTGCTTTACATAGGTATAAATCAAGAAAAGAATTAATACATACTGTAAAATCGCACCACGTCCTGCATTAATAAAAAACCACAACATAGAAACGAATATACTGATAATAAACAAGCTCAATAATTTTTTTCGTTTGAGATAAACTACAAATAGTATGTAGGATGGATAAGTCAACGCAATAATAAACCTTTTTATAAATTCTATAGAGCTATTTCCTTCGCTTTCTATCAAACCATCTCTAATTTGAGCTGAATTTAGAATTAAATTTACAATACCTCCAAATGACTTACTATATATATAGAGTGAAATTAAGCCGATGATCCACAAAGATATACATATAATCACCAAAAAGTATATTTTATTTTCACTTTCCGATACTAAGAAATTAGTATTTTTTCTTGTAATTTTTATTTTTTCTGCTAAATATAAGTAACCGTAAAGAACAAATAAATAAAACATCAATATCAATATGTATGCCTTAAATGTTCCATTAAATGATGAACCTATATATTTTTCATATCTTCCATGATATTCAATAAAACTCGCATTATACATTATCGCAGGAAATAAATAATACCCTATAAAATAAAGATTAAATACAGTTAGATAATCAAAAAAAAACTCTTTTTTTCTATATAACTCAATCACAATAACTATTACAGTTAATAATAAATATAAAAACCACATAGATAATTCTCCTTAATTTATTCAGAAAATACTTTTTTCCATTTATTATAAATATTTTTTGAATCATATTCTTTAATATACTTTTTACTTCTATTTATTAAAGAATCAGTTAAATTGTGATCATTTAAAATAGCCTCAATAGCTATCACCATATTATCTTTATTTGATTTAGAAAACAAAATGCCTCTTTCTGCTATCAATACCGACGGCAACTCTTTAGAATAGTCACTTTCGCCTGCAATAATTTCTCTAGGGCCTGATAAGCAATCAATTGAAACAACTGGTGTTTCGCAAGCCATAGATTCAATAATTACATTTGCAAAACCTTCTCTTTCAGAATTTAAAACAAATAGCTTTGAATTCTTCATATATTTAAAAGGGTTATTATCAAATGGTAATATCTTTACTTTTCCTTCTAAATTTAAATCTTTAATCAAATTTTTTAGTTTTTGTTTTAAAATACCATCTCCTAATATAAGAAGCTTGACCTTATCATTATTCTCACTTACCTTTTTAAAACTATCAATTATATGACTTTGATTTTTAGCAGGAATTAATCTACCTACGTTTAATATTACGTCACTATCTTTAAAAAATAATTTCATTTCGTCATTTAATTCTTCTTCTTTTAATACATTAATTTTTTGGAAATCATAAAAATTATATATTGTTTGTATTTTGTTTGACTTTATTCCAAATTTTTTAACTAAATCGTCTTTTACTCCATCTGAAATTGCTATTACTTGGTGTGCTTTGTTGTACATTTTCTTTATAAGATAATTTTCTATTCTACTAATAACTTTTTCGTTTTGTAATGATCTAGTACTTCGAACCGAGACTATTTTTTTATCTTTCGTTTTAGTCAACAAATTAATAATATTTGGAGTTTCTAAAAAGCTTATAGTAATATCAATTTTTAGTTTTTCTTTCAATTCATCAAGTTTTCTGACCTTTTTTAATTGATTTTTGAAATAATTTATTTTGCGAAGAAATTTATTTTTGAATTTATTTTCTTGATTTAAGTAAATAACTTCCCCTGAGTGATCATAAACAATTTCAGAACTATCAAGAAGTATTATATATACGTTATTATCATCATTTAAATAAGTTGATAATAGTCCAGCAGCTCTCTCAGCTCCTCCTTTAGATAAGCAAGGAATTAGTATCGCGATATTTTTTTTATGCACTGAATGATACCTCTTTTTTTAATAAAATTTTATTTATAACTTGTTTTTTTAAGTTAACAATAATTATTACCTCCAACAAGTACGATAGAACTATTCCATAAAGACCCAAAAAATTTGAAAGTACCATAACACACATGATATAAAATAAATTAGCTATTAATACAATTTTAAAGTTCTTTTTCACTTCCCCTAATGAAATAAAAAATGGATGTATTGCTGCATATGACAACGAATAAATTCGACTTAACATTAAGAGACTTAACAAAAAAATATTTTCAATATAGATTTTTTCAAAGTATTTATTTAACATGATAGCTCCGACAATATTAAATATTATTCCTAATGGAATCATTGTAATTATAATTATATTTTTTAATTTTTTTACTACTTCATATCCTTGAGTTTTATTATTTTCCGCTACCAACTTAGAGAATTGAGGCATTATAACTTGAGTTAAAGGACTTGTTAGTTTACCTAATATTTCCACTATTTGTTTAAATAGCTTGTATACCGCTACTAAATCTATTGAAAAAGTTGATACTAAGAATATATCAAGTTGTTTGGCTGGTAAATCAACTGTAGAACTTATATTTGTCCATCCTAAAAATTTATAAAAATCTTTTTCAACTAAATTTATTTTTGATTTTAAAATATCTCTAAAAGGTACAATTTTTGAAACTTCTTTAATCGAGAATATGATCAAAATAATGTTACCTATTATATTCGAAGTAAGATAAAAAGCTGTAAATATAATTAAAGAATCTTGATTAGTTAGATAGAAAATACCGACTGATGCAAGTCGTAAAATTGATGTAATTATTTTTTGATATGCCACTAATTCAAATTTATTGATTAGCCTTAGTACTCCGGTAGGTGTATTGATAAATCGAAATAAAATTTCTAAACAACTTATAATAATTATTCCTTTGATATAATCTGGCCAATTTAATAATTTTATAACTATAGAAACGACACAAATCGAAATAGTAAATCCTAATATAGCACTAAAGATATCTACGATAGCGCCTGCTTTAACGTAAGCTGCAAACTTATAATTTTCTTTTTTAAACAAAGCATCTGTACCGTACTTAATAATAGCTTGCCAAGTTTGAAAGTTAAATATAGTATCTAGCACAAGCATATAAGCTTGTGCTAGAACAAACAAACCGTAGTCAGTATTCCCTAATACCTTTATAGAACTAATTAATACAATTACATTAATTACAGAAGAAATTGAATCGCCGGATAGAGCAACAAACATATTTTTTGCTAATTTCTTCCAAAATTCTTCTTTTTTATTTTTCATCTTATTATTCCTCAATAAAATCATTAATTTTCTCAGGCCAATTAAATAAAAGATCTTTTTTCCTTATCATCTGTAATTTTGATAAAGTTTCTATGTTCTCATTTTTTTCTAATTCATTTATTTTGTGAACTAGACTTTTCTCATCCAGATTAAATATTGCTTCTTTATAATTTAGTATTTCTGGAATGCCGCCAGCATTTGAGCCAATAACTAACACGTTATTGTATAAAGCTTCTAAAACCGTATTAGGGCAGGAATCAGCTATAGATGGTACTACTAAAAGATCAAATTGATTTAAATATTTACTAACGTTTTCTACTCTACCAGTAAAAGTAATTCTCTCATCAGCAAATTTTTCTTTATATAGATCTAATTTAATTCCATCCCCAATTACAGTTACTTCAATTTTTTTGTTTTTAATTTTTGACATAGACTCTAAAAATAGTTTGTGACCTTTTCTCTCATTTGAAAAATCACCTATAAAACCAATTTTTTTGATTGATTCATTTTTTCGATAGCTTGTTGAATATCCTGAAGTTGTAACCCAACTTGGATTAATATTATTTATCTGTACAATTGTTTTATTCTTTATCATTTTTTTCAAGTATTTATGCCTTTTAATTAGCTCATTTAAATCATACTCGCATTGAACAAATATTTTTTTTGATTTAATTATACAAATTGTCTCAGCGAATTTTAAAAGATTTATATAAATCTTTTTACTTAAATTACTTGTCTTTTTATCAGAAAGATAAATTTTTTTGTAACCAATTAAATCTTGTCTAATAAATAAATTTATATTTTTTAAGTTTAAAAGACTCAATGAAATAGCTGTTGGAACATCAAATACAATTAATTCATCATATTCACTGTTTTTTAATTTTAAAATTTCTTTGAAGTTACTAATAAAAATTAAGATTTCATTTGGTACTAAATAATGTTTATTAGTCCTTCTATCTAAAGAAATAAAATTTTCTTTTATTTCTTTAGATAGAACCTTTTGAGGATCGCCAGTGTAAAGTAAAGTATCTACAGAGGACTTACATTTATAATACTTATATAACTCTAAAAATCTTTTCAAACCTCCAGTTTTTCTATTCCCAAATAATTCACTAGTCGAAAAGAATACTATTTTCTTATTTCTCATAAAATTGAATCCTTTTTTACACCTTGAAGAAAACTATATAAAGTGTTTGCATTATCGTCCCAATTGTAATCTAGTAAAACCTTTTCTCTTCCGTTAATACCCATTAATTCTCTTTTAGTAGGATTTTCAATATAACTTATAATCTTCTCAGCTAAATCAATATAGTCTCCTTTTGAGAAAATTGCACCATATTTACCTTTCGAAGTAACCTCACTAAAACCGTCTACATCTGACACAATAACAGGCACTTCACATGACATTGCTTCAACAATAGCTACGCCAAAACTTTCACTGTTCAAAACACTTGTTCCTATGAATATATCAAAATTGTTAAGAGCTTCTGGTACTTTTTCATTTGGTATTCTACTTTTTAAAAAAACTGCATCACTAAGTTTGTTATTCTTTATATATCTTTCAAATTCATTTCTTTGTTCACCTTCACCATAAATATGATATTCTATAGGATTTTTATTTATATCTATTAAATTATTTTTTATAATATATTCTATAGCTCTAATCCCATCAAAAATACCATATTTAGGAGCTAGTTTTTTTATACTACCTAAAATAAGAGGTTTGTCTTTCTTATCTAATTTTTTATTAAAGAATTTTTTTGTATCTACTCCAAAAGGTGTTATTTTAATATCACTCAGCTCATGATTTATCTTTAAGCTAACTGTTTGCTTTGCCATAGCGAAACTTGTAGAAGCGATTGCATCAGCATAATTTAAATTTTTTCTTATTATTGATAGATTAATTTTAGATTTTTTTGGAAAATCATAAACATCACTACCATATACAGAAATCACACAAGGATGAAATTTAGTTAATCTTGCCAATGTACCATAGCCACTTGCATAATGAACGTTTAATATATCTGGTCTAATACTTTCAAACAGTTTTTTTAGTTCCATCGCATTCAGATAATATCCAATTTTCCCTTTGAATCTTAATTTATGAATTTCTACATTTTCATTTGGAATGTCTTGTTTTACATCATGATCTTGCTGACAAATCAAGTATACTTTATTCCCCAATTCAGCAAATTTATTAGCCCACCTTATGGCATGAATATCAGAAGCTGCTGCTAGCATTGCAATTTTCATATCTATCTCCCTTAAAAATTATTTATTAAAGATTCCAATAAATAAATCCATTATTAATTATTTCATTTTCATTTAAAATAGATTTTACATCAATAAAAACATTTCCACCTTTAGATGAAGAGATTTTTTTCCAATCACTAGCTAACATGCTCTTATATTTTTCATGTCCAACAGCTAAAATTATACAATCTAGATCTCTTACATCTTCAATAGATGAGATTTCTTTTTTATATTCATTAATAAACTCTCTATTGTTAACATTATAATCAACTAATATTGGCTCTACACCGTACTCATTTAAAGTATCAATTATATCAATAACCTTAGAATTTCTAATATCTGGGCAATCCTCTTTAAAAGTAAGACCGAAAATCCCTATTTTTGATTTTTTTATATTTTTATCAGCTAATATAAGGTTTTTTATAGCATTTTCAGCAACAAACTTACCCATAGTATCATTTATTTTTCTTCCTGATAAAATTATTTGGCTATGATAACCTAATTTTTCTGCTTCATATACAAAATAATACGGATCTACACCTATACAATGTCCGCCAACTAAACCAGGATAAAAACCTAATGCATTCCACTTTGTGTTCATCGCTTGAATTACATCATTTGTATTTATCCCCATCTTATTAAAAACCATAGCTAATTCATTCATAAACGCTATGTTTATATCTCGCTGACTGTTTTCTACAACTTTAGCCGCTTCGGCCACCTTAATTGACGAGGCTCTATGAACTCCTGCTTTTATTACTATTTTATAGACTTCTTCAATAATGTTTAGCGACTCTTCATCCATTCCTGAGACGATTTTAACGATATTCTCTAATGTATGTATTTTATCTCCTGGATTAATTCGCTCTGGTGAATAACCAACTTTAAAATCAACACCGCATTTCAACCCAGAATTTTGTTCTAAGATTGGAATGCAAATATCTTCAGTCACTCCTGGATAAACTGTTGATTCATAAACTACGATTGAACCCTTGGATAAATTTTCACCAATTATTTTTGAAGCACCGATTACTGGTTCAAGGTTTGGTGTTTTATCTTGATTAATTGGAGTAGGAACTGCAACAATATGGAATTTAGACTCTAACAACGATGAAGGATCATTTGTAAACTTAACATTCGACTCTCTGATTTTTAAATCTCCAACTTCGTTTGTTGGATCAACACCCGATTTGTACAATTCAATTTTTTCTTCGCTTATATCAAATCCAATTACATTTACATGTTTAGAAAATTCAACTGCAATAGGCATTCCTACATAACCTAAGCCAACAACTGAAATACTAACTGTCTTATTATTAATACTAGAAACTAAATTTTTCATTTTTTACTCCTCTTATTCAATAGTGATTTTTTTATCCAAAAATAAACTAAGTATATAGATTTTGCATAATTGAGTTTTTCGTAATCTCTATACACTTTCCAATGGTACTTAATTAAATCAAATTTATTACTTGAAATCGAACCTGGTCTTATTCTATGGCTAGATAAAACCTCTTCCAAACAATATAATTTTGTACTTTTCTTAATTACTTTCAACCACATTAGATAATCATTTCTTTTTTTTATATCTTCAATAAATACCTTCCCCAGTTTTTTCGAATTATAAATAACTGTAGAATTACCACAATTATTTTTTAACAAATAATCATAATCTACTTCTTTTGGATATTTTATTATGTTATCCAAATCATTGCCTAAGACATCAATTTTGTTATAAAAAGTACATGTAAAATGATAATTACTGTTAGTCATAAATATTATTTGTTTTTCTAATTTATCTCTAAACCAGACGTCATCGCTATCAATAAATGCTATAAATTCACCTCTAGCAAATTTAACACCCAAGTTTCTCGAAACTGCAGCTCCTGAATTTTTCTCATTTTTAAAATATTTAACTCTAAAATCTTTTGATATTATTTTTTCTATATATTTCTCAGTTCCATCTGTTGAACAATCATCAACTATCAATAATTCAATATTTTGATATGTTTGATTTAAAACTGACTCAATAGACTTATCAATAAATTCCATATCGTTATATGTAGGCATTATTATAGATACTAATTCTTCATTATTTTTCATAATCACTTATCTTCCTCAGCTAAGATAATAGAGTCTTTAAACTTTATTTTATTTTTATAACAGTTATCTTCGAATTCTTGTTTTACATAGTATAGGTCTCCAAATATTTTCTCGAACAAAGGATTGTTGTTCACTTGTTTGATTATAAGATTATTAAAGAGTTTTATTTTAAAAGTCTTTTGTTTATTCACTTTTCTTATGTTCATAATTAAATTAGAAGTACAGATGTATTCATCATTTTGTGGATGGAATAACCCAGATTTATGATTATCATACACATATAATATAAATTGAGATAAATTATCAATAAAGATCATACTTCTTTTATTTTCAATTAAAGGTACTACATACAAATATCTTGATAATTTAGATAAGGTTCTGTAATTTCCGGGCGAATTCTTTCCGTAAACCATAGGTGGCCTAATTATTGCAATTTTAAAATTCTTATCTTCTAATTCCTTTAATTTTATTTCTGCTGCTAATTTAGATTTTCCATATAGTGTTTTAGGATTTAATGGGGTATTTCTATCAATAGGTCCTTTAGTTTTACCAAATACATTCATAGTACTAAGAAAAATAAAATGACTAACCCCATTTTTTTTACAATCTTTAGCGATTTTTATAGTTAAGTCTCTGTTCACATTTATATACTCTTTCTCAGAGCCTTTACGATGCACTACAGCAGCAGTATGTATAACGGTCGAATAGCTTGTAAAATCAATTTTCTCATACTCTGTTTCACGAACAGATTTAGATTCACATTTAATATTTTCTGCTTTAAATTTTGATACAAGGTTTTTTGAAACATAACCGTTTTCTCCAGTTATCAACACTTTTTTCATGTTTTACTCCTTCGTACTTGCAGCTTCTTTTGTAGCTATTGCTCCAGTTCCACCTTCTACTACACCATCACTTTTCAATACACTGAAGATTGTTGTAATGAAACAGCGTGTATCCATGATGATTCCCATACGCTTTACATAATCTCCATCTAACTTTGCTTTGATTTCGATTGGCAGTTCATCTCGTCCGTTGATTTGTGCCCATCCTGTCAAACCTGGTAATGTATCATTCGCACCATATTTATCGCGTTCGTCAATCAAGTCATATTGATTCCAAAGTGCAGGGCGTGGTCCGACAAAGCTCATCTCACCCTTCAAGATATTAAACAGTTGCGGTAACTCATCGAGACTCGTCTTACGTAAGAACTTCCCGACGCGCGTAATATAGACATCCGGATCAGCAAGCAAATGAGTCGGCGTATCCTGAGGCGTCTCGATATACATCGTCCGGAACTTCAAAATATTGAAATGACTCTTTTTAAGACCTACTCGTTTTTGTTTAAAGAAGACAGGTCCATGAGATTCAAATTTGATTGCCCCCATGATGAAGAGGAAGACCGGGATTAATACGATACACGCTACCAGTGCTAAGAAAAATCCTAGCGAACGTTTAAACGCCATATAACTCATTTGCTTTAGCTCCTTATGTTTATACTAGTTTTTGTTTTTTCATCGCGACATCGTTTGCGATATCGAGTAAGATATTTCGTAATTGCACCGGATTAAGTTGATGATTTTCAACCATCCGTAAAATTTCTTCAACTGGTTCTGCTTGTTTCGTTCGCCCTACGAAAATCTTAGGATATATCGCTTCTGGATCGACTTCTCCGTCTTTTAATAACTCTTCGTACATCTTTTCTCCTGGTCGAATGCCTGAAAATACGATTGGCATCTCATCTTCTGTGAAACCGCTCAACTCAATCATATTTTTCGCAAGATCGACGATTTTAACAGGTTCGCCCATATCCAGAACGAAAACTTCTCCCCCGTCAGCTAGTATTCCCGCTTGGATGACCAAACGACTTGCTTCTGGAATCGTCATGAAGAATCGAGTCATCTCTGGATGAGTGACCGTGACTGGTCCACCCGCTTCAATCTGTGATTTAAAAAGTGGGATGACTGATCCCCGGCTACCAAGAACGTTACCAAAGCGAACGACAGCAAACTTCGTCTGACTCCGTTTCCCTAGATCCTGGATGATCATCTCGGCAATGCGTTTCGTTGAACCCATGACGTTCGTCGGATTGACCGCTTTATCCGTTGAGATCATGACAAACCGTTCGACCTGATGACGATCAGCTACCTCTGCAACATTTTTTGTACCATAAACATTATTTTTCACAGACTCGTATGGATTTGCTTCCATTAAAGGAACGTGTTTATGAGCTGCTGCGTGGAAAACGACATCCGGACGATGTTGTGCAAACACTTCTTCAAGTCGCATCCGATCTTGTACATCTGCTATGACAGGAATCAAATTGATTGCTGTCTGTAAACCACGTAGTTCTCGTTCAATTAAATAAATACTATTCTCACCATGACCGAGTAGTAACAATGTCGTCGGATTAAACTGAATGATTTGACGACAAATTTCAGATCCAATCGATCCACCGGCTCCTGTGACAAGAACCGTCCGTCCTTCAATCTCACTCCGAATTCCTGAAATATTCAGTTCGACTGCTTCTCGTCCAAGTAAGTCTTCAATCGAGACATCACGAATCGCATTGACTGACACTTTTCCTGTCACAAGTTCTTCGATCATCGGTAATGTCTGGACATTTTTACAAAGTGTCTTCGCTTCTGTAATTAATTCAATCCGCCGTTGTTGCGATAACGATGGAATCGCTAAAACGATTGCTTCAATCTTGTAACGTTCAATGACTGCTTTTAAATCTTCCGTCGTCCCTGCGACTTCGAGTCCTTGAATCACAAAGTGCATATGTTTCGGATCATCATCAACGAATGCAACTGGTTTCAATTCATGAAATGGTGATGCATAGAGTTGACGAACCAATGCTCGCCCGGCACGACCTGCCCCAATAACTAACGTACGCTTACGCGACTTAATCATACGTCGTGGTAGAGCATACTTCCGCCAGTGCTGTCCAATTCCAAGCAGACGTAATCCAACTCGAATTGCTCCGAGTAACAGTAAGGAAATACAAAAACTTAATAGCGTGATGCGTTCTAAAACTTGTCCGAAGAATAGAACTTGATACACTATTAAGCCGATTGAGCTCAATGCAAGAGACAATGACAACGTCATGGCCTCCTGCACACTCGCATATTTCCAATTGACACGATATAGCTTCATTAAGAAAGCTACCGTGATGAAGAGTAGAGCAAATACTGCAGCGGACTGGATCAGTGCACGACTGTCAATCAATAAAAATAATTCCTTCGGATACAAGAAAAAATATGTAAAGCTCATTGCGACAATCAATGCGAACGCATCCATACATGCTAATAAAAAGGTCCGATAGTAATAGTACTTCTTCAAGACGACAACTCCTTTCAACTAATATTTAAAGTGCTATTTTTTAAACAAGCGATCGTTCTTTATGCGCATCAAGTAGCTCTTGCATGATTTCTGCCACGTCTTGACCTAAATCTTCACGATTCAACGCAAACTCAAGCGTTGTCCGAATGAACCCTAGTTTTTCACCGACATCGTAGCGTTTACCATCAAATTCGTAGGCAAAGACACGTTGCATCTCGTTGAGTCGTGTAATCGCGTCCGTCAATTGAATTTCGCCACCTGATCCGACTTCTTGTGTTTCGAGATACTTAAAAATTTCTGGTGTGAGTAGATAACGCCCTAAAATCGCTAAGTTCGATGGGGCAGTTCCAGGTGCTGGCTTTTCAACGAATGATTTCACCTTATGTAATTGCTCTGAGATGCTCGTACTCGGATCAACGATCCCGTAACGATGTGTGTCTTTTTCCGGAACTGGTTGCACACCAATGATTGAACTATTCGTGATTTCATACTGCTCGATTAATTGTCGTGTACACGGTACATCTGCTTGAACAATATCATCACCAAGCATGACAACGAATGGTTCGTTCCCGATGAATGCTTTTGCTTGAAGAATCGCATCTCCTAAACCCTTTGGTTTTGATTGACGAATGAAATGGATGTTGATATTCGTCGTTGCTTCAACGAGATATAACAATTCCGATTTATTTTTTGAAATTAAGTTCGCTTCGAGCTCAGGTACGGAATCAAAATGATCTTCAATCGCGCGTTTTCCTTTACCAGTGATAATCAAGATATCTTCAATTCCTGATTCAATTGCTTCTTCAATGATGTATTGAATCGTGGGTTTATCAACGATTGGTAACATTTCCTTCGGCATGGCCTTTGTCGCTGGTAAAAAACGTGTACCAAGTCCTGCTGCTGGAATGACTGCTTTTTTTACTCTCATTATGTAACACACTCCTTGAGGTAGTTTTAAGTTGGAAAATTATATTCTTCATTCCATTCTTTATGTAAAATACAATACCATAGGACATGTGCCATTTTCCATAAAGTTTTCCATAACTTCATAATGTAAGCGTTAACATAGAAAAAAGAGAGTGACAATTCACTCTCTTTCCCTTACCTTGACAAAAAATGTTATACCCATTGCCCTTTCCAATTCTTCTTGACAGGACTCGGGGGATTGATTGTCACGAGTTGGTTCAAGAGAACTGCTTCATTGTTTTCATAAATCTCATCGATCAACCAATCTTCGAATGTTTTCTCAAGCATCCGTTCGCATTGCTTCCAGTAGAATGGACGTTTCTCTAGGTGATGCGCATCACTTGCCACAAGATGGGCTAGCCCATTCTCAAGCAAGGCGATCGCAAACCGCTGGACATCCTTTCCGTACTTCCCAATCAAACTGGCACATGTCACCTGACTGATCGCACCGTTTGAAATCAATTCAAACAGTAACGATGGATTTTGAATGATTGCTTTATTCTTTTCCGGATGGGCAACGACCGGGATATAACCATCAGAAATCAATTCTGCAAAGACTTGGCGCGCATACGATGGAATTCCGCTTGACGGAAACTCGATCAAAATATAGCGTGAATCGTTCAACGTCAGCGCTTGTCCTGCTTCTAATGCTTCCATCAACTCACCGATCAACCGGATCTCATGACCTGGATAGACGGTTAACGGAATATCACGTTGTTTCAACAAAACATTGAACTCATCGACCGTCAACTGGACATCGACATCTTCTGTTTCGAATTGTGGATGATAGATGTGTGGTGTCGCGATGATCCGCGACACTCCCTCTGCGACGGCTTGTTCAGCTAACTGCAAAGCATGTTCGACACTAGCCGGACCGTCATCGACGAGCGGCAAGATATGACAATGGATATCAACCATATAGATGTCCCTCACTCATAGGAATAGTAGTATTGATATGCTGAATCATCCGTCAGTTCACGACGGTTCAAGACGACACCGAGGATTTTTGCCTCCGCCAGTTCAAGTTGTTCTTTTGCTTTCAATACCCGTTGACGATCAGATGTCGTACAACCGACGACAAGAACGACACCGTCTGTTAGTTTCGAAGTAATCCGACTATCGGCGACTTGTAAGAGTGGTGGTGCGTCAAAAATGATGACGTCGAACTCTTCACGGAGTTGTGCAACAAGATGTTCCATCGCACGTGACGACAAGAGCTCCGCTGGGTTCGGTGGAATCGGACCCGCTGTCAAAATCGATAGGTTATCGACTTTCGTTGGTAAGATCGCTTTTTCTTTTTCTGCCTGACGTGTCAAAAGACTTGAAAGTCCAAGACCATTCGCAACACGGAACGTATAGTGGACCGTCGGACGACGCATATCGGTATCGACGATTAAAACCTTTTTACCTTGTTGCGCATAAGTGACGGCTAAGTTCGAAGACGTCGTTGATTTGCCCTCCCCTTGTGTTGCAGAGGTAACGAGAATCGCTTGAATCTCACGATCGACGGCCATGAACTCGATATTCGTCCGGATCGTCCGATATTGCTCAGCGACAGGTGACTTGGGCTGTGTGACTGTAATTAGCTTTCGTGCGTCTTTATTCATTTTGCTCTTCTTAGCCATGTTGTTGGACCACCTCTCGTTTTGCTGCTTTTGACGATGACTTAAATACTTTGCTATCGATGTCTGGGATACTACCGAGAACTGGGAGATCAAGAATCTGTTGGACTTGGTCTTCTGTCCGGATGCGACGATCGAGTACTTCACGTAAGAACGCAAGACCGACACCAAGTAAGAACCCGACGACTGCTGCGATTGCCGTATTCAATAAGATGTTCGGACTGATTGGTGACGTCGGAATACTAGATGTTGATAAGACTTTGACGTTATCGACACTCATCAATTTTTGGACATCCGTACTAAAGATTTCTGCGATCGAATTTGCCAAATTAGATGCAAGTGCCGCATCCGTACTTTGGACCGAAACGTTGATGACCTGTGAATTTTGTTCACTTTCGACAGTGACCATATCATTTAGTGATTTAATACTTGTTGGTGCATTTGCTACCTCTTTTTGAACCTGCTCTAAAATCGCCGGGCTCTTGATGATGACCCGATATGTATTAACCAATGTGACGGATGACTGGACTTGTGATGCATCGATAACTTGATTTTCTTGTTTCTGCGGTGTGACTAGAATTTGTGTCCCCGCTTGATACGTCGGTTTGATTAAAAAGCTACTGACGGCAAATGAGATGAGAGCGGCGACGATCGTCAACGCCAAGATGCGCCAGAACGATTTACGTAAAATCGAAAATAATTCCTGCAAGCTAATCGTTTCATTCATGGTCTAATTATTCTCCTTTATTTGTCTAATTCAGTGACTTTCCTACATCAACTAGGACTCAGTATAACAAAATTTTGGGAAATGGTTGATGTTTTTTTAGGAAATGTCATACGTTTATTGAAAAACATTGCGTATAATAAAAGATGAATTGTTACTTTTTACATTCATTTCCGTATCTCGACATAGGAGGAATTTCTTTATGCATCGCTCGCTTCAAGCGCTTCAGTTCTACACTTCTCACTCGAAAGAAGACATCGCACGACTTCATGAACGAATTCGTTCGAGTCTGGCTTCGACTGAATCATTGACGGATACAATGATCCGAATCACCGGGCAACCGCCACTGATTCCATATGATGAAGACACCGTGACGGTCGACGAATGGAATGCATTCCTCGCTGGAAAACACCATGCGACATTAGCTGACTTTTACGGTACGTTGGTCGCTCGTCCCATTCTCGATGAAGATGGTCCACTTCCGGACGAGGAAAAAGAACCACTTCCAACTCTTTCACGAAGTCATCGTGAACCGGAACCGAAAAGACGTAAAAAAGAAAAAAGCATCAAGCATGCCAGAGCGAAACGACCATTACCTTGGGGCTGGATCGCTCTGTTGATTCTTTGTTTCTTACTTGGCGCTAGCGGAACCTATGTCTACTCGACATACTTCGCAGATTCTGCAGATACAACACCAAAAGCCACTGTCGAAAAACCAGTCACGGTTGAAAAAACGAAAGAAAAGAAACCAAAAGCGACTACGGCTATCGAAGATGTCCTATATGTCAAAACGCGATCCAGTAATATCTATGGGGAAGAAGCGATGACGACATTACTCTATGAAGCTGACTTTGGTGACGGATATCGCATCGTCAAGAACAGAGACGGTGTGACTGAAATCGAATTGTCGGATAATTTAACAGGATTCATCAAAACGTCCGACACGACAAAACGACTCGAAGGTGAACCGCTTGCTGACGAGACACTCTTGACGTGGGCGAACGATAATCTCGATACAAGTTTTGTAACAGGTACGCTCATTGACCTTATCGGCAAAAGTGGCGAAGAACTAAATAGTCTTTATGGACCACCCGATCGAACTTACCCGGTCAACGGAAGATACCCTGATAACCTTCACCAGTACTGGTTTTACGGTAATCATTTCTTTATCCTAAAAGACAACAAAGTAACCGCCATCGACTGGACGAATACAACCATTACGAATGAGCAATTAGCCTCACTTGCTCCCCTTCAACTCGAAACAGAATCGACAGGGCTCGTCACAAGTAACTCGTATCGTCTCCAACGTTTTGCGAAAGATGGGACAATCAGCCGGATCCGTCTAGCGGAACAATCGTTCTAAACAAAAGCACCGAATCTCACGGATTCGGTGCTTTTGTTCATTCCATATCGAGTGAATAGCGTAATGCCGTTTGTGTTTCTTTTAATGAATCTTCTGTCGGGTGCCAGTAATAGATTCCGTCGCCTTCTTTTCCACCCGTTCCTTCGAGTTTCAAGTTCTTTTGGTTACGGAAGGCATCCATGTAATCAAATGCTAAAGTACGCATCGGTTTGAATGAAACGTTCGTCTGCGCGTTCTTCCCGACGACGTCCATGATCGCATTGAAGTTACTGACTGACACATCGGATGACAATTTATTCGCAACCTGGGCGATGACTTCTCGTTGACGCATCTGGCGACCAAAGTCACCACGTGGATCTTCATAACGCATGCGTGTGAATTTTAACGCTGATTTTCCATCTAAGTTGACTTTACCAACCGGGAAATGTGTTCCACTGACAGTAAAGTCGATATCATTATTGACCGTCACACCACCGACTGCATCAACCAGGGACGTGAAGCCTTCCATATTGATTTCCGCATAGTAGTTGATTGGGATATTAAGAAACTTTTCGACAGTCTTGATCGCCATTTCCGGTCCACCAAATGAATACGCATGGTTGATCTTATCATTTGTTCCTTTTCCGACGATATCAACCTTCGTGTCCCGGGGAATACTGATCAATCGACTTTCGTTTCGTGTCGGGTTCAGTGTCATGACCATGATCGAGTCACTGCGTCCGCGCTCTCCTGGCCGTTGGTCGACACCGAGTAATAGTACCGAGACTGGCTTTTGATCTTCAACGACCTTGTCTCCCGTATTCTTAACTGGTGACTGAATTTTTTTGACCGTTTGGTCGACTTGATAATATGTATAGCCGATGAATCCGCCGACACCAACGATGAGGACAAGTGCAATTAATAGCATGATTTTCAGTGGCGTCCAGCGTTTTTTCACCTTACGTTTTTTCTTTACTCGTTCCAACTGCGTCCATTCCCTTCTGTGTTTTGCTTCTCGTTAATATCGGTTGTGTATGACAAGACTTACAGTCTGAGTATAACGAAATTTGAGATCGATTTGTCAAAAACGGGAAAAGATGAAAAAAAGAGCCTACTACAAAGTAGACTCTTTACCTCTGAAAAGACTTAATAGAGTGGTGAATTAGCCGAAACCTTTTCAAAATCGAATACTTCAAAAACTTTTTTCTTGCTGTTATAGTCGAGATTCACAACCATTCGTTTTTTAGGATCCGTTGTTTGGAAGACGTAGGCTTTTATCGATTCCGGACCCGCTATGCCGTCTTTAATTTCTTTCTTCGTAGCAATACTTGTGAAATCGAATGTCATCAAAGTCATCCAGTCTCCGAGACCCTTTCCTGTCAGAACAGCATCTAACTGTTTTTCCGTCATGCCTTCTTTTAGTTTCGCGCCTTTTACGAGTTGCATCTTACTTTCACGCGCCTCAAGCTTTGTATCTGCCGTGATATTGATGATCTTCATCGTCAAGCGATAAACGGGATCCTTCTTTTTTGTCACAAACGTCAAATCCGTCGTCACTGGTGGCACTTTTGCTTTTGTATCAAAAAACTGATAGTTAGCGATTTTCTGTCCTTCTCCATTTGAACTCGTTGTTGCTTTTTTCTTCAGCATCGTGGAACCATTTTTTTTGATGAGTTGTGTTTTATAACTTTTTCCATACAAGACCTTTGCTGCTTGCTCCATCGTCATACCCGCTTTAAGTTCCATATATTGATTCGTTGCTGTCGTCTCGACTTTTGTTGCAGCAGATGCTGTCCCACTAAAAAGTGTCGATCCTGCGATGACTGCTGCTACAGCCAGTTTCGTAAATGTCGTTTTCATCTTCCTATCCCCTTTTAGAATGTTTCGTGATTTTCAATAATGTAGGTTTTCTTTTTCGTGTCATAGCTCATCTCAACGTAAACGCGTGATTTAGTCGATTTTTGGAAGACATAGAATTTTCCTTTAAACGCTTCAATCTCATAGGCTTTGATTTCTTTTGCACTGAAGGCGCTTCGTGCATCTTCTTCAAGCAATCCAGCCCAATCACCAAGACCAGAACCCGAGAGCAGACCATCGAGTTGTTTCTCCGTCATTCCCGTCTTGATTTTAGCTCCCGCGTTTAACTTCCGTGTACTCTCACGATACTCGGAATATGTATTCCGTCCCATTTCGACTTGTTTTGAAATAAGACGATATACGGAATCATTCTTTTTCGTCATGAAACCGAGTGACATTAACGTCGGAGGAATTTTTGCCTCCCGATCGTAGATTTCGTAATAAATTTCCTTATGTTTATCTTCAACGTCTTTTAACTCTTCTTTTGTCTTCAATACTTGTGAACCATTTTTAGTCGTTAATTGCTTTTTGTAATCTTTACCGTATAAGACTTTTGAGACTTGCTCCATCGTCATACCCGCTTTGAGTGCTGTGTATTGATTCGTTGCCGCTGTCTCGACTTTCGACGCAGCAGATGCTGTTCCACTAAAGAGTGTTGATCCCGCGATGATTGTCACTACCGTGATTTTCATGAATGTCGTGTTCATATTCCAAGCTCCTTTTTAATACCGATCGTGACTTTCGACACGATACGTTTTCTTTTTGGCGTCATAGATGAAAAAGACATACTGCCACTGATTCGTTGCTGTCGGAAAAACGTATGATTTCGTATGAATGATCGTCGCTTTCCCTGCTTTGACTTCTGTTTTCCGAAGAACAGATGTCGTATCAGCTTGACCAAGTGTTCCGAATGCTCCGAGTCCTTTCCCAGTCAATACTCGATCGACTTGTTGTTCCGTCATTCCGTTTTTGATTTTCGCACCTTTGATCAATTTACGATCACTCGTCCGGAATCCGGCTGCCGTGTCACGCTTAAACTCCATTTGTTTCATCGTCAGCCGGTACTTCGTTCCGCCCGTCTCTGTCATGAACATCAGGACACCGATTGCTGACGGGAATTCTACTTTTCGATTCACGAGATCATAGAGAAGGACGTTCCTATCCCATTCTTCCATCTCAATCTCTGTGTTCAATCGTAAGACTTGTGAACCGTTTTTCATCTTCAACTGCTTCTTATATGTCTTTCCATAGAGGACTTTGGCGACTTGCTCCACTGTCATCCCCGGTTTTAAAGCACGATATTGTTTTGTCGCAATCGCCTCGGCTTTCGTTGCCGCATCCGCCGTTACTGGATTGAGACAAACTATTGCGATCAGTACCATGAGAAGCCATCGTTTGATGTTCCACTTCTGCATCCCGTTCACTCACTTTCTGTTACACGTACTTTAGTTTTTTGTCTTAATCGTCCGCATGTCACTGATTTCGTAGGTTTTCGCTTGTTCGTTATACGTCAACTCGACATGTTTCCACTTGTTCGTCGTCGATTTAAAGACGTATTCCTTGATCCGAGACACTTCAGCAAATCCTCGTTTTTGTTCATCTAGCGTATAAGCAGACGCTGTATCCATATGACCGAGCATCGTCCAGTTACCGAGACCCTTCCCCGTCAATTTCGCATCGAGCTCTTTTTCCGTCATCCCGTTCTGGAGTACAGCACCTTTGACGAGCGTCCGTGTACTTTCACGATATCCTGTCTTCGTCTTCCGTTCGACGAACAAGGCTTTCGTCACCAACCGATACTTCGTACTCTTCTGTTTCGTCATGAATTGTAAGACCAGTTCGGTCGAGGGATTTTTTGTTGTCGAATCGGAGAGGACGTGGATCAATTGCTTATGTCCGTCTTCATCCCCTTCGAAGTTGATTGAAAGTTTCAAGACAGTCGATCCGTTTCTTTTCTTCAGGTGTTTCTGATACGACTTGCCATACAAGACTTGCGCGACTTGTTCCATCGTCATTCCATTTTTCAAGCCCTTGTACTGTGTCGTCGCAAGCGTTTCTGCTTTTGTTGCTGCAGATACTGTTCCTGGAACAAACAAACCAAGTAACAGTACTAAACAGAGTGACCACGTGATGATGCGCTTCATACCTGCTTCCCTCTCTCCTTGATGACTCTATGAATCATCATTATTCATTTTTCGTACTTCAATGAAATCCCGATTTCTGTATCCACCTCATATCGCTTTTTCTGCGTGTTATAGGACAAGGTGATGACTTCAATTTTTTTCGAATGTGGTCGATGGAATTGATAGATCTTATAGCGTCCCGTTTTCATCGGACTTTTTTTAATGACGGGCGAAACGTTCCAACTCCAATACATCGACACCCGTCCGAGCTTTTTGCCGGACACCAGTTGATCGAGTTGTTTCTCCGTCATCCCGTGGCGTAATGACGCCGGCTTCATGAGTGTCCGGCTATTTTCATACAAGCCATTTTCCGTATTGGCTTGGTAGTACAGCGCTTTTTGTGTCAGATAATATGTCTTCTGGTGCTGTTTCGTACTAAATTCAAGAAGCGTTGTCGTTGGAAGGTTTTTGGAGGGGCGATCAAGTATGTATCCGAGGGACCGATACCCTTGTTCGTTATCGGTCGTTCCCGGTTTTTTCGTAAAGACGACGCTGCCATTTTGTTTCTTGATGTATTTCCGGTACTCTTTTCCGTACATCGTTTTCGCGACTTCCGTCAGCGTCATACCGAACTTGAGTGCTTTGTACTCTTGTTTGATTTGCAGTGCTTCTTTTGATGCTGCTTGTCCTTCGAGTGTTCCGCTTATACAGAGGACACCAATCAGAAGGACACATAGAATACGTTTCATCTTTTAACCCACTTTCCTTATTTCACGAGCTGAACGGCACGATCAGCATTCAAGCGCCCATACCCGTACGTCGTATCGCGACCTTTTTTGCCGAGGTCCTTCGCTGACTTACGAAGAATCGATTCGACGTCCGTCACTTTGATACTTGGCTTCAAGCTATAGAGGACACTCGCTACACCCGCGACATGCGGTGTCGCCATCGATGTCCCGCTCCAGAAGATGGATTCGCCGTCTTGTAAGTAGCTCGCGATGTCTTGCCCTGGTGCGACGAGATCCAGTCCTTCGCCGTAGTTCGAGAACGATGCTCGTTTATCGAATCGATTCGTCGCCCCGACTGAGAAAACATATTTCGAGCGTGCCGGATAGGACAGTTTTGGTGCGCCTTCATTGCCAGTTGCTGCTGCGACGAAGATTCCTTTCTTACGTGCTTCCGCCAAGGCATCTTCAATCGCGAGGGAAACACCGCCACCGCCAAGACTCAAGTTGATGACTTTCGCCTTTTGTTTTACGGCAAACAGAATGCCTTTGGCGATATTCGAGTTCGAAGCGTAGTTATTGCGTGAGATGACTTTAATCGGAATGATGCTCGCCCGATCATTGATTCCCGTCATCCCGTAACCATTGTTCGATGCTGCGGCAATGACACCAGCGACGTGTGTACCGTGTCCATGATCGTCATAAGCAAGCTGGCGCTTATGAACGAAATCGTATCCGAGATCCATCCGGACGCGTCCAGCGAAATCCGCATAGGTTGGATTGATGCCGGTATCGACGACCGCTACACGGACAGTCGAACGTGACTTATTCGCAATCCGCTTGACCATCGCTTGATAACCGATATCGGCTCCTTTGACACCACCGCGTTGTCCGGTATTTTTTAACGCCCACTGGACGGACTGGAAAGGATCCGTACTGAGTAACTTCATCGGTTGATCGAGTTCGACGTACCGGACGCCCTTCGTTTGTTCAAGTTGACGTTTGGCTGCTATGGCTTGAATGAAGCTGTTGTAGGAGAACTTCTCGAGTCGTAACGTACTGTCGATCGTTTCGTGATGAGCGGCGCGCGACGTCCGTGATAACGTGCTCGCTTTCGTCGCCCCATTCAGACGGATGACGAGACTCGTCGCTTGTCCGGTCGTCGTCGATTTGGTCGCGTATTCCCGAATGGGTTCGAGACGTTCGAGCTTATAGGGAATCGTGAACGCCTTATTCTTCGCTCCCGTCACTTCGATGTATTGTCGCCCACTCCACGTCAGTGGGAAAAAGAGTGTCTTTTTACTATTCGCATACCGCGCATACGGGTCTTTTTGTTTGTATTCGGTCTGCGACGTATAGACCGTCGCTTTTTTTGAAGCATCGAAGGCGAACTTCAAGTGTGTTCCGCCGGCAAGATAGGTTTTGGTATCGAAATAGAACAACGCTTTCCCACTTGCATCGAATTTTCCTTTGATATAGCCTTTTTTCGTTTTTGCTTCGATGGCTGGCACTTTTTTAGCCGTTGTCGCCGCTTCCGTTGTATCCAACGTATATGTATTAAACGCACTCACGAGGAGAGCGCTGACGATGATCTTTTTCATATGATTTCACTCCTTCATTCATGTATCCTTTTTCATTATAATGGAAAAAATTGATTTTTCTAGTTCTTTTTACCTCCATCAATCAATGAATGGACCGAAAAAAAGAAGCCCAGTCAGCACAGGACTTCTTTAATGATTTAAGGAATCAGTTTGACGGCGCTATCGGCGTTCAACCGACCAGCACCATAGCTCGTATCATAGCCTTTTTTCCCAAGATCTTTTGCCGATTTCTTAAGGATGCTTTCGACACTGCTTGCCTTCAAAGACGGCTTCAAACTGATCAAGAGACTCGCGACACCAGCGACGTGTGGCGTCGCCATCGAGGTTCCGCTTCCATATAACAACTCCCCATCTGCGAGGTAACTTGGAATCGAGACTCCGGGTGCGACGAGGTCTAGTCCCGTTCCGTAGTTCGAGAACGACGCTTTCGTATCTTTTCGTCCAGTCGCCCCGACCGACAAGACATATTTCGAACGGGCCGGATATGCGACCGTCCCCCGTCCTTCGTTCCCGGAAGCGGCGACAATCAGGATATTCTTCTTGACCGCCGCTGCTAATGCCGACTCGATCGATTTCGAAGAAGAACTACCCCCGAGACTCATGTTGATGACTCGGGCACCTTGTTTCGTCGCATGCTGAATGCCTTTGACGAGTCCTGACACTGAACCAGCGCCTGAGTCATCGAGGACCTTGATCGGAATCAACGTCGCCATCGGATTGATGCCTGTCATCCCATATGTGTTATTTCCACCCGCCGCAATGATTCCCGCCACATGTGAACCATGTCCGTTATCATCCCAGGCGCTCTTATCGCCATTGATGAAATCATAGCCAAGATCCATGCGGACTTTCCCTGCGAAGTCGGCGTAACTCGGATTGATACCAGAATCAAGGACTGCGACTTTGGTTGCAGATAACTTTTTACCTTTGATCCGTTTTTGCATGGCGACGAAACCGATATCCGCCCCTTTGAGACCTTTCTTTTGCCCCGTATTCTGCAGAGACCATTGATATTTCTGATAGGCATCGACGCCGAATGCTTGAATTGGTGCGTCGAACTCCGCGAACGCGACCGCTGATGAACGTTCGAATTTCTGTTGTGCCGCTTTCGCTTCCGCATAGGAAGCATAGACGAGTCGCTCGATTCGAAGCTCGGACGCGATCGACTCGACTTTTGCGGCGCCGAAGGCTTGCGCTCGCATTGCACCTGGGCGCGTCTGCACGAGCAGTGCCGGTTTAACGGATTGAACGGCTGCCGTCATCGATTCCTCGATGGGTTCATAACGCGAGATATAGGCAGGAACGGAGTAGCGGTCGCCCGGGTACCCTTCGAGCACTAAGTACTGTCGTCCACTCCAACTGAGCGGGAAGTAGAGCGTATCATCCGTGACTTGGTAATAGCGATTGTAGACCCGTCCCGCTTCAGCGTCCGCTTTGCTCGCGAACATCGTCCCGTACGTGTTGTAATCAAGCTCGAACTCGAAGTGTGTACCTTTCGCGACAAAATCCTTCGCGTCAAAATACCAGACTGCTAATCCTTTTGAATCAAATCGTCCGGTTAAGGCACTCCCCGCTTGTTTCGAGAAGGCTGGTACTTCTTTTGCTTTCGCCAATGTCGCAGGACGAATCGCCTCTTTTTTCTCGATCGCATTGACTGGTACTGTACTAAAGATCAAACCAAGTGCTAGGCTTCCCGCTATCCATGTTCGCATCATCGTTCCTCCCTCTAGGTCTTTCTTACTAATACCCAGATTAGATGGAATTATGTGGAATATAGTGAAACATTGACGCAAATCATAAAAAACACCACTCTCGTGTTGAGAGTGGCGCTTGATATTACTTGACTGTGACTGTAAATGTTTTGACGACTTTATAGTTTCCAACTGTCGTGTACGTGACACGAATCGTCGTTTTGCCTGCTTTAATACCTCTAACGTTACCGCGTGACGAGACTTGTGCGACTTTTTTGTTCGCTGACGTATACTGAACGGATTTGATTTTATCCGTTGCTGACGTATAAGAGATACGTGTCGTCTGGTTCTTCTTCAGTGTTGCTTTTGTTGCTTTCAGCGTGACGCTGTTCGCTTTTGTTTCGATCGGTAAAACTGTTTTTAAGACAAAACCGTCTTTTAACGTAACCGTTGCTTCCACTGTCGTCTTGCCTGTTGCTTTACCTGTCAGACGACCTTTTGAATCAACTGTCGCTTTTTTTGTATCGAGGACACGGTAGCGTGTCGAAGCGATCGCTGCTTTTGAGTTTGCGATTGTCGTTTTCAAGTTCAATACTTTTCCTTGATAGACTGCACCGGCTTTAACCGTCGCGACTGGTGCTTTTGTTGCTTGCGGAACGAAGACGCCGACATATCCGTTGACTTCCGCCGTCTTAATTCCTTTGACCGGTACAGTCAAGACACCGTTCTTATCTGTGACGAGTTTCGTGTTCGTGACGCCACTTGCATCGACGAATACTTGGTTTGCGTGTGTTTTACCCATGTTGACTGGAATCGTCGTATTTAGACCTGCATTTTTCCCGATGACGGTCGCGACACCCGTGTTACGGTTCTTCCCGAAGCGAACGCTTGAGATCAAATCTTTCCCGGCTTCTTTTGATGTGTTCGATGTATGGTAAGCCACGAACTGTTTACCGTACGCATATTTTTTACGTACTTTTAAGAGATTCGTGATCTCATCATAGTACGGTGTCGTTTTTGACATATACGATGCATCAGTGTGGTAGAGATCACCGTAATAGACGGTTGGAACCGTGTTTTTGTTCGAAAGAAGGAACGCATACTGAGCGACGATGTTTTCCGTCGAGTATTTCTTCGTCGGACTAGCAAGCTCTTGATTATAAATCGCAAGTGCCTTGGCTTCATCTTTTTTATTGTAGAGTCTCTCAAACGACTTCGGCTGATCCGTTTTACTGTACTGAGCACCCGCCTTGATGCCGTACATATCGAGCATGATTTGGTTGACGCGGTTTTTCTCTTGGTCATGGTTATTGACGAACGACCAGTTTGGTTGAACATCCGTCGCGCCATACCCTTCACGGTCGACGACTGAAAGTTTCGCAAGATCACGAAGTGGACGTTTTTGCGAAGCTTTTAGAGCTGAACGCAATGTGAAGTACAAATCAGAGTCCATGATGAGTTGTTCGTTGTTGTTTGCTTTCATGTACGAACGTTGAGATGCTTTATAGCTTTCGATATAGCTCAAGTAATCTTGTTTTCCGAAATGAGCTTTCGAGATTTCTGCTTCTGCTTTTAGAATCGCTTTATCATAGTGCGACGCCGCATCGATTCGGAATCCGTCGAACTTATACGTTTCAAGCATCCACTTCATCCAGTTCTTCTGTTCTTTGATGACTTCTGGGTTCGAGTTCGCGAGGTCAACGCCGACGAGGAATTCATCATTTCTTGCCATCGTGTTGTTGATCGTCTGCGTCGGCGTGCCCTTTTCGTCGACGAAGAGGAACTGATCTTCTGTGTCGATACCAGAGTTATCGTTTTGGAACGAACGTTCTTCTGAACCATAACCATATTCCGCTTTTGTATTCATGTATTGATTTGTTAAGTCTGCAATTTTTCCATTATCTCCAGATGCTAACAATGCTTCTTTTGATGCAAAGCCATTCTTCAGCATGAACGGCAGATAACCTGTGTCTTTTGTATATTGCGTCAACATCGGTTTCCAGTTATCTGGTGATACTTCATACCAGCCATCTGTCGCAAGATACGAATCGACCGTGTTGATGTGTCCCGTTTTTGCCGCTTCAAGCAACCATTCTGGCAAGTAGTTGTCCGCGTGATCGACACCAAAGAAACGATACGCTTTCCCGTCTTGATCCGTCATGATCCGTCCAAGCCCCTGCCCTTGAAGAGAGGTTCCGTTGAGATACGACTTGTTCCATTCTTTGATGTAGCCGTATTTCGCTTGTCCCATACCACCACCTTTTGTGTAAGCGAGGTAAGGAGTCGCAAGGGTCTTCGTCGTTTCGCCACCTGTGAATGGATTTGCGAACGGTTTACCTGAACCCGTCGCACGACGAACGTAAACTGCTTCCCGTTGACTTAGACCAAGCATTTGGTTCGGTACGAGATCCATTTGGACTTTGATGTGATCGTCATGCAACATATCGACCATCATCTCGAGTTGTGAGGCTTTTCCGTACTTCGTCGGAATCGTACCACCCGGTCCTTGCGGGAACTCACCGAGATCATATCGATCGGCAATCGCATAGCCTTCTAAATAACGAGCCATGTCAAATGAACGATAGGCAGGTGGAAGCCAGACATCCGTCACGCCCCATGCGTTTAGTAAATCTCCTTTTTTCGCAAGCGTCCGGTACATGTTACTTTCGTACGGTTGGAAAAGGCTAAAGCTTTGGAAGATGACACGGTTGTCGAGTTTCTCACCTGCTGTGAATGCTTGTGCGCGTTCTGGTGCATAGGTGAGTCCACTTGTTGCGACGACTGCTGCTAACAATCCAACAGATACTTTTTTCGTTCTTCTCATGGATTAAATCTCCTTTATCTATATATGTTTTTTAATATTTCCACCTGAATTTCCAAATAACATCACATAATTTAACATTTTATTACGATGAATATAAGCCTGATTTTTCAAATTAAGTAAATAGATTTTCCAAAATGCAATCGATTGCGCTAATTCCTCGAAAAAACCTCCTCCTACCGAAGTAGAAAGAGGTTCACATTCCTTAGTTCAATCCGAGAAGAACAGCTTTCTCGTAACCACCAGTCAAGACAGAGTTGTCATACGACTGAAGATCTTTGTTGACGACGATGACGTTCGACAACGTTTTCAGCGTACCAGCTGGGACTTTGATCTTCACGATGTCCAGTCCGTTCGATACGATGTCATCTGAGTCAGCAAGCGAAATCGTTGTTCCAACCGGAAGTGCTTTTCCGTTTAAGACATAATTCGCTGTACTTGTCGCATCGTACATACCAGAGTACTGAACGCCCTCTGTGAATTTGATGCGAATGACATCTTTCTCGTTTTTCTCATTAGCAGTGACCTTAAGGATTTCAAATGGTGATAAGACTGGTGTTGGTGGTGTTTTCATGAGTTTGAAATCATGTGTCGCTGTCGCAACTGTGTTACCGACATCATCCGAAAGTGATTTGACGACGACTTTCCACTCTTCACCGTAACCTTCCATGTCAACAAGCTTTTGTAGATTCTCGTTTGCTGCGACGCGGAAGTTTTTGTCTGTTGTATCCGTGTAATTAAGGACCGAACCATCGATTGTAACGATTTTTCCGTCTTTATTTTTACCAATGAATTCAACAGTTGTCTTCGGAGGTAAGACTACACCATCACTATTAATGAGTGGCGTGTTGTACTCATCGAGATCGCGGATTTTAACAGGCTCACTCATCATAACAACGAAATCATTACTTGGTGCTAAGCGATCAATCGTGTTAATCTCAGCACTCTTCAGATCTGGTGAATTAAGAGGAGAACCATCATAGTTCAAATCAAGCACGAGTGCGTCATTTTTCTCTCCATTCGCTTCAGCCTGAATCGCATCTTTCGCGAGTGTGATTCGGAATTTATCGTTGTAGTAGTTTTCTTTCGTATTGACGGTATCATAGATTTCCGTCCAGTCCTTCATCAACTCGATGACTGCTTCGCCAGTCTCTTTGTTATAGGACGTGACGTCCACATATTTGCTGAAGTCTTCATATTTCTTCGTATTCGAGTTGTAACGCTCAAACTTCAATTCATTATCAAGCAATGCTAAGATATTCGCTTTTTTAAGACCTTTACTGAACATGATGCGGAATTGTTCAGGCGACTCAACTACAACACCAGCTGTCGGTTTAACCGTGTCTGCTGCAACAGTGAAGTCAAGGTTTTGAGTCGTACCGATATTCGTTTCATCAGAAAGCGCTGCATAGTCGTAAATGCTTGATACTTGAAGTGAGTGTTTACCCGCTGCGAAGTAACCTTGTTTAAGACCTGGATAGTTATCTTTTAAAGTGATTTTGACTGTATCGCGGCGATCGACACCCATTTTATTATCAAATCCATAATGGAGGACGTCGAAGTACTTCTCGCCGTACTGACCATCGATTTTGAAATCAGCTGTAGCAACAGATTCAGAGAATTTCACTTCGAGTTGATTCAACCCTACAGCCTTAACAGAAGTGACTTCAGGCTGACGAGCATCTGTTAACTTGAAGCTTGCTTTTGATTTGACTTCTGTATCCGTGTTGCTCGTGATTTTCGCTGTCAGCTTAACGACTGCGTTATCTTGGAGTGGTGTTTCTTTGTCCAAGATCAACTCGAATGCTTTTGGATTAGAAGGAACTGCTTTGACACCGATGACACGTTTTGTTCCCTCAAATTGTTCGATTTGGATGTTATCGTTTGCGAGGTAATCTTCTTCATGAAGACCTTGCATGACTTTATCGAGTCCAAATGATTTAAGCAGAAGTTCACGTGAGACCGCTTTATCAAGGAAGATCGTTACGCGATCTGCTTGGTTCGACTCAGCTGCAAGAACATTGATCATCTCAATTGGAGCAGGCGTCACAGCGATCGTGCTGAACTTGACTTTCGTTTCTCCAGCAATCTTACCGATTAGGTTTTTGTAATCGCCAGCTGCCGTTTCAATGATTTCTGCTTTGATGATTGCTTCGATATCTGTGTTACTGAATTCAGACGTCAACAGAACCGTCGCTTTACCGTCCTGGATCGTGACACGATCTTTCGCGAGAGCACCGAATGATGTCGACAATTTCAAGACGATATCATCTGCATTTTTATCGACTTCACCAGTCGCTTTGTTTTTAAGAGCGAATGTCACTTCCGTGTTATCTGCTCCGTTCGCAACGATTGTCGAAGCTTTTGGTGATACTTCCAGCATCCAGATATCTTCAACACTTTGTGTCATGAAGCTGAGCGAACCGAGATCCTTCGCGACGCCACCGACCATGATCCCTTTCGCGTCAACTGAGTAGTCTTTGCCATACTCGAGTCCTTCCACTTCAAGAACTGCTGACTTCTTGTCTGGGCTAAGTGTCGCGGATTTAACTGTCGCACCTGCGATTTTGAAGTTATCTGCTGTGACAGAGTCAACGGCACGCGAGAATGAAACTTCGACTCTCTCTTTGCCAATTGCTTTTGCTGAAGCGAGGACTGTGCTTGCAATCGTGAAGTCCATCGCAGCTGATTTGACAGAGCCGACTTTGACGACATAGCTGTGTGTTCCTTCTGGAATACCACCTTGCGATGCCATGAACTTCCCTTTCGAGAGCGTTCCTTTCGCTACGATTGGTGTAGCTGACATGTTTTTGCCTGGGTAGATCAAGAGTTCTGCCTTCGCGCCCACTGCTGGGTACATAACGTCTGCTTTGACTGAAAGCTTCTGATCATCAACGCTTCCCATGACGTTCGAGATGTTTGCTGCCTTAACTTCGTAGTTGATGTAACCTGTTACGACAGAGTTAGCACCTTTGTACGTGTAAGCTAATTTATATTTGCCTGCTTTTGAAGTCGATGGAGTTTTGAGGTTGAACTTGCTAATTGGGCGCTTGACGATGATACCTGATTTGTATTGAACGTTGATTGTGCTTGGCAATTGAACTTTTCCGCCAACAGCAACCGGTTCGAGGACTGGTTCGATGATATCTACGACATAGTTTTGAAGTTCGACTTTAAGAACTGCTTTCTTCGTCGTACCGGCTACCTTACCGTAGAGAACTTGGTATTTGTTGATGTATTTCTTTTCGAATTTGACAGAACCGCTCCACTTGACTGAGCGCATCTCATACTTACCGTTCGAAAGTTTGACTTTGACTTTCGTCGGAAGCGTCAATTTCTTGACTGCGTATTTCGAACCACCTGCATGTTTCATCAAGATTGGAGAGATGTATTTAACCGAGACCTTCGATGCTGCATCAGCAGCAACCGGAGCTACGACAGACGCCGTGACTGCAAGCGCAGCTGCAGCAGCGTACAATTTGTTCGTTTTCTTCGAATAACCCATGTTTACTATTCCTCCTCTTTTCTAACAAATCAAAAGCGAAAATCCCAATTTTAAATCTACAATATAAGTAAAATATAGAAATATTTTACTTTATAGCAGTAAAAAAATTCTTTAGTCGTCTTAGGAGGAGTACGTTCTGTTTCACGTGCGATCATTCGTCTATCATCAAGACGATCTATCCGTGATTCATATGTATCCGATTGGGATGAACTAAAGACACTGCCAAAACCGCTTCAAAAAGCCATTTTTATTGTAGATTCGTGCACTCCACCATTTCGTTTTTGAGAATCGGTAAGAATGCTACACGTCAAATATACAAAAATGGGAAAGACGCCACAATAGATTTTTTGTAAAAAATAGGTGAATAGTAGTAAGGTAAAATATATTTACATAGGCTGTGCATGGAAATTAATTTTTGGATTTACCCCTTTAAAGAAAACGATTACATTATATTAAATTTTTGTCTTGTTTTCGTTTTACTAAAATAAAGTTTGATTTCATGAGATGAAATGATCTGCTTTTTCGATCGCCCGAAGAAATGATTCACGATGTAGCCGATGCACATCATCGGCCCACATCTCGATTTTTGATCCACGTCGCTTGAGTTCAATCGGTAATCCACGACCAATCCAATCAAGTTGACGTTGCAAGACATGACGCTTTCGTCCGTCCTGTCGCTCCGCTTCCGTAAACTGGCGCAAGTACTGGAGGACATAACCGAACCCAAACTCAATCGGAATCCGCAGCTCCGCTCCCTTGTCTCGTATCCGGATGATGCCCGCCCCGTAATGAATTGCCCGGAACAACTCCTCATTGATACGCTGAGCTGATACCAGGTACCTTGCGTCAGACAGTGCGGCTCTAACGCTCCTTTTTTACCACTCGGTAAGACTGCGAAATAATCAATGACCATTCGTCTGCTCCTTTTCATCAAAAAATAGGTGAGTCCGCGTGGGGCTCACCTATCATGACAGGTCAAATGGTTCGATTGTTCGAAAATGATTTAGAAGGGCGTCCGATACTTTCGTATTGAACACCACCCGGATGATCCGTAAACGACCAACAGTTACGTCCATCGACGACACGTGGCTGACGCATCTGACGAATGAAGTGCTCTGGTGTGATACGACGGAGTTCTTCCCACTCCGTCATGATGACGGCAACATCTGCGTCCTGTAACGCCTCTTCGACCGTTTGCTTTTGATCGAGTAGCGTCCGCGCAACAGGATCATATCCGGTTACGATGACGCCGAATTGCTCAAGACGTGTCGCCAATCGTAATGCCGGCGCATCTCGTAAATCATCCGTTCCCGGTTTAAAGGCGAGACCGAGTAGCGCCACGCGCATTCCTGTCCGCGGTTGGATTTTTTGTAACACATAGTCCAGTTGTGCTTCATTCGTCTTATCAGCTGCTTCGATGACGTGAAGTTGCTGATCATGCTGACGAGCGAGCGTCGTGAGTGCTGCGATGTCTTTCGGGAAACAAGATCCACCATATCCAGCTCCAGCTCGTAAGAACGAGGAGCCAATCCGTGGATCGAGACCGATGCCTTTTGCAACATCAGAGACATCAGCACCAACTGCATCCGCTAGTCGCGCGATTTCATTGATAAAACTGATTTTCACTGCTAAAAAACTATTCGCTGCATACTTCGTCAACTCTGCCGTTGTCGGATCGACTGCGACGAGAGGAGCGGTCGTCGCAAAAAGTGTCGCAAGCTCGTTTGATAAGTCTTCATCATTCGTTCCAATGACAACACGGTGAGGCTGTCGCATATCAGCGAGTGCTGTACCCTCCCGTAAAAATTCAGGCACCATTGCAAAGCGTAACGTCGGATACTGCATCGCCAGTTGCATCGTCGTACCAGGCGGCACTGTTGATTTAATGACGACAGCCGCACTTGGTGCGATTCGTTCAATATGGGCGACGACGGCTTCTACCGCTGATAAGTCGCAACTGCCGTCCGCTTTCTCTGGTGTTCCGACAGCGACAAGATATGTCTTTGCGACTGGATATTCCGTCGTGAACGTCATTCGTTGTTGATTCGCGATTAACGCTTCTTCGATTCCCTCTTCCTTAATCGGTGGGATTCCTCGTGTCAGTTGGACCATCCGATCAGCGTTCAAGTCGACACATGTCACGTTATGTCCATTTTCAGCCAGTCCGATGGCGGTCACAAGACCGACATATCCTGTTCCAATCACTGTCAGTTGCATTCCATCACGTCCTTCGATAGTTTCTCTGTCTCCACTATACGGGAGAGGAGAAGATTTGTGCATCGAAAAAGCTTTCCGAATACGCTATACTGGATTACGGGAATGGGAGGAATGCTCGTGGCTATCATTATCTTTTGCCTCGTCTGTCTCATTGCGTATCGGATCCGCAAGCTTCCCGAAGCACTACGGACGATTTTACTCATCCTCGGTTTACTCAGTGGATGGTTCGCGCTCTTTGAGATGATCGGCTTCATCGAAGCCAATCCGTATCTGGCTGCAATCCCGATTGGACTGGGACTTGCTTACTGGTACTGGCAACGAAAAAAGAAACAAACAAACGACAAAACCCCTTCCGCCTCGTGAAGTGGGTTTTTCTTGTAGCGAAACGAAAAAAGCGATGTCTCCTATATCGGGAACATCGCTTTTTGTCTTTACGATTGAACTTTCCGTTCAACCGCCGCAATTTTTTCTTCAATCTCTAGTAACTTCAGTTCATGCTCGAGTTCAAGACGACGTTTTTTCCGTTTCAGGCGATCGAGTTCTTCTGCGAGTGACTCTGTCGACGCTTCCGGTTTCGGTGGTGCCTGTTCCATCGATTGACGGAGTGGATCGAACAGGTTCGATTTTGCGAACTGCGCTGCTTCCGGTCCGAACATGTCTTGGATGAGCGGGAGAATCTTATTCATCGCTGTACCTGGAATTTGCGACTTCTGATCAACGAGACGTTTCAGTGCCAACTCATCGACAAGGTACCCTTTTCCGTCCTGTTCAGCATGTAATTCACCTGTCCGGATCCAGCGACGGACCGTTTCTTCTGAGACGCGTAACAATTCACTAATCTGTTTTGTCGTTAACATCGTCATCCCTCTTTTCTTCTAGTAGTATCTTCACTATACACACATGTGTGCGTGTGTGTCAAAGAATACACACATCAAAAAAGAGACCTCCTTGTAGAAGGTCCCCCTGTAATGATTAAGCTCCACGACGAACGAGTAACCAAAGACCTACGACAGCAAGACCTGCTCCTGTTGCTGCGTATGGGAATGGCTTATCTTCGCCAGCTTGTGGTAATGTCTCCGTTGCTGTTGTCGTCGACTGTTTTGTCGCAGCATCGACTGCTTTGACCGGCGTTTTTGTTGACGTTGGTGTTGTTGTTGGTTTTGGCGTCGGCTTCGCGACCGGTTCTACTTTCGCAATTTCTGCGAGCAAGATCGTACCGAGGCTACCTTCTTCGATCGTCACACCCGCTTCCGGTGATTTCCGCTCAAAGTACTTCAACAACTCATCGACCATTTCTTGTTCTTCTGGCGTCAAGGCTTCTTCATCGTTCGCCATCAATTTCATCGCTTTTGCTTGCTGAGCGAATGACTCATAATCTTCATACATTTCTTCATCCATATCCATCATTAAGTCATCCATGTCAAGATGGTGCATCGCTTTGATCGTATAGCCTTCTGCGACTTCCGTCTTGACTGTGTATGTTCCTGGATCGAGCTGGATCATCATTAGATCATCTTTCGAAATCTTCTCTTGATAGACGTCTTTTCCTGTGATTGCATCCGTCACCGTATATGTCGCAGGAACTGTTCCTTCGTCATAATCTGGCTTTTGGTTGCCGTTCGCATCAAAGAAGTTGACGACAGCTAACCAATGCTCGAACATACCGTCAAGCTCTTCGTCGCCGTAGAGACCAGCGTCGATCACTTCCGTTTGTCCTGCGACGAGACGAACTTTTTTCGTTCCCATGTCTTCGTCGACATCGGAATCGATCGTCCGATCGTCACCGACGTTTTGCTCGGAATAGAAGTAGTAACCCATATCATATCCGTCGACTTCCACTTCATACGTTCCTGGCTTCAAATTCTTGAAGCTGTATGTGCCGTTCTTCGTGTAGGCTTCATCGATGACATCTTCGTTCCGATTCATCAAAGAGACGAGGATATCATCGAGACGTGTTTCCTTCTCTTGACGGATCCCGTCCTCGTTCTCATCGAACCAGATCGTTCCTTCGATCGTTGCCGTCGTCGGTGTTTCGACTGGTGTCGGTGTCGCGTCATCACCTGTCTCTGGTTTTTCGGTCGTTGGTTCTTCCGATGTCGGCTCTTCCTTGACCGGGTCTTCTTTCACAGGCTCTTCCGGTGTTGGTTCTTCCTTGACGGGTTCGTCTGTCGCTGGATCTTCTGTGACTGGCTCATCCGTCTTTGGTGTCTCTGTCGTCGGTTCGTCTGTCGTCGGTTCGTCTGTCGTCGGCTCATCTGGTGTAACGACTTTACCGAACTGGACGAGAACCGTCCGCTGCCCATCTGCTGAGACGACCTTGACGACAGGTGCCGTCTCTGCCGTGAACGTCACGACCGGTGTCTCTTCGATGTTGACATCTTCACCTGTTACGCCGTCTTCAAAGACAAGTGCCGTCTCAGACGTGATATCGACGATGCCTGTGCCTTCAAACGTCAACGTATACGGACCTGTGCCCGTTCCTGTGACGTCCCACTCGACTGTTTCCGCATAGACCGGTAACTTCAGACCAAATGCAACGACGAGTGCCATCAAAAGTAAGCTAAGTTTTTTCATAAGTGTATGTATGCTCCTATCGTGATTTAATATTACCTCCCTAAATAGTAAACAAATCCGCCAAAAATAACCAGAAGAATTCTTGAATTCCTGCTATTTTTTTATAATAAAAAAACCTCGTCCAAGGACAAGGTTTTAGATAAGCTGGCGACACGCTTCTGCACATTCCGTACAAGCTTTCGCACAAGCTTGGCAGTGGTCATGATCGTGTTTGCTACACTCAGCAGCGCATGCCTCACAGATTTCTTGGCATGCCTTCGCAAGGACCGCGACATTTGCGCTGTTTCGAGTGATCGCTTGTAGTAATAAGCTACAAATATCGGCACAATCGCGGTCGAGTCGAATACAATCTGACATATGTCCGACATGTTCCTCGTTCAGGCAGGCATCAAAACAATGATTACATGCGAGAATACAATCCGTCAGTCGTTGCTGTACTGCGTGATCCATATTGATTCCTCCTTTGTATAAGTTTTGATTACCCTGATGACTTGAAACAAAACAAAAATAAGACAGCATTTGGAGCAAAACGCTCACCCTGCTGTCTTATTTAACGATCTCAAGCGGAATCTCGATCCCACGCCCTGCTCCTGCATCAATGATGAGGACCGGAAGACGCTGGTCATCGAAGACTTCTTTTTCAATCGTCGTATCGGATGTATAGGTCCGAATTTCCCCCATCTTCTTCGCTTGGAAGGAGACGAACGGAAACGGAATCGATTGATTGGCGACATCGAGACGGATATCGACCTGTTGGTCATCGAGCCGAATGTCATTCGCTGTCCGGATGACGAGACGCATCCGGTCATTTTCCGTCAGCGTGACCTGTGCGGAAATGTTCTCGGTCTGCCCCGCACGCTTAACGGGATCCACGATGACCGTCGGGGAAGCGGTCTTCGCTTGTTCCGCGCGCTGACAACCCGGAATGACAAGTAAGGAAATCGCAAGAGGGATCAGCCAGCGTTTCATGTTGGCTTCACTTCATAGCAAACGTCAGTTCAGCGACACAGGCGACTTCCCCATCGACTGTGGCTGTGGCACGACCTTTACCGATTGGTCCACGGACCTTCGTCAATTCGACTTCGAGGCGGAGCTGATCCCCGGGAACGACTTGACGTTTGAAGCGACATCCTTCAATTCCTGCGAAGAAGGCAAGCTTCCCTTGGTTTTCTTCCATCTTCAGCACAGCGAAGGCACCGACTTGTGCGAGTGCTTCGACGATCAAGACGCCAGGCATGACATTGTATTCTGGGAAATGGCCATTGAAGAATTCTTCGTTCGCCGTCACGTTCTTGATTCCAACGGCACGTTTTCCCTCTTCGACTTCTAAAATGCGGTCAACGAGTAAAAACGGATACCGGTGCGGAATGACTTCCTTGATTTGTTCGATTGTATACATATTCGACAGCTCCCATCACTGATTAAAATTAAGATTTCATCCAAAAATCGGTGATGCGGGTCCATGTGTCGAGCTTTAACACATCCATTGCCTCGCCACCACCAAACGTCGCATAACCCACCATTGCACCGACGATCAGTGCTACGACGATGAGAATGAGAACGATCAGTACGCGTACGATGATCGGAACTCGGCGTGTCGAGTACGCACGAAAACGTCGCTCTGATTTGTGCTCCGGATTGCCGGTTTCCTGGTTCGAAGGCTGTTGCTTCTTCAGGCGTTCACGCGTTGGCTGATCCGTGCCTGTTTGGTTTTGTACCATCTTGATCACCTTTCATTGATTCAGTCTGAGAACAGTATAGCATATTAGTACCTGGTATTAAATAGTTCCAAATTCGCTACAAAACGTGTTCCGCAATTAGTGTAACACGACCAGACAGGCAATTTCTCTAAAAAATTTTAGTTTGTGTATATAAGGAAGCAGAAAAACAGTTTCCCACGATCTGCGGGTTTTTATGATTTTTTTAAATCCAAAATGAACTGCTCGGCGTAAGCTTTCCAGAACGACGCAGCAACGGTCCACCGGATGGCATGAAACATCACTTCAACAGTCTTTTGAAAAAAATAAAACTTCATGCAATCCAAATCGACCAGTGATGCGTAAGCTATTCAGAACAGGCAAGAAACACCTACCAAATAAACCAAAAAATGAGAGGAATGATTTCAGATGAAACACACGAAAAAATTCGCAGCATCAGCAATGGCAGCAGCACTCGTACTACCAGGAACGGCAGCATTCGCTTCCGGTGGCGGAGAAGACATGAAACAAGATGCACCGAAAAACGTCACGGTCAAAACGAAAGCCGCTGACCTTCGTGCCACACTCGATCAATTACTCTCTGAGCACTTCGTTCTTGCCGTCATGGACATGAAGAAACAATATGACGGTTCAAAAGACGCACAGTACTACGAAGCAGCACTTAAACAAAACGCACTCGACATGACACCAGCAATTGCTTCTGTCTATGGTGATGAAGGCGCGAAACAATTCGAGAAGATCTTCGTTGCTCACAACAAATATACGACTGACCTCGTAAAAGCCGTAAAAGCGGACGACCAAGACGGTATCAACGCTTCGAAGAAAGAAACAGAAGAGTTCGTACAAGATCTCTCAAGCTTCCTCGATACAGCAACGGAAGGTAAACTCCCGAAAGCAGCAGCTGAAGAAGTCCTTCGTGCTCATGAGGCAGACGTCTACAAGACTTTCCAACAATACGCAGCTGGTGACTACGAAGGATCGTACAACACGTTCCGCGAAGGATACAGCCGCATGTATGATATCTCTAAAGCACTCTCTGTCGCGATCACAACACAGATGCCTGAGAAATTCGACAACACGAAAGCTGACTCAAAAGCAGCCGATCTTCGTTCAACACTCAACAGCCTCGCCGCTGAACACGTTGCTCTTGCCAACCTCAGCATGACTGCTGGCGTTGACCAAGCGAAAGACTACGATGCAGCAAACTGGGCTGAAGATATGCACACAGCTGACTTCAAAGCAGCCATCAAATCAATCTATGGTCAAGCCGGTGCAGATCAATTCGAACAAGTTTGGACGAAAAACCACATCGAAGCACAAGCGAACCTTGTCACAGCAGCCGTCAATGATGATAAGAAATTGATGGGTGACGCGCAAGACATGCTCAAAATGTTCTCGAACGACTTCGGCGCATTCCTTGGTGCAGCTACAGAAGAAAACCTTCCAACAAAAGCAGCACAAGAAGCCGTATCTGGTCACGAGACGTACGTCCAAGACACATTCATGCAGTATGTGGAAGGCGACTACAAAGGTTCTGTCGACACATTCCGTGAGTCTTACGCTTACATGTACGGCGTAGGGGCTAACCTCGGTGATGCTATCGTCAAACAATCACCAGAGAAATTCATGGATGGTACTCCAGGATCAATGCCGAACACAGGTAACGGTGGTATGAGCGATAACAACAATACAGCTGCAACAACTGGTGCGATCGCAGTATTCGGTCTTGCACTCGGAGCAGTTGGTCTTGTCCTCGCACGTAAACGTCAAAACGCCTAAGAAATTGGGTATACTCAATAACAGGATAGCGATCCGCTATCCTGTTTTTTACATAGAGGGAACCCCTTCTCTCGGAAAGGAGCTACGCGCACATGAAACGTTGGTTATTACCGGCGAGCATTCTTTTGATGGTCGCATCAGTCGGAACATTGCTGTTCCTTTTGTTCGGTCAATCAAAGCCGGACACGTCGAACATCACGCAAGGTGATCCTAAAACAGAATCCGCGGCCTCTTCCGAGACGAAGGAAGATCCGCTCAAGCCGTCAGAAATCTTTAAGAAGGAGTTCAAGGATCTCTCGACTACGGAGGTCGAGCTCCCAAAACAACTCTTCATTCCGAAACATGACATCAAGACGAAGGTCGAACAAGTCGGACTCGATCAAGATGGCGCGATGGCGACACCTAAAAACGAACAACAAGCCGGTTGGTATAAGTTTGGTCCGCGTCCAGGTGATGTCGGGAACGCCGTCATTGACGGACATACCGATACGAAGACCGGTCCTGCCATCTTCTATAAACTGCATGAACTAAAAAAGGGTGATCCGGTCGAAGTGACGGATGCTTCCGGACGCAAGCTCGTCTTTCGTGTCAAAGAGCTCATCCAGTACGATCACTTAAAAGCACCGCTGAAAAAAATCTTCGGTCCAGCCAATACGCGGAATTTGAACTTAATCACGTGTATCGGAACGTACGATCAGAATCAAGGAACGTATGATAACCGCCTCGTCGTTTTCACGGAATTAGACGAAAAGGCATCAGATCCCGTCAAGACACCACCAAAACCAGCGACGAACATCCGTGTCAGTGGTGGATTCATCAACTGGTACGCCTCAACAGATGAGGATGTCGTCAAATACAACATCTATCAAGAGAAGGACGGAAAACGCAAAAAACTCGGTACAACGGAATCAATCGAGCGTAAAGCATTCCCGCTCCCTAAAGATGCAACAGGTCGTTTCATCGTCACAGCCGTCAGTAAAGCCGGAATCGAATCAGAGGACGCGTTCAGCGCCGTCCAAAAATGATAGTAGAGCAGGAACCAACGGATGATTTGGTTCCTGCTTTACTTTTATCTACTACTCTTCAAGTTCGTTCGCTCGTTCAGAAGCATTGAAGAAGACATGCATCGCCTTGTTTTGACCCGGTTCTTTCCTGCGCATGCCATTTTTTTAGGAGGATTGCTTCAAAAAACGCAAAAAAGACCTCTGAGCAGCTGCTCGGAGGTCTAGAATCCTGCTGTTTAATATCGGATGTGCTGTTTACTCCACCGGATCGATTCCGTGAATTGTCGAACGAGGTCTTCTGCAGGTGCCGTCAAATAATAGGCCAGTCCATGCACTTTTTCAGACATCTGCTGGATGACGAGTCCGTCTTCAATCAGCTCCTGCAGTTGCTCGAGGATCTGCCCGTGCGACTGATCAATCCGTTGCTCGAGTTCCCCGATCGTCAATGCGCCATCACGCAAGAGATAAATGATGCTCGACTTCAAACTGTTCTCGAAGTTGTGTTGAAATTTTTGCAACGCCAGTAGATCGGCTTGTTCTTCGGTATGACGTGAATCCATCTGATTCTTGCCCCCTTCTCTTAGCTACCTCTTCAGTATGACGCACTTTTACATGAATTTCAAAACTCAATCGCGCTCCGTGATGATCGTATCGAACGTCTTTTCTTCCTCCGTAATGACCATCTTCTTCTGCGATCGGAGGTGATAGAGACGACGGATGTTTAGAATGACGACCTTCATGACAGCGTAGAACGGTACACCGAGCAAGACTCCGAAGAAACCGGCGATGTTCCCCGCGACAAGCAAGACGATGATGATTGTCAACGGGTGGACATCGAGTGTCTTCCCTTGTACAAGTGGTGACATGATGTGCGAATCGATCTGTTGCGCGACCGTCATGACGATGATTGCATAAATCGCAAGGATCGGATCCTGGATGAACCCAACGATCAATGCCGGAATGACACCGAGAACCGGACCGAGAAACGGAATGATATTCGTCAGTGTCGCAAATAAGGCGAGTAACAACGCATAATCGATTCCGATGATGAGATATCCGATATAGGCGATGATCCCGACACCAATACTGACGATGACTTGCCCGCGGATGTAGCTCATGATCGTCACGTGGACGTCCCCGAGGATTTTTTGCGTTTCCTTATGGTACTCATACGGCATCAGCTTAACGAGATTGCCTTTAAGCTTATCACCGTCAAGCAGCATATAGATCAACATGATTGGAATGATGATGATCGTCACGACCGCTGTCGTCAGGACACTGACGAACCCACCGACACCCGTACCGATGTTCTTCAGGAACGTCGATGCGTATTCCGAGATGTTCCCTGAGAACTTATTGAACAAGTTATCTGGTCCTGATAGGAAGCGTGAAAAGGCTGCACTGTTTTCGAGTTGATCCCGGACGTCAATCAATTGGCGCTGGAACTGTGTCGCGAGCGTCGGTATCGAATTGACGAACTGCGTGACCTGCTCCGACAACATCGGACCAAAGATGAAGCCGAGTGTCGTTAAAATACCGATTAAACCGACGAGCACGATTGAGACAGCAGGTCGCCGCTTCATCTTTTTCTCGAGCAACTCGACGATTGGCAACAGGACATAGTAGAGAATCCCAGCGATTGCAAGGGGTGGTACGACCATTTGAAGCAGAATTGCGATCGGTCGGAAAAGGAACGTAACATGATCGCCAATCCAGACGATGATGAGCAATGTCATGACCCACCATGCGAATCGATACCATTTATTTTCAAACATTTTTTGCATCTGACCACTTCCCTACTTAAAATGATGAAGTTCAATATCTTCTATGGTTTTTCCTTAAAACATTGCTTCTTAATCCTTATTCTTAAAAAATGTATCATTTAATATCAATTAACAAATATATGATATATTTGTTTTAGTGGTTTTTGCAGATTCAAATTTGCCGAGACCTTTAAAACTACGTAAGATGAATATATTCGGCATTTAAGCAATCTTTTTCATACATGTAAAACAGAATACGGAGGATACCCCAGTGAAATGGATTAATCGTACCATCGGTCGTCAATTGATGTTCGCCTTCTATATGGTGTTCGTCGCTCTTAGCATCACATCTGCGATCGTCTATTTCTATACGGAACAGAAGATCGATCAAGCGAATATGACGTTCGATGATTTACGTGAACGACGGACGAATGCGAATGCACTCGCTAGCGAATGGACCGTCGCTCAAAGTAACGTCAAATCTTACTTATTGACTGGTTCACAGGAAACACTTGATCAGGTGAAGACGAATCAGCAGGAAATCAATCGCCTGACGACATGGTTCGAAAAGTATGCAATTTATGAGCAAGGGAAAGAATATGCGACAGCGACTCGTCGCATTTATGACGATTATTTTGGCACATCTCTTCCACTTCTCAACGAATACGTTGAAGGAAAAAAGGACGGGAAGATCAATGAAGACTTTGTGACTCCTGACACGCTCGCTGCTCTTTCCAACGGGAAAGATTTATTCACCGAAAATGGGACATTACGCGGGTCGGTCAGTTTATCAGAAGCAGACGTCGATATGACACGGATTGATACGTTGCTTTCAGATTATCTGACGTTGATCGAAAAGAAGGAAGTGGACGCGAAAAATGATCTCTTAAGCGAGATGCGTGTCGCGCAGTTCATCTGGCTGTCGAATCTCGTTGTCTTGATTCTCGTCCTCCTCTCGCTCGTTCGCCCATTCATCAGCCGCGTCACGAAGCAGGTCAATACGTTGTCTCGCGATAGTGCTTTACTTGCATCAGGAGAAGATATCCAAGCGATTCCGTTACCGAAACGTAAGGATGAACTGCATACGCTAACGGCATCTTTCAATCAGATGGCAGCTTCGATCGCGGACAATAAAGTCCATATGCTCGCGAAGAACGAAGAACTCCAAGCGCAACAGGAAGAACTCGTCGCGCAGCAAGAAGAATTGCAAGCGCAGCAGGAAGAACTCGAGGAAGCACTTGATATCACACTTCGGAGTGAACAACACCTCAAGTATCGTAACGAACTGACTGAGACGCTTGCTTCTCGTGAGACGTTGACGGCTTATCCGGAAATCATCGAGAAACTCGTCTCGATCACGCATTCTGAAATCGGTGCCCTCTTGTTCCTCGATCAACAGGAAGTCCGCTCGACAATCGATTACGGGATGACAGAAGAGATGGTCGGTCGTCTCGTCTCTGATGATCAGTCACTCCTGCACCGGGCACGTCTTCTGAAGCGTCCTGTGCACTCATCGAAACAGGTCGCGCACGAAAGCCCGCTTCCGTACCCGTACTATATGTATGAAGTCGCGGTTCCGGTCCTTGATCCGTCAAAAGAGCATATGATCGCCTGCATCTATCTCGTTCGTTATCGTGATGCCTTCACGACGGAGCAGATGAGCGACATCTTGTCGTTCTCGCATCAATTGTCGCTCTCCCTCCTACGGATGGGAATCTATGAAGAAATGATTCGCGAGAAGAACAAGACGACGCAACTGTTGAACTCGATTCGGGAAGCTGTCGTCTACATCGAACATGAGACGGATGAGTTGCTCGTCAACGAACCCCTCATGACGTTGTTTCCGGAAGTCCCAACAACGTTCGAAGACGAAGAACGCTCTGCCTTCGAACAAGCGATGCAGGCACTCGCTGACATCATTGACGAACCGGCAGCGTTCGAACGTTACATTGAACAGATCGTCGAACTCGATTTACCGAAAGACAGCTTGATCGTCTCGATCCGCAAGCATAGTACTTACATCCAGATCTACGCTGAGAAAATCGAGGTCGATGGCCTGTGGGTCGGTACGATGCTCGTTCTCCGCGACGTGACGAAAGAAACGGAAGCCGAGCGGATGAAGGAAGAGTTCGTCTCGACCGTCTCGCATGAGTTACGGACACCGCTCTCTTCGATCTATGGCTTCACGGAGCTGATGCTCAACAAACGGTTCGAGGAGGAACGGCAACGGAAGTACCTCCAAACGATCCACTCCGAGACCGGTCGCCTGACGACACTCGTCAACGACTTCCTCGACGTCCAGCGCATGGAGTCGAGTGAACACCGGTATGAGATGACGACGTTTGATGTCGTCGAACTTGCTCAGGACTTGATCGAGTTCTATAATGTCTCGCATGAGACGCATACGATTGATTTTGAGGCCCGTGGACCGATCATGATTGACGGGGATGCGGAAAAGATGAAACAGTTGCTGAACAACCTGCTCAGTAACGCCGTCAAGTACTCGCCGAGCGGTGGTACAGTCTTGATACGGATTACAAATGAACTTGGTTTCGCTCAAATCCGTATCCAAGATGAAGGCATCGGGATTCCGCAAGATGCCCTTCCAAAATTGTTCGATAAGTTCTATCGTGTCGATAACTCCGAGACACGCAAAATTGGCGGAACCGGTCTTGGTCTGTCGATCTGTAAGGAGATCGTCAAGCACCACAACGGAACGATTGATGTCGAATCTGTCGTTGGTGTCGGATCGACCTTTACGATTCGTTTCCCGATCGCCGTCATCTCGACCATCCTCACGTATGAAGATTAATCACGCGACCGTTCACATCATGTGGACGGTCTTTTTTTCGTTAGATTTGGCGAAGCGCGGGGTATAGTCAAAAGCGCATCATGATAAGGAGGAATCGACATGCAACTCGGATGGATTGGCTTAGGACATATGGGTGTACCGATGGCAAAACGTTTAATTGACGGCGGTCATGATTTGCTCGTCTATAACCGGACGTATGAAAAGACTGCTCCGTTGACAGAATTAGGAGCAACAGCTGTCAAAGAAATACAGGACGTGGTACGTCAGAGCGACATTCTCTTCGTCATGTTAGCGGACGGACCTGCCGTCGCGTCCGTTCTCGAAAGTATCCAAGAGAACCTCACAGGTAAGACGATCGTTAACTTAAGTACAATCTCCCCAGAAGAAACGAAGGAGATGGCTCGTCTCGTCGAAAAGAATGACGGCACGTATCTGGAATCGCCTGTCTCGGGCTCCGTTCCGGTCGCAGAAAACGGTCAGCTCGTCCTGCTTGCCGGTGGTGACGCGAACGTCGTCGCGACTTGTCAGCCGTATCTTGAGCTACTTGGCAAGGAAACGATTCATTTTGGACCACATGGCTCAGGCAGTGCGGCGAAGCTCGCCATCAATTTATTGCTCGCAGTCGTCGGTCAAGGGGTCGCGGAGACATTACTGCTTGGAGAAGGTGCCGGGCTCGAAAAAGAGAAGCTGATCCAGATGATCAGTGCTTCCGGGATGAACACTCCGCTCTTCAGTGGTAAACGTGACATGTACCGGAAGAACGACTTCCCGTCTGCTTTCCCGCTCCGCCTGATGGCAAAGGATCTCGGACTGATTACGGCAGAAGCGAGACGCCAACAGCTTGAGCTACCACTTGCGCAAGCAACGGACGCTAGCTACACTGATGCGAAACCCGCTTACGGCGACGAGGACATGGCTGCGATCTATCTTGCGTTACAGGAAAAATAATGAAAAGGGTGATACCTCTCTTGCGAGAAGCATCACCCTTTTGTGATGTTTTATTTCAGTGACGTGACGATCCCCATCATCTGATCACTCGTCATCAACGCTTTCGAGTTAAACTGATACGCCCGCTGGAGCTGCGTCAAGTTCGTCATCTCAAGCGCCATATCGACGTTCGATGTCTCAAGCCGACCGACCGTCAACGGATTCCCTGTCGCATTCTGGTATTGTCCGGTTGCTGTGAACAAGCCACCCCCGACTTCCGTCAGCTCTCCGTAGTTCGGGATGTCCGCGACACCCACTCGAGCGAGGACACGACGATCCCCGTTTAAGATGCCGGTGATGTTGCCGTCCTTGTTCAGTTCAATCTCGGTCGCGTTCGCCGGTAAGACGATTGGATCATTCGCCTGGTTGATGACGGAGCGCCCGGCATCGTCCGTCAACAGAACTTGTCCGTTCGCTTGCGGCGACAACTGGAAGTTTCCGTCCCGCGTAAACTTCGTCACGCCATCCGTATCGATGACACCGAAGAAATGGTGCGGGTTTCCGAGTGCCGCATCGAGTTTTCGATCCGTCGTCCGGAATGTTCCGACGCCAAAACGTGTCGCTTCGTTCGCGACATAACCACCAACGCCGAGTCGAAGACCCTCTGGCGTCGTCAAGGGACCTGGTGTGAAGCCTGTCGCTTGGTTATTGATGTTACGGACGAGCAATTCATTGAACTGAGCATCCCGCCGTTTATAGCCGTTCGTATCCACATTGGCAAGGTTTTGCCCGGTCGTATCAAGCTGTTTTTGCAGTTGTCCCATCGTACTTGCGGATGTATAGATTGATTGCATCATATCCTCCTATTAGCGAACGCGTCCGATTTCGGAAACAGCTTTTTCCGCTGTCCGGTCGTACGCTTGAATGACTTTTTGATTGGCTTCGAACTGACGCAGACCAGCATTCATCTCCGCCATCGTCTGTTCAATCTCGACATTTCCGAGTTCGAGTACACCTTGATCGACTCGGACGTTTCCGGCATTCAATGGATTGGTTGACCGGAATAGACCATTCCCTGTCCGTTCGAGCGTCTCCGGTTGATCCGTTACGACGAGACCGAGATTGCCGATCGCTTGACCATTTCCATCCGTAACGGCTCCGTCCGCGTCAACTTTGAAGTCCTCATTGACGACGTCGAGTGGTTGCCCGTTCGTATCAAGAACGAGATCATTTTCTGTCGTCCGGAGTAGACCGTCTTGTCCGACGGCAAACTGTCCGTTCGTCGTATAAAGCGTCTCTTCCTCTTCTGTCAACGGATCCCGGTGACGAATCGTGAACAGCGGTGCTCCTTCAAGTGAACTGATTTGTAGATCGGTCGCATTGCCTGTCTCCGTGATCGAACCTTGCGTGAAGTTCGGGGTCGCTGCCTGCATGAAGACACCGGTCGCGAGTTTCCCGACCGTCGCGACTCCTCGCACACCCGTCCGTTCATTGTTTGCTGTTTGCTGGATCAGCATCTCTGGAAACGTCCGGAGTGACGCTTGATCAGCGCGGAAGCCCGGCGTCCGCGCATTCGCCAAGTTGTTACTGAGCATTTCCTGTTGACGTTGTAATGCCTGCATCGCATTCGACGCCGTGTACATTCCTCGTAGCATGCGTTCCATCTCCTCATTGACTTCATGTTCAATTCTTTCCTTTCAGTATATCGGTCGACCGAAGAGGAATTATGAACTTTTTTGAACAAAACGGTAATATCCAGCAGAGATGCATCGAAAGACCTACCTCAATTACATAATTCGCTTTTCCATAGTTTACATATTGAAAATTGACAAATTTTGTTATACTTTAGATAATAATTTAAAGATACTTAAGGTGAATCCTATGAAAAAAAGCTTCCGTTCCCCAAACACAGTCTAGGAAATGGAAGCTTCTCATTAGTTATTCGGATTTTTCTTTAAAACAGCCGTTTGTGTTCGCTCTAGCACCGCATTCGTGATGACGATCAAGCCAGTAAAGAGGAACAGCGCTTCAAAACCAAAGTGACCGGCAATCTGTCCACCTGCGAGTGGTCCAAGGAAGTTCCCCATGAACTGCGCGGACTGGTTATATCCAAAGATCCGTCCCGATGCATTCGCTGGCGTATTCTTCCGTAACAAGGTTTGGACAGATGGTAGCAGTGCTGCTGTCGCAAAACCGATCCCCATCCGTAAGACGATCAATTGACTTGTATCCGTGACGAATGCTTGCGGAATCAAGAAAGCTGCAAAGACGAGTAACGCAAAGAATAAGACACGCTCAGCGCCAATCTTATCGGATAGACGACCCAGTCGTTGCGCCGCGATCAGTGCCGCAATCCCTGGTGCCGAAGCAACAATTCCAGATAACAAGGCGAGTCGTTCGGTACCGGGACTGAGTTCCCGGACGTACAGCGACAGAATCGGACTAATTGATTGTGCCGCGAACTGAATCAGGAACGTCGTCAAGAAGAGGCTTAAAATGAGTTCTGGATGGCGAAGTGACTGGATGATTTCCTTCGCAGACGCCATCTTTTTGACTTCCAGTGGGACGAATTCTTCTTTGACGAAGAAGTAGGTCACGAGGAAGGTCATGAAGAGCGGAACGCTCGTAAAGAGAAAAACGGGTCGAAGCCCAACAACGTCGGCGAGGAATCCTCCGATAAGAGGTCCTAGCAATCCACCAGCAATCCCACCGGTCGACAGGGTGCCGAGCGCCCAGCCACTTTTCTCTTTTGGGGTTTGGGAAGCAACCATTGTAATTCCGGCTGAGATGAATCCGGAGACGGCTCCCATGACAAGACGTAAGAATACAAGTTGATACACATCTTGGACGAAACTGATCAAGAACATGACGATCGACATACCAAGACTTGCTCGGAGTAGCATGAGCTTACGCCCTTTTCGATCGGCAAGACGTCCCCAAATCGGTGAGACGATCGCAGCGACGAGGAAAGTAGCACCAAAGGCGATCCCGGACCACGTCGTAATATCTTGTCGGCCGTCGACACCGAGCTCTTCAATGAATAAGGGCAAAAACGGTAAAACGAGACTAAGAGCGGCGGCAGTCAAAAAACTACCGAACCAGACGACTACTAAATTTCTTTTCCACAATGGCATTGTGGCATCACTTCCTTTTATTTGACAATTCGTTTCAATATAACAACTTTCAATATACACTTCACAATGTGAAATGTCTAGGATTTGAACTGTCAAAGTGTAGAACAGGACCTTTGATGCATATAAGTGAATGCGCAACGACCGATAGTAAGGTAATCCACACGAAGGAGTGAAATTGAAATGAAACGCTTTTTGATTAGCGTAGTCTGCCTGTCGTTGCTTCAATTCGGACTACCACTCAAGAGTTCAGCTGCCGTTTCCGTCACTCGTCACACGGTCATCTGGTCCATTCCAGAGGCCAAATCCATTTCAACGAAGATCAATCAGCTGGCAAACAGACAGATGAAACGTGTCTATCTGCATGTCGCTGTCGAGGGTGACCGTACTCTCTACCGAACGTTCGTTGAAAAAGCGCATGCTGTCGGAATCGAAGTCTACTTTCTGTTCGGACAGCCGCGCTGGATTACAAACGAAGGAACGACAGCTCGACCGAACGTCGAGGATCCGTTAGCCTGGATCTCGAGCTATCAGAAGGAGACGATCAGTCATCCGGACGGCATCAGTGTCGATCTCGAACCGTATGCCTTACCGGAATGGGAGACAGACCAGCCACGTGTCATCGCCTCCTATGAACGCATCTTACTCGCCTTCCGCGAGAAAGCGTCTGCTGAAGGATTACCGCTGCAACTGTTTCTCCCGTTCTGGTTCCATACCGTTCAGGATGCAGGCGGACGTTCCCTCAGCGAGTGGGCGATGGATCTCGCTGACGAAGTCACGTTGATGAGTTACCGGACCGTTTACGGTGGTGGTAACGGACTTGGTGCTATCACGATGACGGATGCACTGTATGCGGCGAGTAACGGATATCGTTTATCGTATGCCATCGAATTCACGGAGCTTCCGGAAACACCAGACATTACGTTCTATGGCAAAACGCGGACGCAGCTGAATCAGCTCGTTAATCAGACGATGGCAAGTTCGTTGCCACCAAGTGCCATCGTCTATCATGATTTTGAAGCGTACCAGGCTTTCATGCGTAGTACACAGTGAGCCATCTCCACCTGTCTGCCCCTTTGCTTTTCATCCGCTTTCCTCAGGCGAGACACAAGCCAGTCTTCACTGTTCGTATAACAGTGAACCTGGGTCTTGTTTGTCTCTGACAGCGCAAAAATTTGCGCTTTTTCCTGTAGGAGTCGGGTGAAGCACAAGGAGGCAAATGATCATTTAGTACCATGGCATTGTAGCCTAAGCATTATGTTTAAAACAAGGGGAGTCCAGTTTCCGATACGTACTTCGGAAACCGGACTCCCTATTGGTTTGATTCATATCGAACGAACTTGTCCATTCTCGACTCCTGCAGGAAAAGAAAGTGCAAACAGCACTTTCGTCAGGGATAGGTAAGACCCGACAACTCGCATGAAATGCGGGCTGTCGCGGCTTACCTCCCTCCTGTGGAAAGCGAGAAGGACAAGACAGTCGTTATAGGAATGAACTTTTACGAAAGATCATATCCTTTATGCTTACACGCTCTTACTTCCCAAGGTTGTCGAGCATGATCCCTGTACCGCGTGCGACACATAACATCGGATCTTCTGCAATCAGAACCGGTAGGCCGAGTTCTTTTGCAAGTAACTGGTCGATTCCGTCAAGAAGTGCGCCCCCACCCGTCAGGATGATACCACGATCGATGATGTCCGCTGCAAGCTCTGGTGGTGTCTTCTCGAGCACACGCTTCGTGGCTTCGACGATCTCCATCGCTGCTTCTGCGAGTGCTTCATGCATCTCTTCTGATGTCACCGTGATGTTGTGCGGTAAGCCCGTCACGAGATTACGTCCGCGAATATCCATCTGTTCACGACGTCCGTCTTCTGAGACCGTCGCGACCGTCGTCTTGACGGCTTGCGCTGTCCGTTCCCCGATGATCAACTTATGCGTATCCTTGATCGAGCGGATGATGTCGTGATCAAACCGGTCGCCTGCGACTTTAATCGTTTCGCCGCAGACGATGTCACCCATTGAAAGTACGGCAACATCCGTCGTTCCACCACCGATATCAATAACCATGTGCCCTGCTGGCATCCAAATGTCCATACCGGCACCGACTGCTGCGACCTTCGGCTCGACTTCGAGGAAGACCGTCTTCGCGCCTGATTTTTCACCAGCTTGGCGAATCGCTTTTGCTTCGACCGTTGTGATGCTTGCTGGTGTACAAATCAACATGCGGACTCCACCGAACATCTTACGGACCTCAATCTTATCGATGAAATGGCGTAGCATCGCTTCTGTCATTTCGAAATCAGCAATGACGCCGTCTTGAAGCGGTCGAATGGCCACAATGTTTCCCGGTGTTCGGCCCACCATCAAGTGTGCTTCTGTCCCTACCGCATGAATCTTGCCTGTCGCCTTATCGATCGCGACGACCGATGGCTCATCGAGGACAATGCCTCTACCTTTTACATGAATGACGACATTCGCCGTCCCTAAGTCGATTCCGATATCTCTTGAAAACATCTCGTGTGCTCTCCTTTACCCACTGGCTATTCTTCCAAAATATAGAACGTCGTTTGGACGTCTAACCCATTTATGTATACATACCTTTCAATTCTAGCATATGCCCCATCGTGAAACGACTTTCTTTTTTGGCTTTTCTGATTTCATTGTCATCTTTTTAAAAAGATGACAAAAAGAGCATTCCCCCGAAAACGAGAGAATGCTCTTGAATGAGTGCTTAGAGTTTTGTTGCAGCTGTTTCTTCAACGACTGCCGCTTCTTCTGTCACACGTTCTACGTCTGCACCAAGTGCTTGTAACTTCAAGTGGAAGTCGACGTATCCACGGTCGATGTGGTGAAGTGCGCCAACGCGCGTTTCGCCTTCAGCGATCAATCCTGCTGTGACGAGTGCCGCACCTGAGCGAAGGTCTGTTGAGAGCACTTCTGCACCTTGTAATTGAACGCCACCATTGATGATCGATGAACGACCTTCGATTTTAATGTCCGCGTTCATACGACGGAATTCTTCAACGTGCATGAAGCGGTTCTCGAAAACAGTTTCCGTGATGACCGATGTGCCACCTGCTTTGAGAACAAGCGCCATCATTTGTGCTTGAACGTCTGTCGGGAACCCTGGGTGTGGCATTGTCTTGACGTCGACTGCTTCGAGTTTTTCTGGACCGACGACACGGAGACCTTCTTCTGTATCCGTGATCTTAACGCCCATCTCTTCCATCTTCGAGATGAGAGGACGAAGGTGTTCACGTTCTGCACCGATGACTTCGACGTCACCTTCTGTGATTGCTGCTGCGATCATGAACGTACCTGCTTCAATCCGGTCCGGAATGACGTAGTGTGTTGCACCATGTAACTTCTCGACGCCTTCGATGCGGATCGTTTCTGTACCTGCACCGCGGACTTTTGCGCCCATTGCGTTCAAGAAGTTCGCAAGATCAACGATTTCTGGTTCTTTTGCGACGTTCTCAATCACTGTCGTTCCTTCTGCGAGTGTCGCAGCCATCATGATGTTTTCTGTCGCACCGACTGATGGGAAGTCGAGGTAGATTTTCGCACCTTTGAGACGACCGTCAACATGTGCTTCAACGAATCCGTTTCCGATGATCGTCTTCGCGCCCATCGCTTCGAAACCTTTTAAGTGAAGATCGATTGGACGTGAACCAATCGCACAGCCACCTGGCATCGCGACACGTGCGCGACCGAGTCGTGCAAGTAATGGACCCATGACGAGGATCGAAGCCCGCATCTTACGGACGTATTCGAGTGGCGCTTCATCTTTAAGATTCGGTTCGGCATTGACCGTCACCGTGTTTGCTTCAGCGTCGAACTCGACTTCCGCATTCAAGTTGCGTAAGACGTTATTGATTGTATAGACGTCTGCTAGACGTGGTACGTTTTGAAGAACCGATTGGCCCTCTGATGCAAGCAATGTCGCGACGAGTGTTTTTAAGACCGCGTTCTTTGCACCTTCTACTTTGACTGTTCCAGCTAATTTACGTCCGCCACGGACAACGATTTTTTCCATTCTCCCTACTCCTCTGCTTCGTTTCTGTTCTAGTATGTTCAATTCGTGATTGGTGAGGATCATAGTTGGAATTCAACGAATGTTAGAAAAGAAACTTCCCTATAGTTGATCTCTTACTCCAAAGCCAATACGACGTTTCGATTGTAATGTTAGATAATTGCTAAATGACTGTGTTCCTTCATTGAAAGAGCAGTGTCCTGTTCCATGTTAAAACAAATTACCATTTCAGGGTTTACAATGCAGTTACAAGTTCACCCAATTAAAAACTGAAGACGCTGTGCAAAACCGGCATAATCCAATAAAAAGCGAGCGACGATCGATCCGAGTGCAATGGCTAGAATCGTTCGCAAGGCTACCGCATGCGGTCCTTTAGGATGTTGCAGGATTTTCTCCCATTTGACTGGTAATAAGGACCACCAAGCGAGTAGAATCGCTACGATGTAGACCAGCATACTAACTAACGCACTCACACCAATAGATGTCACTTTCGTTGCACCTCTTCTTCATAGTTTCTCCAACTTTACTATGATTTCATAAAATGAATGATTGCGCAAACAAAAAAGAACACGCTGAATTAATTTTAGCGTATAAAATATATTTATTGAAGATAAATTTAGTCTTCCAAAGAAAAAATGTTGAAGAAATTGTGAAGACGAGGCATATAATGTACTTTTACATTTTTACGGCGTTTTAAACCTGTATCGTTCTCCCTCTTGCGAAAACGTTTGTCTTTAGAAAAATCATTGACGTATCGTACAAAAAAAGACCCGATTCCGCAAAGGAATTCGGGTCTTTGGTCGAATCAATCGCGACCGTAGTCTTTCAAGCTGAGACGGTTAACTGCTCGTTTCAGTGAAAGTTCAGCACGCTTGAATTCGAGTTCTGATAATTTCGTGTCCTGGAGACGACGTTCTGCACGAACCTTCGCAGCTGCAGCACGGTCATAGTCGACCTTGTCTGCTTGCTCCGCAGTTTCCGCAAGAACCGTTACAGTATCCTGGCGCACTTCCATAAAGCCACCGCTGATAGCGATCAACGTGCGTCCGCCATCTTCGTGGCGCAACTTCAAGATGCTGATATCGAGTGGTGTCACGAGTGGGACGTGGTGCGGGAGAACCCCGATCTCACCAGAAATCGTCTTCGCAACGACCATACGGATATCGCCATCATACACTTCGCCATCCGGGGTGACGATATTGACATGAAGTGTGTTCATCTCAAGTCCCCCTTATGCTTTGTCACTTAGACAAGCGCCTTCGCTTTTTCAATCGCATCTTCGATCGGACCGACGAGACGGAATGCTTCTTCCGTTAGATCATCGTGTTTACCTTCGAGGATTTCTTTGAAGCCGCGGATCGTGTCCTTAACTGGGACGTACGATCCTTTTTGTCCTGTGAACTGCTCAGCTACGTGGAAGTTCTGCGACAAGAAGAACTGGATACGACGCGCACGGTGTACAGTCAATTTGTCGTCTTCTGACAACTCGTCCATACCGAGGATCGCGATGATATCTTGAAGTTCTTTATAACGCTGAAGTGTTTCCTGAACTTGACGTGCAACACCGTAGTGCTCTTCGCCGACGATTTCCGGTGAAAGGGCGCGTGATGTCGAAGCAAGTGGATCCACGGCAGGATAGATCCCCATCTCAGAGAGACGGCGCTCAAGGTTCGTCGTTGCATCTAAGTGAGCAAACGTCGTTGCAGGAGCCGGGTCAGTATAGTCATCGGCTGGTACATAAACCGCTTGGATCGATGTAACCGAACCTTTGTTTGTTGATGTGATTCGCTCTTGGAGCATACCCATCTCTGTTGCGAGTGTCGGCTGGTAACCAACGGCAGATGGCATACGACCGAGAAGGGCCGATACCTCAGAACCCGCTTGTGTGTAACGGAAGATGTTATCAACGAAGAGAAGAACGTCTTGTCCTTGCTCATCACGGAAGTATTCTGCCATCGTCAAACCAGTCAAGGCAACACGGAGACGTGCACCCGGTGGTTCGTTCATCTGACCGAAGACCATCGCTGTTTGTTTGATAACGCCTGAATCCGTCATCTCGTGGAACAAGTCATTTCCTTCACGCGTCCGCTCACCAACACCTGCGAATACCGAGATACCGCTGTGCTCTTGCGCGATGTTGTTGATCAATTCCTGGATGAGGACGGTCTTACCTACACCGGCACCACCGAAGAGACCGATCTTACCACCCTTGATGTAAGGAGCGAGCAAGTCGACGACTTTAATTCCAGTTTCGAGGATTTCAACTTTCGTTGAAAGGTTATCGAAAGTCGGTGCTTTTTTGTGGATTGGAAGACGTTCCACGTCAGCAGCGATTTCTTTTTCATCAATTGGGTTACCGAGTACGTTGAAGACGCGACCAAGTGTCGCTTCTCCGACGGGTACCGAGATTGGAGCATTCGTATCGAGTACTTCCATTCCACGGCGTACTCCATCCGTAGAGTCCATCGCAATGGTACGGACGACGTCGTCACCAAGGTGCAGGGCGACCTCAAGCGTCAAGTCGATAGCCACTTCTTCTACAGTTTGCGGCGTATATTGAATACGGAGCGCGTTGTAGATGTTCGGTAAGTGTCCTTCGAACTTAACGTCGATGACAGGTCCCATGACCGCGACGACGCGGCCTTTTAAACCGAGTTCGTTCATCGTGTTTCCTCCTACCTATCGTTACGCCAGTCGGGATTACTGCTGCGCAGCAGCCCCACTGACGATCTCTGTGATTTCTTGCGTGATCGCAGCTTGTCGAGCTCGGTTGTAGACGAGAGTCAATCGACCGATCAAGTCATCTGCGTTATCTGTCGCACTTTGCATTGCTGTCATACGTGACGCATGTTCTGCTACTTTCGCGTCAAGAAGCGCACCGAAGATCAAGCTCTCCGCATAACGCGGGAGGAGTTCCGCAAGGATTTGTTCCTCGCTTGGCTCGTACTCATAAGTCGTCGAAGATGAAGCTTCGATTTCTCCGAGTGGGAGAAGGGTTTCGACTTTCACTTCCTGGCTGATGACAGATAGGAAGTGGTTGTAGCACAGCTTGAGCTCGTCGATTTCGCCGACCGTGAACGCACTCACTGTGCGCTTCACGATCTCAGCGACGTCGACATACGAAGGAGAATCGTTCAAACCTGTGATCGCATCCGTGACCGTGATTCCGCGCGAACGGAAGAACTGGACACCGACTTTACCGACCACGAAGAGAACGTAACTGTCCGTAGTATGCTTTTCTTTGATTTCCCGGTAGACTTCACGCAGCACGTTGGCGTTATATGCACCAGCTAAGCCGCGATCCGATGTGATGACGATATATCCTGTCTTTTTGACGGGACGTTTCTCGAGCATCGGATGGCTCGCACCTGTCGTGCCATTCGCAATGGTTCCGAGTACCTCTTGCATTTTCAGCATGTAAGGTTGGAACTTCGCGCTATGTGCTTGAGCGCGGTTCAGTTTCGACGCCGAAACCATGTTCATCGCTTTCGTGATCTGTTTCGTACTTTTCGTCGAGTTGATCCGCGTTTGTATCTCGCGCAACGATGCCATTTCGATTCACCACCTTGTTAGTATCAAGAGCGTTCCGCCGGATTAAACCGTCGCTTGGAACGTTTTCTTAAATTCTGAGATTGCTGCTACGATCTCTTCGTCTGCTGGAAGGTTACCTGTCTTACGGATCTCATCGCAAAGTTGTTTGCGGTTTTGATCGAGCCAGAGGTTGAGTTCCTTTTCAAAACGACGAATATCCGTTACAGCAACATCATCAAGGTGACCACGAGTCAAGGCATAGATGATGATGACTTGCTTATCGACAGTAAGGGGTTGGTTCAAGTCTTGTTTCAAGACTTCAACTGTCCGCTCACCACGGTTAAGCTTCGATTGAGTCGCTTTATCAAGGTCAGATCCGAACTGAGCGAATGCTTCAAGCTCGCGGTAAGATGCGAGGTCAAGACGGAGCGTACCCGCTACCTTCTTCATCGCTTTTACTTGAGCCGAACCACCTACACGCGATACCGAGAGACCCGGGTTGATCGCGGGACGGACACCTGAGAAGAAGAGATCCGATTGAAGGAAGATTTGACCATCCGTGATCGAAATAACGTTCGTCGGGATATAAGCTGAGATATCCGACGCTTGCGTCTCGATGAACGGAAGGGCAGTCAAGCTACCTGCGCCAAGCTCGTCGTTCAACTTCGCCGCACGCTCAAGAAGGCGTGAATGGAGGTAGAAGACATCCCCTGGGTAAGCTTCGCGGCCTGGTGGGCGTTTCAAGAGAAGTGAAAGCTCACGGTAAGCAGCTGCTTGTTTTGAAAGATCATCATAGATGACAAGAACGTGTTTGCCTTGGTCCATGAAGTGTTCACCCATCGCGACACCTGCGAATGGTGCGAGGTAAAGAAGTGGAGCCGGCTGTGAAGCCGCTGCCGAAACGACGATCGTGTAATCGAGGGCACCGTTTTTACGGAGCGTCTCGACGACGCCACGGACTGTTGATTCTTTTTGTCCGATTGCGACGTAGATACAGATCATGTTTTCTTCTTTTTGGTTGATGATCGTATCGATTGCGATCGACGTCTTACCCGTCTGACGGTCACCGATGATCAACTCACGCTGTCCACGACCGATTGGAACGAGGGCATCGATCGCCTTGATTCCTGTCTGAAGTGGTTCGTGTACCGATTTACGCGCCATGACGCCAGACGCCTTACGCTCGATCGGGTTGTAGTGTTCTGTTTCGATTGGACCAAGACCATCGATTGGCATACCGAGTGGGTTAACGACACGTCCGAGAAGTGCGTCTCCAGTTGGTACTTCCATGATGCGGCCCGTACGGCGAACAGAGTCGCCTTCTTTGATTTCAAGGTAGTCACCGAGGATGATGATACCGACGTTGCCTTCTTCTAAGTTTTGCGCCAAGCCCATTGTGCCGTTAGCGAATTCTACGAGCTCTCCCGACATGACGTTGTCGAGTCCGTGTGCACGAGCGATACCATCACCAATTTGGATGACCGTACCTGTCTCGTTCACTTCCATCGTAGAACCGTACTGCGCGATACGCGCTTTAAGCAGGGCGCTGATTTCTTCAGCTCTAATGCTCATGCGTTTCACCCCTATTTTCTTACGCTTTTAACAGCTCACGCTCAAGGCGCGTTAGTTTAGTTTCGATCGTACCGTCATATGTCGTGTAACCGATTTGAACGCGAAGTCCTCCGATGACACCCGTGTCGACGACGTTCTCGACTTCAAGCGTTTTACCTGATTTTTGGCCAAACGTCTCTTTCACTTTCGTGAGTTCCTCGTCTGACAATTTGTATGCACTCGTGACGATTGCCGTCGCGACATTGCGGTGTTCATTCAACAATGCAATGAAGTGTTCCGGTAACGTGACGATTTCTGCTGCCCGGTCGTTTTCGACCATGACGAGCAACGTGTTCAAGACGATCGAGTTGAAGCCAGTGAAGCTTGTTTGAAGAACTTGCTTGAGCTCTTCAGCAGAAATCGATGGGTTATCTAAAACCGAAGCGAGCTCTGGTGTTGCGTGGAGCACTTCGCCGAGCGTCCGCACATCAGCTTCTGCTTGCTCGAGCACATGGTGCTCAAGCGCAAGATCGAAGAGCGCTTTTGCGTAGCGTCCCGCTACGTGATCACGCATTAGTTCGTGCCCTTAGTATCAGCAAGGAATTGATCGACGAGTGCCTTTTGAGCGGCTTCGTCCGTCGCAAGCTGTGTTTTCATGACGTGGCGTGCTGCAGCGATTGCTTGAAGAGCGACATCGTTCTTCAAAGCAGCTTGTGCTTCAGCGCGTTCACGTTCGATCGCACGGCGAGCTTCTTCCTTACTCATTTCGGATTCAAGACGTGCCTGCTCCATCGCACGTGCTTGCTCTGCTTCTGCCTGACGGCGTGATGCTTCTAAAAGGTCGCGTGCTTCCGTACGCGCCTTGTTTAATTCTTCGCGTTGTTGTTCTACGTAGACTTCAGCGTCTTTACGGCTCTTTTCAGCCGAGTTGATCTCGCTAGCCACATGCTCTTCCCGCGCTTTCATCATGTTGACGAGCGGGCCCCATGCGAATTTCTTCAAGAGGATGAGGAGCAAGAGGAAAACGACGATCGTGACGATCATGTTGGCGATAAGAGGCTTACTTGCTTCCGCAACGCCCTCTGCCGCAAGATACGTTAGATTCATTCGATTACACTCCCCTCGTGGTTGGTTCAACTTCAATATCTACATAAGGGAGCCTAAGCTCCCGTGACGGTTCACTCAAACGTTGAACGAATAGCGCCCTATGTAGTCCGTTCTCGTTAATCGTGGATTAAGAGTTGAGAAGAAGGAAACCGACCGCTACACCGATGATTGGAAGTGCCTCAACAAGACCGATACCGATGAACATTGTTTGACGAAGTTCGTTTTTGAGTTCTGGCTGACGTGCTTGACCTAATACTGTACCGTTTACGATAAGACCGTTACCGATACCTGCGCCGAGTGCGCCGAGTCCGATGATGATCGCTGTTGCAATAAGATTCATGATAAATTGCCTCCCTAGAGTATGTTCATTGATTTGTCGTGCTGTTATCGGAAAAGCGGATGCTTTACCTTCGAATTAATGGTCGTGCGCTGCCTTATGTCCGATGTAAACCATCGTCAGGATAAGGAAGATGTACGCTTGGATACCACCGATGAAGAGTGAGAATCCTTGCCAGATCAACATCGGGATACCCGAGATGATCGCGCCGATTGGTCCGAGGAATTGGAAATCGTTCGTACCAGAGACGATACCGATCGAAAGAATGATTCCGATCATGATCTCACCAGCGAAGATGTTTCCGTAAAGACGAAGACCGAGCGTCAACGTGTTTGCAAACTCCTCGATGATGGTAATGATAAACATCGGCGTCATGAATGTTTTCGCATAAGCACCGAAGCCGCGCATCTTCACACCGTAGTAATGGCTCATGACCACTACCATAGATGAAAGTGCCAGTGTCACGTAAGGATCTGCAGTTGGTGAGTTGAACCAAATGTAGTGTCCCGTCACGACGTTGAATGGAAGACCCATGATGTTGGACACAAGGATGAACAGGAATAATGTCATTCCGAACGTAAGGAAGCGACCCCCTGTTTTCCAGTCCATCGTGCTGCTGATGATACCGCGAACGAATTCGAGGAACATCTCCATCACGTTTTGAGCACCGGTTGGCTTCATCACAAGACGTCGCGTACCGGCCACGGCAATCAAGAAGACGAGAGCAGCAGCAATCAATACTGTGATCAAGTTCGTCCAGCTACCGTACAGAACGAAGTCACCCCAGAGTGGGATTTCGTAAAGTGGCATTTCGTGGTTCATTTGACTATTCACCTCTTTTCCCGCTTGAGTTCGTGAGTCAAGAACTCACAAAATTGTATGACGTGGCCGGCGAGAAGGCCTATTACCACCGCAGTTAATGACAATTCAGTTTGATATTTCAAACCGATCATCACACAAAGTACCGCGACCGCCATGCGTGAAACGGTCCCACGAGACATCGGCTTACGCCCCGTCTCGATTACACGATACATCCGATCGACGCTGAGTCGTTGAAGCGTCAAGATCAGAAAGCTGCCAGTTCCACCAAGCGCCAGTCCATAAATGACCGATTCACTCGGGCGTCCGATGAGCAGCAGGACAGCCAGGATCCCGTAAAAGAGTCCAAACCATCGTAAGTACGCACGATACAACGCATCTTGAAGGATGATGTTCATGTCTTCTCCCCTAACAAGTGCCTGATCATGGCGATCATGCAAAGAATGCCGATGAAAATCCCGATGAACACGGCGAATGTCGCACCCATTTTTTCCCACCATTGTTGTTGTTCCCCATAGTTCCCAACCAAAAAGCCAATGACGATCGGTGCAGCCAGTGCCGTCGAAATTTGCGAGGCCATGACCATACTCTTTGCGAGCCCACTTTGGCGCACTAGAGACGACCCCCTTTTTTCCCAATTGTGAGTTCTTTTTCTTTCCCACAATTTGCGGATTTTCATACTAGTCAAGAATACAATGAAGCAGCTTTCATAGTCAAATGAATTCACAATAAAAACAGAGCCGAAAAACCTATACATATCAACGATTGATAAGGTTTTCACAGATGTCTTACATGCAAGTCATTTCACGAAGATGTGAAGAAAATATGTAGTGCTATCAACGGTTAAAGAGATTGTTCATATGGTGAACAAAACCGTTGAACAGTAACGTTATATCGTGCCCGGTAAACCGAAACAAGACCTCTAAAATTGATTTGTGTCGATTTTGTGAAAAAACATTTTTCGTTCACAATTGAAAACGCTTCCGAATCAGGACATAAAAACAGCTCTGACATCTGTTTGTAACAATACATTTCAGCGATTTCCATTTTTTTAATCGTGCGCTACGTCACAGCTTGAATCGTCATCACTTCCCTTCCAGTTTCAAGGTCATCTGGTTTTACATTTTCTAAACAAATGGGCTGATTTTAGTGGAAATTGTAAGAATTAAAGATATTATCCTCCTAAATCAACTATTGCGATTACACGAAATTCAAGACATAACAAAGAATCGCTCACATCACGCGACTCCTACAGGAAAAAGCACGAGTTTTCGTGCTGTCAGAGACAAGTGAGATCCGACTCCTCGTCTAAAGACGAAGGAGGCGCGGCTCACGTCTCGCCTGAGGAAAGCAAGTGAATGCAAGCGATTCGAGGATGATCGTTTTTTATTGTGTGAGTAACGGTGCCGGAGCTTCGCCTTGACCGAAGTGATGCAGGATTGCTTGGACGATGCGTTCGGACGCGTGACCGTCTCCATACGGGTTTGAGGCATGTGCCATCTCCTGATAAAGTGTTTTGTTCGTCAAGAGTTCTGTTGCCATCTGATAGATCGTCTCTTCTTCCGTTCCAGCAAGCTTCAACGTTCCGGCAGTAATCCCTTCCGGACGTTCCGTCGTATCGCGTAAGACAAGAACAGGAACACCGAGTGATGGTGCTTCTTCTTGTACGCCACCCGAGTCAGTTAAGATCAAATGGGCACGGCTCGCGAAGTTATGGAAATCGAAGACGTCGAGTGGGGCGATCAACGAAATCCGATCATGCCCTTCAAAAACCGTCTTCGCCGCTTCTTGAACGACTGGATTGAGGTGGACCGGATAGACGACGTGCGTCTCCGGGAACGCATCGACGAGGCGACGAATCGCCCGGAACATTTGGTGCATTTTCTCGCCTTGGTTCTCACGACGGTGCGCTGTCATCAAGATCAACTTCCGGTCCCCGACCGTCTCAAGCATCGGATGGACGTAATCCGATTGGACGGTCGTTTGCAGGGCATCGATTGCCGTGTTTCCTGTAATGTAAACACCGGCGTGACGATTTTCGGATGCGAGATTCGCTGCCGCTTGCGCTGTCGGAGCGAAATGTAAGTCCGCGAGCGTCGACGTCAACTGACGATTGACCTCTTCCGGGAAGGGTGAATACTTATTATAGGTCCGCAGTCCCGCCTCGACGTGACCGACCGCGATCTGATTGTAATAGGCAGCCAGGCTTCCAACGAACGTCGTCGTCGTGTCCCCATGGACGAGGACGAGATCCGGTTTGATGTCCTTCATGATGGCATCAAGTCCTTCAAGACCACGCGTCGTAATGTCGACGAGTGTTTGACGTTGCTTCATGATATTCAAATCATGATCCGGTTCGATCTCAAACAGATCGAGCACTTGATCGAGCATCTCGCGGTGTTGGGCAGTGATCGTAACATGAACATCAAAAGCAGGGTGTTGCTTTAGGGCGTTGACGAGCGGTGCCATCTTGATGGCTTCCGGTCGTGTCCCGAAAATCGGCATGACTGTAATCGGCATGGTGACTTCCTCCTTTTTTCCTTTTTTCATTAAAGCATATTTCAGCAATCTTGCGCAGTTTACGAAATAGCAACGAAAAGACCGCAGATCATCGTCTGCGGTCTTTTCGTATATCTTGCTGTCTTTTTACTTCGTTCCGAAGAGACGGTCTCCTGCATCACCGAGTCCTGGGACGATGTATCCGTGGTCGTTCAACTTCTCGTCGAGTGCCGCGAGATAGATGTCGACGTCTGGGTGTTCTTCTTGAACGCGTTTAACGCCTTCAGGTGCTGCACAGAGACATGCGAGCTTGATGCTCTTCGCCCCTTGTTTCTTTAAGGAGGAGATGGCGTCTGCCGCCGAACCACCTGTCGCAAGCATCGGGTCAACGACGACGAAATCACGTTCTGCGACGTCTGTTGGGAGCTTGAGGTAGTATTCCGTTGGCTCGAGTGTCTCCGGATCACGGTACAAACCGATGTGACCGACTTTGACGTTCGGCATCATGCGGAGCATGCCGTCGACCATACCGAGACCGGCGCGGAGAATCGGGACGATCCCGAGTTTCTTGCCTTCGATCATCTTCTGCGTCGTCTTCGTGACCGGTGTCTCGATCGCGACATCTGTGAGTGGAAGGTCACGTGTGATTTCATATGCCATCAATGAAGCCACCTCGTCGACAAGTTCCCGGAATTGTTTCGTTCCTGTTTCGACTTTACGCATGATCGTCATCTTGTGCTGAATCAATGGGTGATCAAATACATGTACTTTACTCATTGTTTGCATCTCCTCTCCATTCTCTTTTCGCATTGTACTCTATAAGCGTACTGCTTGGGAACTGTTTTTTCGTCAGTTCCCGAGCGTACTCTTACCCGATAGAATCGCTTTTGCCGCATAAGACCATTCATTTTCCGGTTGTTTCGCGAGTTCTTGTAAGGTCGCTCGATAGTCGCCTTTTTTATATTTTTGTTCATAAACGGCTTGCATCCAGAGGACATCACTTATGTAACCGGACTTCGGAAAATCTTCCCGATAGGCGATGTAATCCGCTTGTGTCGTGTTCTTCAACTTTCCAGCAGCAATCAACTTATAAAAGCGGGCCATGCCTGCTGTCTCTTTGTTCGTCAAGACGGATCCGGTCAAGACACTGTCTGCTCGTTTGTAGTCCTTCGCCTGAACGGCAGCGACCCCTTGCTCGAGCGATTCTTTCGCAGACACTTTCGGCTTCTGCGTTTCCGTTTTTGTTTCCTTCTTCTCTGGCTTGATCGCTTTCGCTCTCTCTTGCTCACTTGCCAACTGTTCGTTTTTTTCTTTTAACTGTTCGACTTCTGTTTGCAGCGCTGCGAGTTGTTGCTCGACCTCTGTCTGTTTCGTCGCGACCGCTGTCGCCGATTCGTCGTCCAACTGTGTCCAGATTAGACCGAGACAAACGACAGCTACAGCTCCACCGAGCCACCACGGGTTTAGTTTTCCGAGTCGCTTCCAATTTTTCAGTTGTGGATGATTCTGAACGGTCATAGGAAACGATGCCAGCCGTTTCTGAACAAGACGTTTCCCGCCTGCTTTTCCTGCGATCGCTAGACGGTAACGATAAACCTCTGCCGGCATCGGTAACGTCTTCCACTGTTCAAAACGAGCATCCGCTTGTTCATAAAATCCGGCCTGTTGCATGATGACGATTGCTTTGAAATCTTCGAGCATCCGTTGATATTCCCGGCGCTCGTGGCTTTTATGTGTAAACCATTCCGTTAGTCGCTCAGTCTGAATGGCTTGTAATTCGCTTTGAATCAAGGTTGTTAAATTCACATTTATTTCCACCCTTATCTTTTTTTACTACGGTTAAGTATATCAAAGATAACGCTTCAGCAAATGGTCCGTTTCCCCTATCTTCTTGATGAATCAGCAAAAAACCCTTTTGTTTTCACATGCACTGAGGCACGAAAACAAAAGGGGAACTCGTTCAACTATGAGAATAGGACCGGGATGCTGTCGCTTCCGTAATCCGTCCGTCTTCAATTCGCCAAATCCGGTCACAGACATCTAGCATCCGTTCGTCATGGGTGATGACGATGACGGTCTTGTTCGCATCATGCGCTTGCTGTTGCAATAACTCCATCACCCGGCGTCCATTTGGGTAATCGAGACTCGCCGTCGGTTCATCCGCGAGTACAAGTCGTGGGTCATTGACGAAAGCCCGGGCAATTGCGACACGTTGACGTTCCCCACCCGATAAGGCGTGCGGCAAATGGTCTTTCCGGTGCTCGAGTCCGAACACAGCGAGTGCCGCCGTCGCGTCAACCGATCGACCGGCTTCCTTCGCGACTAGCTCCAGTTGCTCACCTGCCGTCAAAAACGGCACGAGATGCGATTCTTGAAAGATGAATCCGACTTCTTCGAGACGTAAGCGACGGCGTTCTTCGTCCACTGCTTCACTAACACACGTATGATCAAAGTAGACGGCACCATTCGTTGGTGTCTGTAACAATCCAAGCAACTGGAGCAGTGTACTTTTCCCACTACCGCTCGGTCCGACGAGAGCAATCAACTCACCCGCTTCTGCTTGTAAGTTAATGTCATGCAACACCGTCATCTCACCATAACTTTGCTCAATCTGTTCTAATCGAATCATCCGTTCATTCCTCCCATCGCATCTGCCGCCTCGAGTTTCTTGACCATCCGTAAGGGAACGAGCGCACCGAGGATCGCCGTTACGAGTAGAATGCCGCCGTACATCAGACTCGTCGACCATTCAAATCGAAAGGGAAGATCCGTTGGCAGGAAACGACTCGTCAGATAGGTGATGGCGACGCTGACACCAAAGGCAAGACTCGTCAAAATGACGACTTGAACGAGCAGACTCGCACCCATCGTCCGTGTCCGGATACCGATGGCCTTTAAGACACCAAGCTGTTTCATCTTCTGCATCGTTAAAATATAGAAGAAGGCTGTCAGGATCAATGCTCCGATGACGACGAGCGCGACCCGCATCATCTGAAAGGAGTTTTGTTCTGCCGCATAACCCGGAACGTTCTCGACAACCGTTTGTTTCGAAAAGAGCGCTTGATCCGTTTGCAACGACTGACCGATGTACGCCGATACGTATGACGTGCCCATTTTCGATTGCCACGCTTGCCACGATTCATCCGTCATCCAGAGAACGGGTGCATGACTATAACGACCGTCCGTCACTGTACCGGCAATCTGGAACGTCTCCTTCGTTCGAAAATCCGTGATCGTATCGCCGACGCGCGTTCCGCGTTGCTCCGCATACGCAGCATCAACAAGTACCTCCCCTTTTTGCAACGATTGCAGCTGTTTGGGACCATATTTCGTAGTCTGTGGTAACGCAAAGACCGTTACGTCGTCCTTCGTTTTATTCTTCTTCTCAAGCACCATGTTCTGGACACCGAGTGCTTCCGCGCCCTTTGGTGTCTCATCCGCCTCTAAGAATGAACGGGTCAGCTGCCCTTCTGCATCTTTACTTAGCGCAAACTGTTCGACCGGCAGATTACGGACGGCTGCCCCATTGTCATAAGCTAGTCCATCTGCAAGACCGGTGATCATCAAGATCAATAAGACGATCAACATCGTCACAATCGTCATCCAACTGAATCGCCCTTTCATCCGGACGAGTTCTTTCCATCCTAGTTTCATTATGTGATCCCTCCTGTATGTTCGCTACAGGATTGATGATACAGCCGCAATATGAACGGAACATGAACGCAGGTGTCACGCGCGTAAAAAAGTTAACATTACGGTTAGACCCGATGAAGCGGACGACAAGCTCGCATCCCCGCCGAGTTGACGCATCGTCTCTTTGACAATCGCTAAACCAAGACCCGTTCCGCGCGTCGTCCGGGATGCATCGCCTTGATAAAAGCGTTCAAAGGCATGTTTCATCTGTTCATCAGTCATGCCTGGTCCTTCATCCTTGATTCGGATAATGATCTGATCCGCTTGTTCCTCTGCTTGAATCTGGATCGTCGCTCCGTCTTTTGAGACCGAGACAGCGTTTCGGATGACATTTTGGAAGACATGTTCCAACGCACTGACATCCGCTTGTATTTGTATCACCGTCGGAACATCGAGTGCGACAGCGATTCCTTGCTCATCCAGCTGGAAGGCAAGTGTCGTGAGTGTCGCCTCAAGATTCGTCCGCAGATTAAGTGCTTGTCGTTTGAAGCGTCGTCCTTCATCGAGCTTCGCTAAGATCAACAGTTGACGCGTCAGCTCCGACATTCGCTCCGCCTCTTGACGGATGACCGTCCGTTTCCTGACGTCTTCTCCCGTCACATCGAGTTGTCCCGCGTAACCAGCAATCGTCGTCAGCGGCGACTGGAATTCATGCGAGACGTTCGCAACGAATCGGCGCCGTTCCGTATCAGACGCTTCGACTGCCGTTGCCATTTCGTCAAACCGCCGGGACAGCTCACCAATTTCATCGCGTGCCTTCGTTCCGACGCGGATTCCGTAGTCACCGTCTGCCATCTGTTCCGTCGCTTTTGTCAGGCGCCGGATCGGACGAACGAGATAGCGGATTGAAAAGACAAGCAAAAGGAAACTGATCACGACAAGCAGTCCAAGGAACAGACCGACGAACAGATGCAACTCACGGATCTGACGACTCAAGTCCGGTCGGACGAAGATCGCGTCCGTGCCTTGCACCGTCTTGACCGACGTGCCGTACGTATTGATGACTTCGTTATCGAACAGACCGAGCAAGAAGAGATGGAACGGATATTCACGCATTCCGTAATACGGTTGACCACTCTTCACTTGCTCGACGACCCGATTCGAGAGCGCTTCATCACGAAACGGGTTTCCGTAACGCTCGATTGCGTCGTCCGTGCGCACATAAAGTTGAAAGCCGGTCGCTTGTAACATCCGGTAAAACGACTCCGTCTTGCCGTCCCCGTGCGTTTCATAATAATCGATCGCCGTCTCGACCGCTTCCTCGACTTTTTGGCTGTAGCTGTCCTGCCAAAAGGAATAATAGGCAATATTACTAATCAGGAGCGCCAGTAGTGCCGACACGAGTAAGACAACGCAGACGAGTCCGACGATTTTCGTATAGAGGGATCTCATGCGTCGACCTCCAACCGGTATCCGAGTCCGCGGACTGTCTCAATCTTCACCTGATTCGTTTCCTTTAAGCGTCCACGGAGGCGTTTAATGTGAACATCAATCGTCCGGTCATCCCCCATGAAATCGAGTCCCCAGACGTGTTCGATCAATTCCTCGCGGCTGAAGACCCGTCCCGGGAAACTCGCCAACTGATGCAACAATTCGAATTCACGTCGCGGGAGTGTCCACTCGGTCGACTGAATCGTCACGAGCTGACTACGTTTATCGATCGTGACATCTCCAAGATGCAAAACAGGTTGCGCCGCTTTTTGATAGCGCCGAGCCACAGCGTGGAGGCGAAATACTAATTCTTCCGGATCAAACGGTTTTGTGATGTAATCATCGGCACCTGCTGCGAAACCGTCCCGTTTATCTGTCAGCTCCCCGAGTGCCGTCAGCATCAAGATCGGGATGTCCCCGTGTTGCCGTAATCGCTCGCATAAGACGAGACCGGTCTGTCCGGGGAGCAGGACATCAAGTACGGCTGCTTCGAACGTCATCTTCTCGATCCAAGCAAGCGCTTCGTTTCCGTCTGCTGTCGCTCGGATGGAATGCCCGTCGGCTTGTAACGTTGACACGACAAGGGCTTGGATATGAGGATCATCTTCTGCGACTAGAATATACATCGTACTCCTCCTTTTTTAGACAAACAAAAAAATCCCCTTCCCCCTTCTCAAAATGAAAAGGATGAAGGGGATGACGATCATCCGCGCTCTGGGTAGAGTGGGAAACGACCTGTCAAAGCAACGACACGCTCACGTGCTTGTGCGAGAACGTCTGCTTCTTCTGGGTGGTTCAAGACGAGTTCGATCAACTCTGCGATTTCTTTCATCTCAGCTTCCTTGAATCCGCGAGATGTCATCGCTGCCGTTCCGATCCGGATACCGCTCGTGACGAACGGGCTCGCTGGGTCGAACGGAATCGTGTTCTTGTTGACCGTAATGCCAGCTTCGTCAAGCGCATGCTCGGCGAGTTTACCTGTGATACCGAGTGGTTGCAAGTCAACGAGGAGCAAGTGATTGTCTGTTCCGCCTGAAACGATCCGGAGTCCACGATTCGTCAATTCCTCACCGAGGACTTTGGCGTTCGTGACGACTTGACCGATGTAGTCCTTGAACTCTGGTGCAAGGGCTTCACCAAATGCAACAGCTTTCGCGGCGATGACATGCATGAGTGGACCACCTTGGATCCCTGGGAAGATTGCTTTATCAATTGCTTTCGCATGCTCTTCTTTACAGAGAATCATCCCACCACGTGGACCACGCAACGTCTTATGCGTCGTCGTCGTGACGAAGTGTGCATGCTCGACTGGGTTCGGATGCTGACCTGCTGCGACGAGTCCAGCGATGTGTGCCATGTCGACCATCAAGTAAGCACCGACGCTGTCTGCGATTTCACGGAACCGTTTGAAGTCGATGACGCGCGGATACGCCGATGCGCCCGCTACGATTAATTTTGGTTTGTGCTCTTCTGCTAATTTCGCGACGACGTCGTAGTCAATCATCTCTGTCTCTTGATCGACACCGTATTCCACGAAGTTGTACTGGACACCGGAGAAATTGACGGGACTACCGTGCGTCAGATGGCCACCGTGCGATAGGTTCATCCCGAGGACCGTATCGCCCTGTTCGAGAATCGTGAAGTAGACCGCCATGTTCGCTTGTGCACCGGAGTGCGGCTGCACGTTCGCGTGCTCTGCCCCGAAGATTTCCTTCGCGCGGTCGCGTGCGAGATTCTCAGCGAGATCGACATACTCACAGCCACCATAATAACGACGACCTGGGTAACCTTCTGCGTACTTGTTCGTTAAGACGCTGCCTTGTGCTTCCATGACAGCTTGCGAGACGAAGTTCTCGGATGCGATCAATTCGATGTTATCCCGTTGACGACCTAGTTCCTGGCGCATTGCCGAAAAGAGTGCCTCATCTTGTTGTTTCAGATACGTAAGCGGTGTTTGTTCCATCTGAATTCCCCCATTTCATTTCGATAAACCTATCTTAACACGAATGTTTCCTTCCCGGCATCCCCCAAAACAACATCAAAAAAGCAAGGGGTGCGCAACCCCTTGCATGAATTATTCGTATTTAGCACGTGCCCCACCGATTAATTTTGGTCGTGTCACGGCTGCCGTCACGTGTGCCTCACCGATTTCCTTATGCGGCAAGCGCACTGGAATCGCAACAGCTTTCAAGTGCATCCCGATGAATGTATCACCGATATCGATTCCGGCATCAGCCTGAATCGCTTCGACGACGACAGGTGCCGAGAAGCGCTGGTACGCAGCACTCGCCATCGATCCACCCGCTTCTGGAACGGGAACGACCGTCACCGGATCAAGCCCGAGACGTTCGGCCGTTTGCCGTTCAAGTGTCAGCGCTCGGTTGATATGCTCACAGCCTTGGAAGGCGAGATCGACTTGATGCGATCGACGAAAGGCATCGAAGACATCGAACAAGGCGTCCGCCACTTCTGGTGAACCTGCCTTGCCGATTTGTTTGCCAATCACTTCACTCGTCGAACAGCCGATCACGAGCAATTTTCCTTTTAAGGAAAATCGTTCATCCAGAGCGTTCAGTGTTTCTTCTAAATCGTGCTGGATGCGTGTCACGTCCATTACTTCACCTCATAATCCGAGATTTTGCAAACGCGGTTCTCATGACGTCCACCTTCGAATTCCGTCTCAAGCCAAAGCTGCGCGATCTCACGAGCCAGTCCTGGACCGATAACGCGTTCGCCCATCGTCAAGATGTTCGAGTTGTTGTGCTGCCGCGTCGCTTTCGCGCTGAACGTATCATGGACGAGCGCTGCTCGGATGCCCTTGACCTTGTTCGCTGCGATACCGATCCCAATGCCTGTGCCACAAATCAAGATGCCACGGTCAAACTCTCCGTTCGCGACTGCCTCCGCGACTGGAATCGCGACATCCGGATAATCGATCGAGTCGGACGAATGCGTACCGAAGTCCGTATAGTCGATGCCAAGCTCTTGTAGGAGATCGTTGATTTCTGCCTTTAACTTAAAACCGCCATGATCCGCGCCGATTGCTACTTTCATCTTTACTATTCCCCCGTTTGTTTAGGTTGTTTTTTCGGAAGCTTCCGTGTGTCCGGAGTTTTTCTTCCGTTTCCGTTCTGCGTTAATTTTAACACAAGACGATTGACGAGGGGTTCGAGTTCATTACGTACTTGGCGATAGACGTTCATCGATCCACCGTACGGATCGTTGATATCCCGTTCAAGCCCAGTCACATATTCGTACAAGGTGAACGTCCGTTCCTTCAGTTCCGGATAGCGTTCACCGACTTCCTGCTTGTGCTGACGCGTCATCGTCAAGATGATGTCAGACCAGCGTCCGAGTACATCATCAAAGACTTGCGTATAGTGCTCGAGTTCGATGCCGCGTTCGCGTAACACTTGTAATGCGTTCTCGGACGCATCGAATCCTTGCATCGAACGTAGTCCTGCTGAACGGACATCGAATTCCTGATCAGCGACTTTCGAGCGTAGTAACGCCATCGCCATCGGGCTACGGCATGTATTTCCTGTACAGATGAATAAAACGCGACGTGTGCTCATCTCCGTATCCTCCTTCTTCAAGGGCGAATGACCCGACCACCTGCTGCTTTATGGAGGCGGTTGCGGACCGCAAGCCCCACCCCTTCTTCTGATAGGTCTCGTACAAAAATCTGATCCACCGTCGTCTGATCAAATCGCCGTAAACAATCGTAAAGACGTTGTGCCGCCGTCTCCATCGAATTACCAAGGGAGCAGCGAACATCTGCGTCGACATCCTCTCCATCGAACAGAAGAACGCCCGTCTTGTGTCCGGTTTGTCGTGCATCATCGATGAGTTGCTGTAAGAATGAAAGATCCCCTTCGACGACGGACAGTGTCGCTTCCGGCGCATAATGGGTATATTTCATCCCGGGTGCCTTCGGTGTAACATCTTTCATCGATAAGGCAGGATCGAGTGTGACAGGACCGATGATTGCCTCGACTTGTTCGCGTGTCACGCCACCCGGTCGTAAAATCGCCGGTGGCGTCATCGTACAATCGATGACAGTCGATTCGACCCCGATGCCCGTCTCCCCTCCATCGACGATCGCAGCGATGCGTCCCGAGAGGTCATGTGCGACATGCGCAGATGACGTCGGTGAAGGTTTTCCAGAACGGTTGGCACTCGGTGCTGCGAGACCCAGCCCTGTCGCTTCAATCAATTGAAGCGCGAGCGGATGATCTGGCATCCGTAATCCGATCGTATCTAGTCCTGCTGTGACGAGTGTGGATGCGGTGCCGTTCGATTCGAGGATGATCGTCAAGGCTCCTGGCCAAAACGCCTCCATCAAACGTGTTGCAACATCGGGAATGTGCGTGACGAACTGATGTGCCTGTTCTACGGATGCGACATGGACAATCAGCGGATTGTCGGAAGGTCGACCCTTCGCGGCGAAGATTCGCCGAACAGCCGCTTCGTTCGTTGCGTCCCCTGCGAGACCATAGACGGTCTCGGTCGGCATCGCCACGACCTCTCCTTCCTGCAATAACCGAACTGCTTCATCCATTGTCTGTAAATCAATCATTTCCGTCTTCACGCTGTACAATCCTTTCGTTCCGCATACACGATACGGTCTTTACCGTTTATATCTTTTAAAATACCCGTTTCCGCACTTGGATAACGTTCTTTTAACATCATTTGCACTTCTAGTCCTTGATTGTGTCCAATTTCAAACGCAATCAGTCGGAAATCGTCGCGTAGAACCCGTCCACTCTCCTCGACTAGACGTCGGTAAAAGACGAGACCGTCTTTTCCACCAAACAGAGCGAGATGCGGTTCATGGTCGAATACGACCTCACTTAGCAATTCTTCTTCCTCGATATAAGGAGGGTTCGAGACGAGCACCCGCACGGAATCGTCCGCAAGTGGTGCCAGTAGATCCCCTTCGAGAAACGTCACGTCCCCACCAAGCGTCGCTTGATTCTGCTTCGCGACCGCAATCGCGGCCGGTGAAATATCGACAGTCGTGACCGGTTGTTCGAGTTCGAGGGCGAGCGTGATTCCGATCGCTCCACTCCCAGTTCCGATGTCGACGATCTGTCCCGCGGTGAACGACTCACGTTTGAGACGCTCCGTGACGAAGACGATCAACTCTTCCGTTTCCGGTCGTGGAATCAAGACATCCGGTGTGACACGGAAATCCCGTCCATAAAACGGCTGATAGCCGATTAAATGCTGAACGGGCACGCCGTGAACATGAGCAAGCAAGTATTCACTGAAACGTAAATCTTGCTCCGGCGTCAATTCATCTGATAGACGGACAAGGAGTCCGATCCGGTCGACATCCAAGACGTGCATGAGTAACCATTCGGCACTTGAACCCTCGCGTCCTGCTTGTTCCATCATCGTTTTTGCCTCATTTAGACGTTTTGCGATCCGCATCAGTTTGCCGCCTCCGATGCCCGTGCCTGATGTTCCATGACGAGCGTATCGATGACTTCATCCATCTCGCCTTGCAAGATTCGGTCAAGCTTTTGAATCGTCAATCCGATGCGATGGTCCGTCACCCGATTTTGTGCGAAATTATACGTCCGGATTCGTTCCGAACGGTCACCCGTACCCACTGCCGACTTTCGTTTTTCATCATATTCAGCTTGCTGTTCGCGTTGAATCTTATCGTAGACACGCGCGCGCAAGACCTTCATCGCTTTTTCCTTGTTCTTGATTTGCGACTTCTCATCCTGACAGCTGGCGACGATTCCCGTCGGCACGTGCGTGACACGGACAGCGGACTGTGTCGTATTGACGGACTGGCCACCCGGTCCACTCGACGTGAACGTATCGACTCGGACATCCTTATCATGGATTTCGACTTCGACGTCTTCTGCTTCCGGCAACACCGCAACCGTTGCAGTCGATGTATGAATCCGTCCGCCGGATTCCGTTGACGGAACGCGTTGGACGCGGTGTGCCCCGTTCTCGTACTTCAACTTCGAATAAGCACCCGTTCCTTTGACAATGAAGATGATCTCTTTGTAGCCACCGAGTTCCGTGTAGCTTGCATCGATGATCTCAATCTTCCAGCTCTGTTTCTCAGCAAACTTCGAGTACATCTTGAAAAGGTCACCCGCAAATAAAGCTGCCTCGTCTCCGCCTGCCGCACCACGAATCTCGACGATGACGTTCTTATCGTCATTTGGATCCTTCGGTAATAATAAAGCTTTCAGCTTGGCTTCGAGCTCTTTGATCTCCGGGTCAAGCATCGCGACTTCTTCCTTCGCAAGGTCGCGCATCTCCGGATCCGTCAACATTTGACGTGCCTCTTGATAAGCTTCCATCTTCTCGCGGTAGACACGGTATGTCTCGACAGTCGGCGCAAGTTGTGACTGCTCTTTTGAGACCTCTCGCAATTGATTCGTATCATTGATGATGGCTGGATCAGCCAACATATCATTCAGTTTTTCATAACGGTCCTCTAACGCACTCAATCGATCCAACATCTCGGTCATCCTTCCTGGCGATTCTTCTGTCGTCAGTATAGCAAATATTGCGATCGATGGCGTCATCGTCTTCTTGAAAAGAAACGTTGACAGACGGGTTTTAAATTCCTATAATTGGTGTATTAATTGAATTAGTACACTTAAGGAGGTGAAGAAATGTTCACCGTTGATCCGAAAAGTCCGTTACCGATCTATGAACAGTTGGTCGCTCAAATCATCCGCTCGATTGCCCGTGGTCTACTCCGCTCCGGCGAACAGATGCCATCCGTCCGTGAACTTGCTGGTACACTCCTTGTCAATCCGAACACTGTCTCCCGCGCCTATCAGGAACTCGAGAGCCGCAACTTCATCGTCACGATGCGCGGCAAAGGCTCCTTCATCTCAGATATTCCACTTCATGAAGTCAAGAAAGCCGCCATTCAAGATCCACTCATTCGTCTTTGTTCCGTCGCCGACGAACTCTCCATTTCAAACGAAGAACTCTATCAACTCATCTTACACATTAGGGAGGATTCCTCATGTTGACCGTTTCTCATCTAACGAAACAAATTGACCGTACCATGATTTATGAAAATGCATCCTTTACTCTACCAGCAGGAACGATTACTGCGTTGATCGGGCGTAATGGTGCCGGAAAAACGACATTACTGAAAACACTTGTCGGTGCTCTTGAGCCAACGCGCGGAAAAGTTGAATGGAATGGCGAGTCGATCCACCACGTCCCGAAGACACGTGAGCACCTTTTCCTCGTTCCGGATTCTGTTTCCGTCTATCGCCAGATGACACTCGGCGAACTGATCAACTTCTACAATGCGTTCTATCCGAACTTCGAGAAAACGTACATCGAAAACTATTGTCGTTCGTCAAACCTCGATCGCGGACGTCGCGTGACGTCATTATCCAAAGGACAAGCCCAGTTGTTCCTTCTTCAACTTGCGTTCGCGACGAACGCTCCGGTCCTCTTACTGGATGAACCAACAGACGGACTCGATCGAATCAACAAACGAGATTACTTAAAGCAGCTTGTCTCGTTACTTGCGGAGCGCCAAACTGCCGTCTTGATCGCCTCACACCAACTCGAAGAGCTTGATTCACTCGCTGACCGTGTCATGACGATCGAAAAGCATCTCGTCCGCGAACCAAAGGCACTCGACGACGCCAAAGCCAGCATGCAGAAATGGCAAGTCGTCTATGAGGACGTTCCGGAATTGTCACATGCTGATCTTCACGTCTTATCCCAAACAGGTCGGGTCGTGACATTGCTCGTCTTATCCGATGCAGGCGCGCAGTATCTTGAAACGACGAACCCCTTGTTAAAAGATGCTTTGCCAGTGCAGATGGAAGATTACTTCTTAGGGACATTTGGAGGGAAACGACATGGTTAAGCAATTGATCCGTTATCATATCAAACAAGGCATCTGGCCGCTCGCTTGTTTCATTCTGCTTGCGATCTTCAGCTATGGGTTCGGCAGTTATACCGTCATCAATGAGTTCGAGAATTACGAGGCCTCTCAGCAACCTGCTCTACTCAACACCGTACTCGTCAGTCCCTTTTTCGCCGGATTCGCAGCGATTCTCATTGCTGTCTTCGCGATCCTGATGCTCGGTTCCGAGCGCGGGAGTGGTCGCAGCCTGATTTTGCACGCGTTACCGTTTCCGAAGGTCTGGTTGTTCTGGATCAAATGGGCGATTGGCGTCGTAACACTGATCTTGTTTCCGATCATCGGCTTCTTCGTCAGCTGGTTGTTGCTGCAAGCGTTCGGCGGTATCAATCCGTTTGATTACGTCACGTGGTCGTCACTCTTCCAAGATTTTGGTCTTTTCCTTCTATTTGATGTGACGATTTTGACGATCTTCTTATTCGCCGGAACAATCGCTGGTGATATCATCGGACAACTGTTGCTCGGCACGTTCTTCTTGTTCTTGAACTACTTCACGTATTTCAGCATCTACGCTGTCGCCCTGCTCGGTTTCGGTGTGACCTACGAGGAATTAGACAAGCCGACAAGTTTCCTGATGACGATCACGACACCCTTCGCACTCTTTTTCGAAAGTAATGTCGATCTGAATCTAACATATCCCGTCTTGTTCTGTTTAGCTTTGACGATTGCCTTACTCTTCTTTGGTAGCCGCCTATATATCCGCGGAGCGAACGAACGACTCGGTCGGTTCACCATTTTCCCAAAACTACATCCAGCACTGATCATCACGTTCTCGATCTACACGACGATCCTGCTCGCAGGAATCATTGGTCTGATTTCGTCCGAGAACCAGTTCCTGTACTGGCTCGCGATCGTCATTCTCGCATGGCCGACGTTCAGTTCCTACCGTCGGATGATCGGGTGGAGTCGCTAATCTATACACAAGTAGCCCTTCTGAGATGATTTTTCAGAAGGGCTATTCGTTTGTCATCGTTTCTTCACAAACCTTTACAGACGGTCCATATGGATTTCATATTTTCTGCGTAAGGTTGTGTTTGTAGGTCATAGCGCCATAACCCATTACCTTTCGAGGAGGAATCCCTATGAAACTAAAACGTCTGATCCCGATTTTTGCCTTATCGACCCTTTCCCTGAGTACGATGATTTCGACGCCGGAAGCCGAAGCGAAAGCCAAACATACTCACTCACCCGAAATCCGGAACGTCATCTTCCTGATTGGTGACGGCATGGGTGTCTCATACACGTCTGCACACCGTTACTTAAAGAACGATCCTTCGACGACGACGGCTGAAAAAACAGCCTTTGATCCCTATCTCGTCGGTCAACAGATGACATATCCGGAAGATGCGAAGGAGAATATCACCGATTCCGCCTCTGCCGCGACAGCGATGTCCTCTGGTGTGAAGACGTACAATGCAGCGATTGCCGTTGATAACGATAAATCGGAAGTCAAGACCGTCCTTGAAGCAGCGAAAGAACGTGGTAAGTCAACAGGACTCGTTGCAACATCGGAAATCACGCATGCGACACCTGCTTCGTTCGGTGCTCATGATGAGAGCCGAAAGAACATGAACGCGATCGCAGACGATTACTTCAAGGAACGCGTCAATGGGAAGCATAAAATTGACGTCATGCTCGGTGGCGGTAAGTCGAACTTCGTCCGTCCGGATGTTGATTTGACGAAAGCATTCAAAAAAGACGGTTACAGTTACGTCACGGATCTGGATCAATTGCAAGCGGATAAAAATAAACAAGTGCTCGGATTGTTCGCAGACGGTGGATTACCTAAACGAATCGATCGCGAAAACTCAGTCCCGTCACTTGCTCAAATGACGAACGCCGCAATCAAGCGACTTGATTCGAATAAAAAAGGCTTCTTCCTGATGGTCGAAGGCAGTCAAATTGACTGGGCAGGACACGACAATGATATTGTCGGTGCGATGAGTGAGATGGAAGATTTCGAACGTGCTTTTAAAGCCGCGATCGCTTTCGCGAAGAAGGATAAGCATACACTCGTCGTCGCAACAGCCGACCACTCGACTGGCGGTTACTCGATTGGTGCGGATGGCATTTACAACTGGTTCGCTGAGCCAATCAAAGCAGCGAAGAAGACACCTGACTTCATGGCGCAGCAAATCGTCGAAGGCGCGGACGTACGGAAAACGTTAATGAAGTACATCGACCAAGACAAACTCGCCTTGACGGATCAAGAAATCGACAGCGTCTCTCGCGCTGCTGAATCGAAAACATTACTCGACATCGATAATGCCATCGAAGAGATCTTCAACGAACGCTCGCATACGGGCTGGACGACAGGTGGTCATACGGGTGAAGACGTACCCGTCTATGCGTTCGGTCCTGCGAAAGACCGATTCGCTGGTCAAGTCGACAACACGGATCACGCGAAAATCATCTTCGATCTCTTGAAATCGAAGAAATAAGGAGAATGTTCATGAGACAGATACTTGCTACTTTGATGCTCGGGACGGTGCTCGCTGGTTGTGGCACTTCAGCATCACAAGACACACCAAAAGAACCAGCGTCTGCGAAACAGGAGCAGCCGGTATCGCTTGAAAAAACAAGCGCCTACGTTCCAAACCCGCAAATTCCAGACGATCGCGATTTGACAAAAATCGATCAGACCGTCACGGATGATAAGGGCGACCTGACGCTTAAACAATTCAAACGAGTGAACGAAACACGGAAGATTGGTCCGATCGAGATGACGATCGAAGAGATCAAAGTATTCCATGCTCGTCCAAGCTATGGCATGATTGATTTCTTCCATGGCTTTACGCACGATGAATCCTTTGATTTGATCAAGACACGGGTCACGATCAAGAACACAAGTAATGAACCGGTCACGTTCAATCCTGTCGCCCACTTCAAACTCGATGCTGCGGCAGAAAAGACGCTCGAGGACGACGTCTATTTGGAGTCGCTTGCGAAGACTTATGCCCCGTCCGAGTCACGGAGTGGTAACTTCGGCTTCATCTTGGAACATCCGGTTGACTCGATTGAACTCTTGACGAGTGATGTTCTCGATGAAAAACAAGATGTCCTCAAAAAAGGAACGACGTTTTCGATGTCTCTTCGTTGACTGACATTCACACTTCTACGCTCTATCTATTTTCCGGTCATATCCGGATCATAGGTGGAGCTATTTTGATGCCTGTAATCGTTCCATGCTACACTAAAGACATTATTTGAGTGTAAAGGACGGATCATATGCCGAAGTATTTAAACATCTATCACGAGCTCGCACAGCGGATTCAGGAAGGAACGCTCCCGGCCGAAACGAAATTACCTTCTGAAACGGAATTGATGCATGAATTCGAGGCGAGCCGCGGAACGGTTCGAAAAGCGATTGATGCCCTGCAAGAAAAAGGCTTCGTCCGTAAACACCAGGGGAAAGGTGTCTTCGTCCTGTCGCAAGAAGCGATCGAGTTCCAATTCAACGGCATCGTCAGCTTCTCGGAAGCACATCGCCGGATGGGGCGTCATACCGTCGAGACGGATGTACTATCGTGCGAAGTGCTCTCCGCCTGTCCTGAGCTCGCTTCGTTATTGCATGTGGCACAAGGAACAGACATAACCCGTATTGAGCGGATTCGTCAGATTGATGGCGAACGCGTCATCCGTGACATTAATCATTTCGTAACCGCACTCGTGCCCGGCCTAACCGCTGACATTGCTAAAGGGTCCATCTATCATTACATCGAAGAGACACTCGACCGGCAGATCAGCTATGCGAAACGAAAGATTGAAGCGCGCCCTGCGACACGGGAAGACCAAGAACGACTTGATCTTCACGACATGACACACGTCATCGTCGTCACGAACGATACGTATTTCTATGAAGGACAACATTTCGAACGGACGGAATCGCGTCACCGGCTCGATAAGTTTCAGTTCACTGATATTGCACGGCGTTGAATATAGGCTGCAAGATGAGGGAATTCGTAGATGACGGATTCTCTCTTTTTTATTCTCCCTAACTTATCTATATAAGTTCTTGACCAACTTATATAGATAAGTTAAGATAAGTGTGCGCAGATAAGAAAACGTTTTCATTTCAAAAGTGGTCGAGTATGTCACTTCCAAAAAGGAGCATCGAGATGAAACCAAACTATCGTCAGATTGCAGAGCAAATCATTGAGAACATCGGAGGTAAGGAGAACGTTGAGCAGGCAGCTCACTGTGTCACCCGTCTTCGTTTAACGCTTAAGAATCAAGAGCTTGTCGATCAAGAAGCCTTACTTGAAGTTCCGCTCGTCAAAGGCGCGTTCTTGAACGCGGGTGTCTATCAAATCGTCATTGGTGCCGGAGACGTCGACCGGGTCTATGCTGAATTCATTCAACTGACTGGTTTGCAGGCGACAACGATCGCAGATGTTAAATCGTCAGGAGCGGCGAAAATGAACCCGTTCCAAAAGTTGATCAAAGTCTTTTCCGACGTCTTCATGCCCATCATCCCGGCGATCATCGTCGCTGGTCTCTTAATGGGGATCAATAATCTGTTCGGTATCGAATTCGGTGGCAAGACGATGATTGATCGTTATCCGAATCTACAAGGATTATGGGACCTGATCAATATGATGGCAAATACCGCTTTCGTCTTCCTCCCGGCACTCGTCGGCTGGTCGGCAACGAAACGCTTCGGTGGAAGTGAGATCCTCGGGATCGTCATGGGTCTGATGCTTGTTCATCCAGATCTCTTAAACGCATGGAACTACGGACAAAGTGCTCTAAAAGGTGAAATCCCGACGTTCAACATTCTCGGTCTGTTTGAAATCGAAAAAGTCGGTTATCAGGGACAAATACTCCCTGTGCTCGCCGCTGCTTATGTCCTTAGTACGATTGAACGCTGGCTCAAAAAACGCGTACCGAATGCGATTCAATTACTCGTCGTACCGATTACGACAATCACATTAACGGGCTTCCTTGCCCTTGCCGTCATCGGACCGGTCACGCGTCAAGTCGGTGACTGGATCACGATTGGTGTCGTCAATACGTTCGAAGCCGTTCCGTTACTCGGTGCCTTATTATTCGGTGCACTCTACGCACCGCTCGTCATCACCGGCATGCATCACATGTTCATCGCCGTCGACTTACAGTTGATCGGACAAAATGGAACGACGTTTATCTGGCCGATGATCGCGATCTCGAACATCGCCCAAGGTTCAGCAACGCTTGCGATGCTCTTCCTCGCGAAAAACGTCAACGATAAGAACATGGCGTCGACGTCGGCACTATCCGCTTACTTTGGGATCACGGAACCAGCGATGTTCGGGGTTAATCTTCGATTCAAATATCCGTTTTATGCGGCACTCGTCGGATCAGCAATCGCGTCTGCCTTCATCGCAGTCAGCGGTGTCCTTGCTCCTGCAATCGGTGTCGGTGGCTTACCTGCTTTCATCTCGATCGTACCCGGGTCGATTCTATCGTTCATTGTCGGCATGGTAATCGCAATTATCGTTCCTATTGCCTGTACGTTCCTGTTCCACTATGTCTCAACGAAACGCGCAAAAAAAGCCGCACTGAACAAAGCGGCGTAATTTCAGAAAGGTGTGTATCTGATGATCACGACAACCGATTGGCGCAAATCCGCCGTTTATCAAATCTATCCGAAGAGTTTTTATAGTCCGGAGGGCAAAGCGACCGGTACGTTGCGCGGGGTCACGGCCAAACTCGATTATCTGGCGGATCTTGGTGTCGATTACCTGTGGTTGACGCCGGTCTATGCCTCACCGCAAAACGATAATGGATATGATGTCAGTGACTATTACGCGATCGATCCCTCGTATGGAACGATGGATGATTTCGAGACGTTACTCGCAGAAACAAAACGACGTGGTCTGTCGGTCATGATGGATATCGTCGTCAATCACTGCTCGACGTCACACGCTTGGTTCGAAGAAGGACGTCATCCGGACAGTCCCTATCATGACTACTTCATTTGGCGCGAGACACCGAACGACTGGGTATCGAAGTTCGGCGGTCCTGCTTGGTCATTCGATGAGGTAGCTGGTAAGTATTACTTGCACCTATTCGACAAGACGCAAGCGGACCTGAACTGGGAAAATCCCCGACTCCGGGAAGACGTTTACGCAATGATGCGCTTTTGGCGCGATAAAGGGGTCAGCGGCTTCCGACTCGACGTCATTAACTTGATCTCGAAGACGCCAGGGCTTCCCAATGATCCCGAGGGAGACGGACGTGCGTACTATACGGACGGACCAAACATTCATGACTACTTGCAAGAGATGAACGCAGCCGTTTTTGCCGGACACGATCTCTTGACGGTCGGTGAGATGTCGTCGACGTCGCTTGAACATTGTCTTCAATATTCTTCGCTCGAAAATCAAGAACTGAAGATGACGTTCAACTTCCATCACTTGAAGGTCGATTATCCGAACGGTGAGAAATGGACGGCTGCACCGTTTGACTTCAAGCAGTTGAAACAAATTTTCTCCGACTGGCAAACTGGCATGAACGGACAAGCATGGAACGCGATATTTTGGTGTAACCATGACCAACCCCGCGTCGTCAGCCGGTTTGGTGACGACGTCGCGTATCGTGTCGAGAGTGCAAAGATGCTCGCGACAACGCTTCATGGCTTGCAAGGTACACCGTATATTTATCAAGGAGAAGAGATCGGAATGCCGAATCCGGACTTCACGAATCTGTCCGACTACCGTGATGTCGAGACATTGAATGCCTATCAAGAAGCACGAGAAAAAGGAGTTCCGGAAGAAGAGATTCTCGCTGCGATTCGTCAAAAATCGCGTGATAATGCGCGGACACCGATGCCGTGGTCGACTGCACGTAACGGTGGCTTTAGTACAGAGGAACCGTGGATCCCGGTCTCGCCGACGTATAATCAGATCAATGTCGAGTCGGCTGTCGCAGATCCAAACTCGGTCTATCATCATTACAAACAGTTGATTCAGCTCCGCAAACAGTATGACGTGCTGACGGACGGTTCATACCGGCTGTTGACACCGGACGATCCATCACTCTGGGCGTACGAACGCGCAACGAGTGAAGAAGAATTACTCGTCGTCTCGAATTTCTACGGAACGGACACGACGTTCACGTTACCTCATGACGGATCGGACTATACGGTGTTGCTTCATAATTATCAGCAGATGCAGACAGAGGGGTACACTTTAACGTTACGACCTTATGAATCACTGATGCTTTATCGTAAAAAGTGATTGAATGAGACGGAGCACATGCAAAAAAGAGAAGATTGGTTTCTAGCATATCCTAGAAGCCAATCTTCTCTTTTGTTGAATAGATATAGAATGTGAATGCCTATCCCTCGACTCCTACAGGAAAAGAAAGCATGGTACATGCTTTTGTCAGGGAAAGCGAGGATGGCAGAGTCATTCGTTTTCAAAAATGATTTTTAAGCACTAGTTCCTTCCGAGTCTTTCATTTTCGCATGTTCTACGAAACTTTCCGATTCGCTTCTTCTCGTCTCAACTGTTCGCGGAACAGTCGTGTCTCAGCAATGACGACACCGGACAATCCAATCAAACCGATTAAGTTCGGAATCGCCATCAATCCATTGAAGACATCGGAAATCGCCCAGACCATGTTCAAGTTCGTCGTCATCGCACCCGCTCCGGCGACTAAGACGAACAGGATACGGTATGGGAGGATCGATTTTTGACCGAATAGATAATAGATTGATTTTTCGCCATAATACGACCAGCCAAGAACAGTCGAATAAGCAAACATGACGAGTCCAATCGTGACGATGTATTTTCCGGCAGGACCGAGGAAGACCTCGAAGCTTGCTGTCGTCAATTCAACGCCTTGTAACTTCGTATCAAGTTGTCCTCCCATGACGAGCGTCAAACCTGTGATCGAACAGACGACCAATGTATCTAAAAACACCTGCGTCATCGAAACGAGCGCTTGACGTCCTGGGAAGTCCGTTTTCGCTGCAGCGGCTGCAATCGGTGCTGAACCAAGACCCGCTTCATTTGAGAAGACACCACGCGCGACACCATAACGAATCGCCGCCCCGATCGCGCCACCCGTAATTGCTTCGCTTGAGAACGTGCTGCTGAAGATCGTCGAAATCGCACCTGGAATCAAGTCATAGTTCATGACGAGAATCAGTAATCCACTTCCAACATAGAAGAAAATCATAAACGGAACAAACAAACTGACAACTTTTCCGATTGATTTGACCCCACCAAGAATGACGACGCCTGTCAGTACCATCAATACGATCCCCGTCACGTAAAGTGGCACATCGAACGTTGATTTCATCGCGAGGGCGACCGAATTCGTCTGGACCCCGTTCCCGATCCCGAACGCAGCGATTGAAGCGAATGCGGCAAACAAGACACCCAGCCATTTCTGCTTCAGCCCACGCTCGAGATAATACATTGGCCCCCCTGCCATCTGTCCATTTTCATCAACGACACGGTACTTGACGGCAAGGATTGCTTCCGCATACTTCGTCGCCATCCCGAATAGACCGGACAACCACATCCAAACGATCGCACCCGGTCCGCCGAGGACGACGGCGGTTGCGACACCAACGATATTCCCCGTACCGACGGTCGCAGCCAGTGCCGTCATCAATGCTTGAAAGTGACTGATGTCGCCTTCCGACTTATCGTCCTGATGCTTTGAAAACGCGAGCTTCAGCGCATACGGTAGTTTGGTAATTTGAATGAATCCTAAGCGAATCGTCAAGTAAATCCCCGTACCGACCAACAGAATAAGTAACGGTGGTCCCCAAACAAGATCGGACACCGTACTGATCCAGTCACTAAATGAATTTCCCATTCGTGTTACCTCCCTTTATGAAATATGTAGTTCTTTACCATTTTTTCAGAATTTACTGATAATTGTCAAACTATTTTTTTATGAAACTATTTTGATACTTCTTCATTTCAATAATTCACTACGATCGTTGTCATCGGAGTGTTCAGTGTAATCTTTATTATCTTGATTTTATAATCGATCTTCGGTCCTCTTCGCCAACTGCAGGCAAAACCTACGAACTTGCCACTCAAGACGATCGAACATTTGAATGCCGCGTCCGGTGGGGTGCTGTCCTTCATCGATACGAAAGTCGTCAATGACAATGATTTATTCGAAGCTATCTCGATTCAATACTAGGATGACGCTCAAGCATTCCGCGATATGCACGAACAGATTTCCGTCAGTCAAAAACAGACGGAAGCACTAAAAGAAGTTCTTCGTCAGTTCCAAGTCTCAAAAAAGTCCCCTCATCTTCATGGAAGAGAGGGGACTTCGACGTTTATTGTGCTGCACCTGTGAGCGGTTGTGCATCTTTTGCTTCCGCAGGTAATTTGATTTCGCTGATCTCATTGAATTTTGAGAACGTCGACTCGTTCTTCATATTGAACTCGGTATCTTTTTCAATCGCAAACACCATGTCCATATCGAGTGATTTCGGATAGAATGTTTTCGCATCATACGTCATCGTGTAATTCATTTTCTTGTAATCGATGCTGTCCATCGCATCTTTCATCTGTGCCATCTGTCCTGTCTGCTCGAGCGAATCCTTCATGAATGCTTTGAGGTCGTCCCCTTTTAGTTTGACGTCGATTTGATAAACGTCACCCTCTTTTTTGGCGGTCCAGTTGTCTTTGTACTTTTTCAGTAGCTTGAGATTTTGATCCGTCGATGCCGATGACTCCATCGCCTCGACCATATCACCTAGCTCCGAGACATCTTGAACGAGCCATTGTCCGTTTTGCGATAGATACATCTTATCGTCGACGATATAGCTCTCGATCGACATGTCCTTACCGTCCTGTGGATTTTTCATCGTCATCGTCTGATGCATCGTAAGCGGCTTCTGGATGATATCGGCTGATACCTTCTGATCTACTGCCATCTCACCTGCTTTTGAATTGACTGTCCCTTCCATGTGGAACGATTTAATATCTTTTTGAGCGGCTGTCGCTTTATTCAGTAATTCCGTATTCGAGAGTTCCCCCGACTTCGTCGAACCAGACCCACTGCCACTACCCGAATCCGTCTGCCCATCTTGACATCCAGCTAGTCCAATCGATGCTGCGACGATCCCAGCTGCTACCCACCTTGTTTTCTTCATATTCATTTCCTCCTTTATACGCGTTACCCTGATTTACGAAAAACATTGGAAAATGTTTCAAAGTTTCTTTATTACCTCATTACCGTTCTTCTTCAAAACAAATCCTCATATTTCAAATCTACTATTCTTTTTTTGAAATTTGATTTATCACCTGCAAAATGTCCACAAAAAAATAGGATGACGGAAACTTCCGTCACCCTATCCTTATTTCGTTAGATCGTGCGTAAAAGATTCGCCATCTCAATCGCGGAAACGGCAGCTTCGTAGCCTTTATTTCCAGCTTTCGTACCGGCACGTTCGACCGCTTGCTCGATCGAATCCGTCGTCAGGACACCGAAGATGATGGGTACGCCTGTATCACGCGACGCACTCGCGACACCTTTCGCGACTTCGTTACAGACATAGTCATAGTGTGATGTTGCTCCGCGGATGACGGCACCCAGTGTGATGACCGCATCATACTTACCGCTTTTCGCTAACTTTTCCGCAACGAGTGGAATTTCAAATGCTCCAGGAACCCACGCCGTATCGACAGCATCCGCCGCAACACCGTGACGACGGAACGCGTCGTTTGCTCCTCCGACGAGTTTTGATGTGATCAATTCATTAAAACGTGCTGCGACGATTGCGACGCGTAGTCCTTCTCCTGTTAAGAAACCTTCGTAAATCATGATGTGTGTCCTCCTTGGATATCGAGCCAGTGCCCGAGTTTCGTTTGTTTTGTTTTCAGATAACGCTGATTTTCCGGTTCAACGGGTACTTGATGGGGAACACGTTCGATGACTTCAATCCCCTCTTGCTCGAGCACCCGTTGTTTGTCTGGATTGTTCGTCATCAAGCGAATCTTCGTCACGCCAAGATCACGCAACATGTTGGCCGCGACCGTATAATCACGCATGTCTGTCGGATAACCGAGTGCATGGTTCGCTTCGACTGTATCGAGTCCTTGTTCCTGCAACTCGTACGCTTTCAACTTCGCCATCAGACCGATGCCGCGTCCTTCCTGACGTAGATACAAGACGGCTCCACCTTCTCGTTCGATTCGCTCAAGTGCCGAATCGAGTTGTGGACCACAATCGCAACGTTTCGAACCGAAGACATCCCCTGTCAGACATTCCGAGTGCAGACGGACGAGCATCCCATCGTGCGCTTCACCGGATAAGACGGCGACATGTTCTTTCTTATCTTGCGTCGTATAGCCGACCATCCGGAAAGCTCCGAATGTCGTCGGAAGCAACACTTCCGCTTCCCGCGTCAATGGACGCTCGAGATACGCGACGAGTGCCTCGATCGTGATCAGTTTTAAGTCGTGTTCTTCCTTATAGAGAAGCAAATCATCCACCCGTGCCATCGTGCCATCTTCCTTGATGATTTCACAAATGACGGCAATCTCATCGCTACCGGCAAGACGGGCAAGGTCAACACCTGCTTCCGTATGTCCGCGTCGTTCCCGAACACCGCCCTCTTTTGCGATCAACGGGAAGATGTGACCCGGTCGTTTGAAGCGCTCCGGTCCATCCGTCAGCATCCGCTGGATCGTTAGCGAACGCTCTTCGGCACTGATGCCGGTCTTCGCTTCTTCATGATCAATGCTGAGCGTGAATGCCGTACCGTGCGGGTCCGTATTATTGTCCGTCATCGGCGAGAGATGTAATCGCTCTGCCACATATGGACCAACCGGAACACAGACGAGTCCTTTTCCATACGTAATCATGAAGTTGATGTTTTCTGGTGTCGCGTGTTCTGCGAGCATGACGAGATCGCCCTCATTCTCACGATCCTCGTCATCACAGACGATGATCGGTCGTCCGTTCTTCAAATCTTCTATCGCGTCTTCAATCAAGTCGAATCCGTTCATTACATGTCGCCTCCTAAGAATGCTACCCAGTCCGTCTGTTTCTCATGTTGCGTGAAATGATAGAGATGTTTCGCCATCATGTCACACTCGATATTGACGACTGCGCCGCTTGCCAATCGATCAAACGTCGTCACTTGACGGGAATGCGGAATCAATGAAATCGAGATCGTTTCCGAGGTGACGCGTTGCAAGGTCAGGCTTGTGCCGTTGATCGCGATTGATCCTTTTGGAATGCAATACTTTTGCCACGATCCGACATCAAACGTATACACCATCGCTTCTCCGTCCGGTCGCCGACTGATTAGTCGTGCCGTCCCGTCGATGTGCCCACTGACGAAATGTCCACCGAACCGACCGTCTGCCGGCATCGCCCGTTCGAGTTGCAACGGGTTTCCGACCCGGTACGTGCCGAGTGCTGTCGAACGAATCGTGTCATGGACAGCATCCGCCGTAAAACCGGTTGGGCTCATTGACGTGACCGTCAAACAAATCCCGTCGACGGCGATGCTGTCACCAATCTTCGTTCCTTCGAGCACCCGGTGCGCTTCAATTTCAAGTGCTAATCCATTCGGTCGCGGAATCTTTCGTTTTAAGGTCCCGACTTCCTCAATCAATCCGGTGAACATATCGTCTCCTCCTTTCGGATGTACGTCAGATGGAGATCCGGTCCGACCGTTTCAATCTGATCGATTTGAAAACGTTCTTCGATATCATGTCGTCCGTTCCAGGCAGTCCCTTCAAAAATCGACGGGGCTTGGTAGACTTCAATCTGGTCGACGAGATCTGCTTCAAAGAATGTGGCTTGAATCGTCGGTCCACCTTCAATCAAAACGCTGCGGATGTCTTGTTCGTATAAGCGTTTAAGAATCGCTTCCGGCGTCTCATATTCACCGACGAGCACCGTCACTTGATCATGACTTATCCGAGGAACACTCGTCAGCCAGTACGTTGGATTTTTTCCATCGCAAAAGACTTGCGCGGTCTCTGGCACCCGACCACGGCGATCGACGATTACTCGAATCGGCTCGATGCCTGACACTGCGCGTAAAGTCAGTGCTGGATCATCGACGAGCACCGTTTCACTTCCGACGAGGATCGCATCATGGCGACCACGCAGGGCGCGACCATTCGCGCGTGCTTCTTCTGACGTGATCCAGCGCTGTTCCCCCGTTGCCGCGATCCCGTTCATCGTCTGAGCGATTTTGACGGTCACGGTCGGACGTTTCCGTTCGATCGTTTTCCAAAATGTCTCGTAGAGGACTTCCGCTTCATGCCGTAACAAGCCGACTTCGACTTCGATTCCCGCGTCTTGAAGCCGTTTGATCCCTGAACCAGCGACAATCGCATGTTTGTCTTCCGTTGCGACGAAAACCCGTTTGATCCCGGCTTGTAGAATCGCTTCCGTACATGGTGGTGTCTTACCATGATGGTTGCATGGCTCAAGCGTCACGTAGAGATCAGCACCACGGGCGGCCTCTCCTGCCATTCGCAAGGCTTCGACTTCTGCGTGCGGACCACCGGCAAACCGGTGCGCACCAAAACCGATGATGCGTCCTTGTTTGACGATGACACAGCCGACACTTGGATTCGGACTTGTTTGTCCGTTTAACATATGTGCTAATTGCATGGCATAACTCATCATCTGTGACATCGCGTTCGCTCCTTTCAAATAAAAAAGACGCCCCTTGAAAAAGGGGCGTCTGTATAGAAGGGTTCACGAAATACACGGTTCGCCTTCTGCTTTTTCGCATGCAGAAAGAGACCATCTCCTGAAAACATTTTTTCAGAAAACAGCTTGAATCGCGTCGTTTCGTTCTTCTCCCATCCGGACTTTACCGTCGGCCCTGGAATCTCACCAAGTCAGCCATGATGCGTACATCACGGGTCGCGGGCTCGTCGATCGATCGATCGCATCACCGCCGGTTGGGATTTTCACCCTACCCCGAAGAACTGGATTATTGAGTTATACAACTTTAGCCTAGCATATCTTTTTCAAGAAAACAAAGCGCAAATGTTTCGGTATTGGCTCTTTTATGATTTCGTTCCACTTCTGTTACCCCTCCCCAATTCGTGATCTATTGGATACTAAAAATGACTGGAGCACCTGATATCAGTGCGTCCAGTCATTGTGTTCCGGTTACAAATACCCGTTCTTCCGGTCGTGGAATTCTTGGGCAATCGCTCCGCGTGTCCGTTCATCAGCGAGGACGCGAAGCGCTGTCCGTGCGAGGATTTTAGCGCCTGCGATCAACGCTTCATCCCCCGCTTCCGAACGGGCTGCTTCTTTGAATGCTTCTGTATGGGCGACGAGATCGTCCGGACCAATCTTGATATACGGATGGATTGTCGGGATGACTTGACTGATGTTACCCGCGTCCGTCGATCCAAGACCCGGTCGTTCGTCGAGGTGCACGATTTGCCCAAGCGCCTCTGCTTCTTCTTGGAAGAGACGATCAAACGTCCGGTTGAAGACGAGATTGTCGACTTCATTTTGGAAAGCGATGACGTCAAGCGTCGCCCCGGTCGCAAGTGCCGCACCTTGCGCGACCGCTTTGACTTTCTCCGTGACGGCATTCAGCCGTTCCCGTGTCGTCGCCCGAATGAAGAAACGTGCTTTTGCGTATTCCGGAATGATATTCGGCGCATCGCCACCATGCGTGATGATCCCGTGGATCCGGACATCATCCGGTAACTGCTGACGTAAGGCGTTGATCCCATTGAAGAGCTGAATGACAGCGTCGAGAGCGTTGATACCTTCTTCCGGTGTCGCCGCTGCGTGCGCGGGACGACCCGTAAAGGCAAAATCGAGCGGATCGACCGCAAGAGAGGATCCCGTGATCCGCGTTTGTCCGGACGGATGGACCATCAAGGCCGCATCGATTCCTTCAAGCAACTGGTGTTTGACGAAACTGCCTTTCGCACTTCCGTTCGGCCCACCTTCTTCGGCTGGCGTTCCAAGCACGACGACACTCCCACCGACTTCATCAAGCACTTTGCTGAGCGCAATCGCCGCTGCGACACTCGTCGTTCCGATGATATTATGACCGCATGCGTGTCCGATGCCCGGCAACGCATCGTACTCAGCGAGAAAGGCAATTGTCGCGCCAGGTCGGTCGCTTGACTTCTTCGCGAAGAATGCGGTCTCGTGCCCTGCGACGCCGAGTTCTACTGTAAAGCCTTCTGCCGTCAAACGCTCTGCATGTAGTCGCGAAGCAAAGAATTCCTCGTTACCGATTTCCGGCGTCGCATGAATCCGGTGGCTCGTCTCAAGATACGATTCCCGTTTTTGTTCGATGTCCTGCTCAATCGTCTCTACCCATGTCGTGCGTACTGGTGTCGTCATGCTATCCACTCTCCTTTAGAATTTATTCGCCGATGTCGCTTAGTGGAACGAACGTCGGGATCGAGCTACCTTTATATTCTTTTTTGATGAAAGCCGCGACATCTTTTTGTTGGTAAAGCGACGCGATCTTTTTCAGTTCTTTTTTGTTCTTGTCTTCCGTCCGTGTCGCGATGATGTTGATGTATGGTTTTGCTGTCTCGTTCTCATGGACGATCGAGTCTTTGATCGGATTTAGTCCTGCGTCAACAGCAATACCGTTATTGATGATCGATGCAGCGACGTCCGGTAAGACGCGTGGCGTTTGTCCCGCGACGATCGGAACGATTTTCAGTTTCTTCGGATTTTCAACGATCTTATCGACCGATCCATTGCCGTCGAAGTCGTCCGGTAATTTGATCAAACCTGCTTCTTGTAGTAACAAGAAGGCACGTCCCATGTTCGTCGCTTCGTTCGGAACAGCGATTTTGCCACCGACTGGAATATCTTTGACGTCCTTATATTTATCTGAGTAAATGCCCATCGGTGCAATGACGGTCGTCGCAATCGGCGACAGCTTCAACTTATGTTCCTTCTTGAAGGCGTTGAAGTAGGAAATCGTCTGGAAGGCATTGGCGTCGATCTCACCCTCAGCCAGTGCCATGTTCGGCTGGACATAATCGGAGAACTTGACGAGTTCGATTTTGATGCCCTCCTTTTCCGCTTTTTTCGCGACGTAATCCCACACTTGAGTATCTGAACCGCTGACCCCGAGCTTGATCGTCTTTTCTTCTTCTCCTGATGCTGAGCACCCGGCAAATAAAATCGTCGTTAATGTTGCTCCAATCGCTACTGCTTTTTTCATGGCTGAATCGCTCCCTTGATTAATGTCTTCTGATTTTTCGTGCGACGATGTTGCCTGTCGTCTGTAAGCCTTGGACTAAGATAACGAGAATCCCGACCGTGATGATCATGACTTTCGTGTCGAACCGTTGATAACCGTACGTAATTGCTAAGTCACCCAGTCCACCACCACCGATGGCGCCTGCCATCGCCGACGCCCCGATCAAGCCGACTGTTGCAATCGTTAAATTAAGGATTAGTGAACCGAGTGCTTCCGGCAGAAGGAAGCGGAAAATCGTTTGGAATGGCGTCGCCCCCATCGCTTCTGCTGCCTCAAGGACACCTTTGTCGACTTCAAGTAAGGAACTCTCGATCAGCCGTGCCATATACGGGGCGGCATAAAAGACGAGTGGAACGATGGCGGCTTCTGTTCCGATCGACGTCTGGACGATCAACCGTGTCAACGGGATGATCGCAACAAGTAAGATGATGAACGGAATTGAACGGAAGATATTGACGATACTGTTGAAGAATGTGAACAGCGGGACGTTCTCGAGCAATGCCCCTTTTCGGGTGACGACGAGCAGGATGCCGAGTGGTAAACCGATCAAAGTCGAAAATAATAACGACACTGACACCATCGTCATCGTCTGCAAAAATGCTGTCCAGATATCACTGTAGTTAACTAGCATCAGCAAGCACCTCCTCGACGGTCACCTGTGCCTGATCGATGTACTGTAAGGCCCGTTTTACTTCGATTGTTTCACCGATCAGTTCAACAAGTAATGTACCGAACGGTGTTTCCTGTAACTCCGTGATGCTACCGTGCAGGATGTTGACATCGACGTCGAAGCGTTTTGCGACTTGCGATAAGAGTGGTTGTCCGGTGTGATGTCCGAGAAAATGAATCTTATAGATCGGATGCGCATTCCGTGACTCGATCAACTGACGAATTGATGCCGGAATTTCATCATGCATGACGGAGCGGACGAAGTTTTTCGCTGTCTCGGTCTGCGGATTCGAAAAGACATCAAAGACTGTTCCTGACTCGATCAGCTTCCCGGCTTCGATGACGGCGACCCGGTCACAAATCTCCCGGATGACGCCCATCTCATGGGTGATCAAGAGAATGGTGATCCCGTATTCCGCATTGATGCGTTTTAATAACTGGAGAATATGATGTGTCGTCTGAGGATCGAGTGCTGACGTCGCTTCGTCACATAAGAGCACGGATGGTTGCGTCGCTAGTGCCCGGGCGATGCCGACACGTTGCTTTTGTCCGCCGGATAATTGATCCGGGTAATGATCCGCCTTGTCCGCAAGATCGACGAATTCGAGTAATTCCGTCACCCGGCGACGAATCTCGTCTTTCTTGACACCTGCGAGAACGAGTGGTTTCGCAACGTTCGTAAAGACCGTGTTTGCATTCAATAGATTGAAGTGTTGAAAGATCATCCCGATCCGCTGTTTCGCTTGGCGTAATTTTTTTGGTGATAGTTGTGTTAAATCTTCCCCGTCGACCGTCACTGTTCCTGACGTCGGTCGTTCTAACAGGTTGACGCAGCGGAGCAATGAACTTTTCCCGGCACCGCTAAAGCCGATGACACCGAAGATTTCGCCTTTCTCGATCGTCAGGTCGACACCGTCGAGTGCTGCGATCGTCTGATCCTTCGTGACGTACGTTTTTTTGACTTGATGAAATGCAATCATTCCGTTTTCCCCCTTCATTCAACAAAAAAGGTCCCTTCTTGAGAAACAAGAAGAGACCTGGATCCGCACAGTGGCAGAATCCACTCCACTCATCTCTCAGACATCTGTCTGATGGAATTGGCACAGTGCTCATAATGAGTCTGTTGCCGAGGTTTCGTAGGGCCAGTCCCTCCACCTCTCTGGATAAGTATTGCGGTATGAAATTCGTATGTGTGTTGTTGCGTTGTTGCTTATGTCGTAAAACTAATTTTTACATTACGGGTCGAACCTTTAAAAGTCAACCAACTTTGCAAAAATAATCCATTTGTCGCATATCGATTGAGTCATAAGTTATGAGTTAGCTGAAAGAACAAATCACGATTCGTCCAGAACGATTTGACAAGGCATTTTCGGTCGTGCTACCATCGTTTCAATGATTAATCCGACAATTCCAATATGATATTTATCAAGAGTGAACGAGAGACCTGGCTCTATGACTTCACGGCAACCTGCAATCTGTAAGGTGCTCCGACCAGCAAAGCGCGGCTTTGGATGATACGGTGAAAAACTCGTGGGCGTCCAAGCAGTGACGTTGACGAGTTTTTTTCACGAATGGAGGAAAAATAGTAATGATGAACTATCCTGTATTGACTGGTGCTGAAGCATTTTATCTTCAAGGTGGACCGATTGGCATTTTAATCTGTCATGGTTTTAATGCGACCCCGCAAAGTGTTCGGGACGTCGGTGAGGCATTTGCTGCTAAAGGATTCACTGTCTATGCTCCACGTTTGCGTGGTCACGGGACGAACGTCCGTGAGTTCGAACAATCGACTGCTCGATGTTGGAAGCAGAGCCTGCAAGACGGCTATGCATGTTTACAAGAAACATGCGATCAAGTCTTCGTCATCGGTCAATCGATGGGCGCGACGCTCGCACTATCGCTCGCCGCTGACGGGATTCCATTTTCAGGCATCATTACGATCAATGCCGCTCTCTCCGTTCCGTCTTATGAAGCATTGTCGTTTGAAGATGGTCCACAGTACTTACCAGAAGGGGCACCGGATATCAAACGGTCTGCTTTCGAAATCATCTATGACCTCGTTCCGAGTCGTTGTGCATTCGAACTCGTCCGCTTGATGGATGAGACGAAAGGACGCCTTGGATCGATCCTTCTACCGACATTGATTCTTTACTCGGCAACCGATCACGTCGTTCCGCCGTCGAGCTCGGATTATCTGCATCAGCATATCGGGACGAATGATAAACGAATCTACTGTCTCCTCAACTCGTACCACGTCGCGACCCTCGATCATGATCAGGATTTGATCGTGCGTGAGACGATTCGTTTCATCGAACGCTCGAGTCGTTTCTCACAGGAAACGGGATAATAAAAAAACAGCTATTCGTCTTCACTTAGAAGCGAACAGCTGTTACATCAAAGGACGACCATCATCGGTTCGTCTTTTTTGTTTATCCTTTTTGGTGCTGCATCGTTTGGAGCGGCTTCGGCTTTCCTGGCACTTCATGGCAGTGGCGGCACCGTGGCTCATACGATTCTGAAGCGCCGACTAAAATGATCGGATCATCATAGTTCGCTGGTTTTCCATCAATCAAACGTTGTGTCCGGGAAGCCGGATCGCCACATGAGAGACAGATCGCCTGAAGTTTCGTCACAAATTCTGCGCGCGCCAGTAATTCCGGCATCTTGCCAAATGGCTCTGCCCGGAAATCCTGATCGAGTCCTGCACAAATGACGCGTTTTCCGTCTTGCGCAAGTGCTTCGATGACTTGAACGATCTCATCATCAAAGAATTGAACTTCATCAATTCCGACAATTTGTGTTTCTTCCGCTACTGCTGCATAGAGATCACGACTCGTCGCCATTGGAATCGCCACGACGGAATTTCCGATGTGAGAGACGACATGCTCTTCATGGTACCGGTCATCGATTGCCGGCTTGAATACTTGAACGGGCAGTTTGCCGTACTGTGCCCGTCTGACACGACGAATCAACTCTTCCGATTTCCCGGAAAACATACTGCCACAAATTACTTCGATCCAGCCGTACTGATTTATTACATGCATCATCGTCCGACACCGTCCTCTAAAAATAGTCACTTTAACGAGTATAGCTCGAAACGGTATTGAGAAAAAGGGTTGACTTCCGGAAATCAAAATTCATTTTTTCTTTACCTAGAATTTTTGTCCTTTCATTCCAACCTTCATCCATTTCCTGTACACTAAAGAAGAAGATTCTCGCGAAAGAAGGTGTCCCCGATTCATCATCTCTTACATGACATTCTGCACCAATATGGCGCCCTTGGTCTTTCCGTCCTTCTCGCAGGTGGTATCGTGGGATTGCCGGTTCCTGATGAGACCTTGCTCGTCCTGTCCGGTTTTTGGATGCATCAAGGCAATCTACCGCTGTTCGGTACGATTCTTGCCGCTTACGCTGGCAGTTGCATTGGAATGACGATTAGCTACGTGCTGGGCTTAAAACTCGGCATGCCCCTGTTGCATCGCGTCGGACCAAAGATGCGCATCTCAGAAAAACACATTCTCTCCGCTGAAGCCGGATTTCGTCGTTACGGCAAATCGGTCTTGATCATCGGTTACTACATACCTGGTCTTCGCCAACTCTCTGCCTTTTTTGCAGGTGTTTCAAAAATGCCGTTTCGCATTTTTGCGAGTTACGCGTATACAGGTGCTTTGATTTGGGTCAGTGTGTTCTTGGGCGCCGGCTACTTTGTTGGTCGTCATATCTCGTTCCATAAAGTCGTCGACTACATCTTGGCACATCCAGATGCTATGCCGTACTTGATCGGGATCGTCGGCGGGATTGCTTTCTCGTTCGTCTTAAAGACGTACCTTACGTACCGTTCGCAATTCAGCCTATACAAAAACAGCCTGCTTCCGTAATGGAGGCAGGCTGTTTTTTAAGAACCGGCAAGTAATTACTTGCGGCCGTATTTTTTGTTGAAGCGATCGACACGACCATCTGCCGCGTTGAACTTTTGACGACCTGTGTAGAATGGGTGCGAGTCTGAAGACACATCCACACGGATGAGTGGGTACTCGTTACCATCTTCCCAAGTGATCGTTTCGTTCGAAGAACGAGTAGAACCGCTTAAGAATTTGTACTCAGTCGTTGAATCCATAAATACTACTTTGTTGTAGTTAGGGTGAATTCCTTGTTTCATGGTTGATTTCTCTCCTTCCGCCCTGGTCCATTTGCTGAGCCAGAGTAAGTTACCTTCCTATACTAAACGATTTTTTTACGCGTCGCAATAGTTATTTTTCCGTCGTCGTTTCCTTCTTGACGGTACGCGGTTTAGCAGGTGCACGTCGAACCGTCTTCTTCTTTTCTTTCTCAAGTTCAGCAAAAAATTCTTCATTATTTTTCGTGTCGCGAATCTTACGCAGGAACGTATCGACGAACTCGTTCGACTCGTTCATCGTCCGACGAATCGTCCAGAGCGCATCGAGTTGCTCTTTCGGAAGCAAGAGTTCTTCCTTCCGCGTACCTGATTTGCGAATGTCGATTGCCGGGAAGATTCGGCGTTCCGACAGCTTACGATCGAGATGTAGCTCCATGTTTCCTGTTCCTTTGAATTCCTCATAGATGACGTCATCCATGCGGGATCCCGTCTCGACGAGTGCCGTCGCAAGAATCGTCAAACTGCCACCATGTTCGATGTTTCGCGCCGCACCAAAGAACCGTTTTGGTTTGTGGAACGCTGCTGGGTCAATCCCCCCTGAAAGCGTCCGTCCGCTTTGCGGCACTGTTAAGTTATACGCACGAGTCAAACGCGTGATCGAATCCATCAAGATGACGACATCTTTTTTATGTTCGACAAGTCGCATCGCCCGTTCAAGGACAAGTTCAGAAATCCGCACATGGTTGTCCGGTGTTTCGTCGAACGTTGAACTGACGACGTCTGCTCCCGGAACCGAACGCTCGATGTCAGTTACTTCCTCTGGTCGCTCATCGATCAATAGAATGATCAGCTCGACATCCGGATGATTCTCTTGAATCGAGTTCGCGATTTCTTTGAGGAGTGACGTCTTCCCTGCTTTTGGTGGTGCGACGATCAAACCGCGTTGTCCAAACCCAACTGGTGCAATCATATCCATGACACGAACCGATAAATGACGTGGCTCTGTCTCAAGACGCATTAAACGATCCGGATAGATCGGTGTCAGCGCCGGGAAGAACAAACGGTTACGCGCTGTATCCGGTGCTTCGCCGTTGACGGCTTCCACACTAAGTAACCCTTGGAAACGTTCGTTTTCCTTCGGTGGGCGTACTTTACCTGTGACGACATCACCATTACGTAGATTGAAGCGTCGGATTTGAGAAGCGGCGATATAGATATCTTCAGAGGATTGGGAATAATTGATAGGGCGAAGGAAGCCGAAGCCACCATCGTTTTGCATTTGTGGATTACCAGGGATGACTTCAAGTACCCCTTCGAGGAAATAAAGACCTGTTGATTCCGCCTGTGCTTTTAGAATCTTGAACATCAACTCACGCTTACGGGCTTCCCGATATTGCGGGACATTCTTCGTCTTTGCGATTTCATATAATTCTTTTAATGTCAGCTGGCTCAATTGAGCCAAAGTATAGGAACGTTCAGGTTTATCTTTTTTATCAGTTGTTGGCATGTTTTTCACCTATTCTTTATAAATTCAACTGCATTCAGCATACTTCCATACATACATCAGGAGGTATGTAATTTCTTTCGTGAACTAAAGGTATCATATTTTTTTAAATTCGTCGTCAACAATCCTTTGCGTTTCTTACTTTGTAATATTCAAGGATATTATTTCAGTTATGTTACAAAAGCATCTATTTTGTCTTCTAACTGAAAAAACGTTTTTAAGGGCGCACATGCTAAGATATTCCTGCAGACAAAATTCTTACACAGTTGTAAGGTTCACTGCTTAATCACACACTTAATGATTTCATCATATAACTTACGGACGCAACACACTACATTAAAACGGAGGAATTCTTAACATGAAACGTTTTCTAGCATCGATCGCGACAGCAGCCTTAGTGGTTTCAGGTTTTACATCAGTGGGTACAGGTAAAGTTGAAGCAGCAACAGTCACGAAAGTCAAGATCACGGACAACGGTCTTCGTGTTCGGACAGCTCCTTCTACGAAAGCAAGCATCGTCGGGAAAGTCAACGCTGGTCAAGTCTTTACATACAAAGGCAAATCAGGCAGCTGGACAAAAATCTCATACGGCGGTAAAACACGTTATGTCTTCTCACAATACACAAAGACATACAAATCATCTTCAAGCGCTAAAAAATCAACAAGCACATCTTCTAAACGGACAAAAATCCTGAACGAAGCAGCAAAACATAAAGGTACACCATACGTATGGGGCGGAACAACGACTCGTGGATTCGACTGCTCTGGTTTCACAAGCTACGTTTACAAGAAAGCGGCTGGTAAAACATTGCCACGTACGTCTTCTTCACAATATTCTTCTTCTAAGAAAGTCAGTGTTTCAAGCGTACAACCAGGAGATCTTGTCTTCTTCTCACACGGTAGCGGCATTCAACACGTCGGGATCGCAACAAGTAAGTCAAGCATGGTTAACTCAGAAACAGGTGGCGTTAAATACTCAAGCTTCAAATCAGGGTACTGGGGTTCACGCCTTGTCGGCGCAGGATCTTACCTTTAATTCATCATCTCAAAGCGGTTGAGCATTGGCTCGATCGCTTTTTTTCATCTCATTCAATTCATAAGAAGGAAATAGGATGCATGTCTTCATCACAGGTGCTTCAAGAGGTCTTGGTCGTGAATTCGCTTATCTGCACGATCAGGAGATCACATCTTGCTCGTCAAACGTGAGGCAATGCTCTTCAAAACGAAATTTCATGTCGAGCGATTTGGAGGTACTGCAATCTTCCCATACGATTTAACGAAGCGGAAAACGTTAGCACATTTCCTTTTCCTCTAGGAATTGAGGATGAACGTCTTGATTCCTAGAAACATAGCAAAAAGAGTTGGTGTTTCGGAAATTATCCGAAACACCAACTCTTTTTTATCGATCAAGTCCTCACGTATGAGTCCGTCTCTTTTACTTAATGACAAGCTTCGGTTTTTTCTTAAACGAGTGAATGCCTTCAACGAAGCGAACCGTTCCGGATTTCGCACGCATGACGACAGAGTGTGTCTGACCGCCTTGTGCCGTGAACTGGACACCTTTCATCAACTCACTGTCCGTGACCCCTGTCGCAGCAAAGATACAGTCGTCTCCTGCGACGAGATCGTCCATCATGAGAATCTTCGATGGATCTTCGATGCCCATCTTCTTACAACGTTCGATCTCGGCATCGTCTGCTGGTAACAAGCGCCCTTGGAGCTCTCCACCGAGACACTTCAAGGCAACGGCAGCAAGAACGCCTTCCGGTGCGCCACCTGAACCGAGCAAGATATCAATCCCTGTATGCGGGAACGCCGTATTGATCGCACCAGCAACGTCACCGTCACCAATCAAGCGAATCCGTGCCCCTGTTGCCCGAATCCGTTGAATGATTTCTTCATGACGTTCGCGATCAAGGATCGAGACGACGACGTCTTCGATTTCCTTGTTCTTCGCCTTTGCGACGGCTGCGATGTTTTCTTCAATCGTCGCATCCAGACTGATGTGTCCTGCTGCTTCTGGACCAACTGCAATCTTATCCATGTACATGTCCGGTGCATGGAGTAAATCTCCCGCATCCGCAACAGCGAGGACAGCAAGTGCGCCCCATGTTCCTTTTGCGACGATATTCGTTCCTTCGAGCGGATCGACAGCGACGTCAAGTCGTGGTCCATACCCATTTCCTAGCTTTTCTCCAATGTAAAGCATCGGTGCTTCATCCATCTCGCCTTCCCCGATGACGACGGTTCCTTTCATCGGAATCGTATCGAAGACATCACGCATCGCGCTTGTTGCCGCATCATCCGCTTCATTCTTCAATCCTTTTCCCATCCAGCGTGCAGAGGCAAGTGCTGCCGCCTCCGTGACGCGTACAAGTTCCATTGATAGACTTCTCTCCATGTGTATGTCCCCTCTCCCTTGTTACAAATCGGTCAAATCGTTTCACGCCATACGAGGGCGCCTAGTTCCTTCAACTTCTGATCAAATCGTTCGTAACTCTGGTCAAGCACTTCTGCGTGGTGCAATGTCGTCTCCCCTGAAGCGAGAAGTCCCGCCAAGACAAGTGCTGCGCCACCGCGTGGATCTGGTGCCTCGATTTCCGTACCAAGTAAGGATTCGCCACCACGAATGATGATCGAAGCGTCTTCATGCGTGATTCGGGCGTTTAAGCGCCGCAACTCCTGTACATGTCGGAAACGTTGCGGGTACAACTTATCGACAACGATACTCGCTCCTTTCGCTTGCAACAACGCTGCCGAGATGACAGGTTGTAGATCGCTTGGAAATCCACCGTAGTGGAAGACACGAATATCGACCGGCTTCGCCTCATGAAATGTCGCCGTGACGGAATCATCTGTCACTTCGATCAACGCACCATACCGCTCGAGTTTTTGGATAACGCTCTCGAGATGAAGCGGAATGACGTTATCGACGGTGACGCGCCCAAGTGCCGCGCCCATCGTCAAAAACGTTCCTGCTTCCATCCGGTCTGGAATCAAGGTATGCCGGCAACCACTCAGGCGTGAGACGCCTTTGATTCGAATCTCATCCGTTCCTGCCCCTTTGACACTTGCCCCCATGTTCGTCAGCATCGTACTGACGTCGATGACTTCTGGATCATAGGCAGCGTTTTCGATGACAGTCGTTCCTTCAGCGAAGACCGCGACGAGTAAAGCACTGATCGTCGCTCCGAATGACGGAAGATCGAGATAGATTCGGTTTCCGACGAGACGGTTGACGCGCATGTAATGGACGCCCTGCTCGTTACGTACGGAAACACCGAGACGCTCCAGTGCTTTGATGTGTAAATCAATCGGTCGTGGTCCGATGGCATAACCCCCAGGCAGACCGACGACTCCTTGTTTGAATCTGGCCGCCAGAACGCTCATAAGGTAGATCGATCCGCGTAACTTGCGCGTCTCCGCACCAGTTAACGGCATCGATTCAACCCGACTTGGATCAATCGTCACCATATCGCCTTGACGTGTCACGACCGTGCCGAGCGTCTCCAAAATCTCGATCATTGTCGCGACGTCGCCAATTTCCGGCACGCCTTCTAGAACGACCATCTGATCCGTCAGTAGAGCTGCAGCAAGACACGGAATGGCGCTTTGCTTCGAACCACTGATTGATACGGTTCCTTCTAGGCGTTGTTGCCCTACGATATGCAAAATGTCCACGTTCCATCAACCTTTCTCTTCGCTACGATTATTGCTGCGTTTTTTCCCAGTCCGCGAGGAACTTTTCAATTCCTTGCGTCGTGAGTGGGTGGTGTGTGAGTGACTCGATGACCGAGAATGGAATCGTCGCGATGTCTGCGCCCGCAAGAGCAGCGTTCGTCACGTGAACCGGGTTCCGGACCGATGCCGCAATGATTTGTGTCGGAATATCATGTACGACGAAAATTTGAGCAATCGTCTCGACGAGGCCCATTCCATCTTGACCGATGTCATCTAGACGACCGAGGAATGGTGATACGTATGTCGCACCAGCACGGGCTGCGAGTAATGCTTGGTTCGGATTGAAGATCAATGTGACGTTCGTCGTGATCTTCTCTTTTGAAAGTGCTGCGACCGCTTCGAGTCCGGCCGGAGTCATTGGAACCTTAACCGTAATGTTCGGTGCGATCTGGGCAAGTTCCTTCCCTTCGCGAATCATTCCTTCTGCATCAAGCGCGATGACTTCAGCGCTGACAGAGACATCTCCGACGATTTCACAGATTTCACGAAGTCTTGTATGGAAATCGACGCCCTCCTTAGCGACGAGCGATGGATTCGTCGTGACACCATCTAAAATCCCCATTTTATGTGCTTTCTTGATGTCCTCTACGTTTGCTGTGTCAATGAAAAATCTCATCTTTCTCGTTCCCCTTTCATCCCTTGAAATCGCTTACGACTCTATTATAGGTTTTTTTCACGAGAAGTCCTACTGTTTTCCATCGAATACACGTTCATATGATATGAAAAAAGCACGGTAGACCGAAGTCTACCGCACTTTAAAGAGGAGTCGATTAAGCTTTGTTGCTTGAACCGAACTCACGCATCTTACCGATGACAGTTTGTTTGATTGCTTCACGACCTGGTGCGATGAATACGCGTGGGTCATATGCTTCTGGTTTCTCAGCCAACACTTCACGAACGACTTTCGCGAATGAGATTTGGTTCTCTGTGTTAACGTTGATTTTTGAAGTTCCGAGTGAGATCGCTTTTTCGATATCGTGTGTCGGAATTCCAGTTCCACCGTGAAGAACGAGTGGGAGGTTTGTAGCGTCACGGATTTCTTCCATCTCTTTGAATCCGAGGTTTGGTTCACCTTTGTATGGTCCGTGAACAGAACCGAGTGCAGGAGCAAGCGTGTCGATTCCAGTTTCTTTAACAATGCGTACACACTCGTCAAGTTTCGCGTACATGACATCACCGATGACGTCGTCTTCTTGTCCACCAACTGTACCAACTTCCGCTTCAACTGAAACGCCTTTAGCGTGAGCGTATTCAACGACTGCTTTAGTTGTTTCGATGTTTGTGTCGATCGGGCTGTGCGAATCATCGATCATGACAGATGTAAATCCAGCGTCGATCGCTTCTTTACATTTTTCAACGCTCGAACCGTGGTCGAGGTGGATTGCGACTGGAACTGTTACTTTCATGTCGTGTACGAGACCTTCAACCATTTTCACGACAGTGTAGAATCCGCCCATGTGGCGTGCTGCACCTTCAGATACTCCAAGGATAACTGGTGACTGCTCTTCTTGAGCCGCACCGAGAATCGCTTGTGTCCACTCGAGGTTGTTGATGTTGAATTGACCTACTGCATACTTACCTTCGAGAGCTTTGTTTAACATGTCTGTCATAGATACTAATGGCATAATGACATCCTCCTCTGTTTTGATCGCTGCTTACACGAACTCGTGCAATTTCAGACTGATTATAACATACTGATTCATCGGAACGTACAGCATTTCGCTTGGTTTTTTGGTTTGTGACGGCGACGTGAAGGATTAACCGCTTACATCGTGAGAAATTTGCACAGTCACTTCTTTTTTTAATTCGAAGATGTCAAATGGCTTCCCGAAGAAGGCGACGACCCCTAATCGTTTCGCTTCTTCCATCGCTTCTTTTTCACCGAGTGCCGTCATTAAAATCGTCCGGACACGTCGTCCGATCCGGTCCTGATGACGTAAAACCTCGATCCCGGTCCGCCCCGGCATGTTGACATCCATCAACAGCAAATCATATGCCGCTTCTTGTAAATAGACGATCGCTTCCTCTCCATCGACGGCGACGTCCGTTTCATACCCTTCTGTCCGGAACAATTGTGCAAGTAAGTTCCGGATTCCCGGCTCATCCTCGACGATCAACAATCTGCCTTTCATCTCTGCCACTCCCCCTCTAGTTATTTCCATTCTACACTAAAGCAAAACTTGCTTTATACTGTCCTTGAGAGAAATACAGAAAGGATGAAGAAAAATGATGAAAATCTTAGCTACACAATTCAACGGAAAATTGCAAACGCTCGCAAAACAGGAAGACGAACTATTCGATGTCGTCCGTCTGCTCGCACAGGCGCTCGTCGGAGAAGGCACGGTCTACGTCGACGCTTACGGTGAATGTGAAGGACTCTATCCAATGCTCTCAGAAGGTCCGGATCAGATGAAACGGGTTACGAAAATCAAGGATCGAAAGACACTGCACGCTGTCGATCGCATCTTAATCTTTACGCCAGATACGGAACGCTCCGACCTTCTCGCTTCTCTTGCCCGCTATGACGCATGGCATACGCCTTATGCGATCGTCACACTCAGTGACGTGACAGAAACGCTCGAGCGTTCGATTGCACCGCTCGCATTGAAGTTTAATAAAGGATTGCTTCCGGCAGAGGACGGTTCACGTCACGGACTGCCGAGTCTTGCCCTTTGCGCGTTCCTCTTGACACATATCTTGACGCAACTACAAGAGATGACGGAAGAGTGGGATTAACACTTTTCTTCTATAATATGTAGTTCTGAATATAACTAATCAAAAAAGACGCGGTAAACTTCAAGATGCTGAAGGTTACCGCGTCTTTGATTATCTTTCTTTGCATTCACCAAGTGAAGCTTGGATGAAGTCATGGAAGAGTGCTTGTGGACGTTCGGGACGCGAGATCAATTCTGGGTGGAACTGACACGCGACGAACCATTTGTGTTCTGGAATCTCGATGATCTCAACGAGACGACCGTCTGGGCTCGTACCTGAGAAGACCATGCCGTTCGCTTCGAACTGCTCACGGAATTCGTTACCGAACTCATAACGGTGACGGTGACGTTCGTAGACGAGCTCGCTTGAATACGCGGCACGTGCTTTCGTTCCATCTTCGAGTTTACATGGGTAAAGTCCGAGACGGAGTGTACCACCGAGATCCTCGATGTCTTTTTGTTCTGGCAACAAGTCAATGATTGGGTATGGTGTCGCTGGGTCGATTTCCGCTGAGTGTGCGCCTTCAAGATTGAGTACGTTACGTGCGAATTCAACTGTCGCGAGTTGCATACCGAGACAGATACCGAAGAACGGTACGTTGTTTTCACGTGCAAAACGTGTCGCTTCGATTTTCCCTTCGATTCCGCGTTCTCCAAATCCACCAGGAACGAGGATTCCGTCTGCTGAACCGAGCAATTCGTTGACGTTTTCGCGCGTCACGTCTTCTGCGTTGATCCAGTCGATTTCGATATCACTGTTGAAGGCGAATCCAGCGTGTTTCAGTGCTTCTGCAACTGAGATGTACGCATCACGCAATTCGACGTATTTCCCGACGAGTGCGATCTTCGTCGTCTTCTCGAGGTGCGTCACTGTGTGGACGAGTTGTTTCCAAGCCGTCATGTCAGCAACTGGTGTGTCGAACTTGAAGTAGTCACAGACGAGTTGGTCCATGCCTTGACGTTGCAAGTTGAGCGGTACTTCGTAGAGCGTCGATGCATCTTGTGCTTCGATGACTGCTTCCGGACGTGTGTCACAGAAGAGAGCGATTTTATCTTTCATCTCTTGTGGGACTGGGTGCTCTGCACGTAAGACGATGATGTCTGGCTGGATACCATAGCTACGGAGTTCTTTGACACTGTGTTGTGTCGGTTTCGTCTTGAGCTCACCTGCTGCTGCAAGATACGGAACAAGCGTACAGTGGACGTACATGACGTTTTCTTTTCCGATATCGTTTTTCACTTGGCGAATGGCTTCGATGAACGGAAGCGACTCAATATCCCCTACTGTTCCACCAATCTCCGTGATGACGACGTCTGCGCCCGTTTCTTTTCCAGCACGGAAGACACGGTCTTTGATTTCGTTCGTGATGTGCGGAATGACTTGAACTGTTCCACCGTTGTAGTCTCCACGGCGTTCCTTCTTGAGGATCGTCGAGTAAATACGACCAGACGTGACGTTCGCGTTCTGGCTCAAGTTGATGTCGATGAAGCGCTCGTAGTGACCAAGGTCAAGGTCCGTCTCTGCGCCATCATCTGTGACGAAAACTTCCCCGTGTTGGTACGGGCTCATTGTACCCGGGTCGATGTTGATGTACGGGTCAAATTTTTGGATCGTGACGTTAAGGCCACGGTTTTTCAAGAGACGAGCGAGCGATGCAGCGGTGATCCCTTTACCGAGTGACGATACGACGCCACCTGTTACGAAAATATACTTTGTCATGTTAAATATTGCTCCCTTCTCTAATTCACATCTCAACAAAACAGAGGTGGTAAAAACAAAAAAGCAAAAGTGCCCCCATAATAGGAGACACTTTTGCTGAAATAAGCACGTTGCTTAAAGAAGCCCATGACTAACTTACGTCATTCGGAAAACTTCGTCAAGCCTAATTTTTCAGAGAAAAATTTTCGCGCTCGTTCGTCAGCCGTCAACGAAAAAACTGCCATTTCTATAGGGAAATAGCAGCTGTACAGTTGTAGTTGATCGTGCTTAGACTTCCTCTTCTTCTTCGAAGTCTTCTAAGTCTTCTTCGTCGAGATCGTCATCGAGATCATCGATGGCTGCGACTTTTTTGAACGTATCCTCGTCTTCGCTGTCGTCAGCTGAATCATAGTCCGCTGTCTTCGCGAATGTATCGAGATCGTCTTCGATCGTCTCGAACTCATCTTCTTCTGCATCATAGTTGAACTCTTCTTCAAACTCATCAAGTTCTCCACGTTGACGCGCTTCGATGACGAGATCCTCATCCGACTTATCAAACGGATACCAAGCGCGGAGTGACCAACGGTTCGCTCCGACGTTAACGAAGTTTCCGTCGATGTTCATGTCTGTATAGAGTTGAGCAAGTTTCTCGAACTTGTCTTCTTCATCTGTAAACGTATGGTACTTTTCGATTTCTGACGTGATGTCATCGAACGTGATTGGCTGTTCGCCAGCTTCTTGCAACATTTCATTGACGAATTCGATCAGCGAAAGATCAGTAATCTCTTCTTTACTTAAACGGCTGAGGCTCATTGTGACGGCCACTTCCTTTCATTTGCGTTCAATCCATTACTTCTCATTATACGCAAAATGGCTTTTAAAAATCCAGTCTCTATTTAAAAAAAGCTCGAATTGATTCTCGATTCGTGTTTTTCCCGCTCCCGAAAAAGGAATATCCAAGAGAGAAGAAGGAGGAATGACAGATGGAGATGACAATCGAACGGGTCAACGATTTTGATGCCTTCAACTGGTTACCAATCTTATCAAAGAGTACACAGGAAGGCTATCCCTTCATCGAACGGATGCTACGCGAACGGCGAAATGAAACGTTCCAAGAGGATGGTGAGGCATTGTTCGTCGCTTTATCTCTTTCCGGACACGTCATCGCGTGCGGGGGGTATATGAAACAAACCGGCACGAACGACGTCGGTCGGATTCGTCATGTCTATGTCTTACCAGAAATACGACACCACCGTGTTGGTACGCAACTACTTGAGAAAATCATCCCGGAAGCACTTTTGACGTATTCCGAGCTCTGGCTCTATACGGACGATGCCAGTACCTTTTATGAACGATTCGGTTTTGAGCCGTATACAGCAACTAAAGTGACACATCGCCTTCTCAAGCATGCATTCGTTCAACCATAAGTGTCTTGAATTGACATATCGAGAATCATCGATTAGTTTAAGCGTATGACAAATCAAGTGGATCTATTCAAGGCATTATCGAACGAGGTACGTCTTGATATCTTACGCTGGCTCAAGGATCCCGAGACTCATTTCAATAAGCCGACGGCCCATCTCGCGACGAATTTGTCGGACAAGGGAGGCATTTGCGTCGGAGATATCCAAGAGAAGGCGAACTTATCTCAATCGACCGTCTCCCAATATCTTACGATGTTGCAAAAAGTCGGATTGCTCGAATCCGAACGTCACGGCAAATGGACGTATTACCGGCGAAATGAAGAAAAAATCCAGGAGCTTGCAGCGTACCTCAAAGGAGAACTTTGATCCGTTCTCCTCGCCTTACATATCGACATTTCTCGATATTTAGATTCGTGAAAGGATGAATTCTGTTGAAAATCGTGTATTACGCACTCGCGTTACTTGCGGGTATCGCTTTAAGTGTCGAAGGAGCAATCTATGGTGAGCTCGGGAACTTCGTCGGAAAACTCGAAAGTAGCTTTTATAATTTCTTCGCCGGTACGATCATCATCGGATTGATCGTCCTCTTCTTCGGAAGGGGTTCACTCGGCTATACGTTCCGCGCACCGAAATGGACCTTACTCGGTGGTCTACTCGGTAGCATCTACTTGACGATCCTGATCATCAGCATCCCGCTCGTCGGTGTCGGTCTCGCCATGATCAGTGTCATTCTCGGTCAAATGGTCGCTAGTATGGTCATCGAACATAACGGTTGGCTTGGTAGTCCGAAACGTCCGATCAATCGCGACAAGCTAATGGCTTCTGCTCTGATGCTCGTCGCCCTATTTCTTATCTTTTAAGGAGGTTCGCTCGTGAATATTCTATTACTTGGTTTTACATTACTCGGTGGCGTCATGCTGAGCGCACAGTCGTCCATCAACGGTGCCTTCAGTCAAAAGGCTGGTGCCCTTGAAAGTACGTTTCTGACCTTCTTCACGGGGATGCTGATTCTCGCTTTAGCCATCCTCTTCTTCGGACAAGGAAACGTCCTACTCTTGCTCGAAGCACCTCGTTGGCAACTAAGTGCTGTCCTGTTCGGCGTCAGTTATCTCTTCCTGACGATTCTTGCCGTTCCGCAGATTGGTGTCACGGCAGCTAGTATCGCGACCGTCATCGGTCAACTCGCAGCAGGTATGGTCATCGACCACATCGGTGCATTCGGTGGCGTCGTCGTGCCGCTCGACGGAAAACGTCTGCTCGGTCTGCTTGCGATGCTTGCTGCGCTTTACTTCGTCTATCGCGGGAACACACGCAAAGACGTGTCCGCTTCATCTGATTCGATGGCATCGTGACCGAAGTTTCAGCGTTGATTCCCGTGCAAGACTCCGCTTTCCTCGGGCGGAAGGCGAGCCGCCTCGCCGCTTATGCGTCTGCGGGGTCTCACCTATTCCGCTGTCCCGTAGGAGTCTTCGTCTTGCACGTCCATCAACAGAGATCCATCAATCCTCATATACGAAAAGTCCGAACGAGTTCTTTCTCACCCGTTCGGACTTTTTTGGTTCCATTATTTTGTTCTGTGTCCTCACTTCTCCACACGACTTCGACAGGAAAAAGCACAATTTATCGTGCTGTCAGAGACGAACAAGACCAGAGTCGGCTGTCTGTGGCAGCCGAGACCAGTTTGTGTCTCGCCCAAGGAAAGCGAATGGAACATCGCGAGGACATCGAATGAATCTATATCACTGTTCCAGCTGTTGTCTCTTAAGTAAACGCAACGCTTCCGTCGCAAGACGATGGTCTGCTTCCTGCGATAGACCGGAAACGGTGATCGTACCAACGACACCGACTCCTTCGATCCGGATCGGGAACGACCCACCGGCATCGACATAATCGGCTGGAGAAACAGCATACATCGTATGATACGAGCGATGTTTGCTCTCATTATACCGACGCATGTACAGCGAGCTATAGCCATGTCGCAAGACGACGTTCGATTTCCGGCGGATCCACTCTTCTTGATCCGGTGCCGTACCATCGAGCGCCGCGTAATATAAACGCTGCCCATTCCGTTTGATTTCAACGGCAATCGACAAGTTTTTCTTCATCGCCCGTCCGATCAACTCATGTCCCATCCCGATCGCTTCCGTATTCGTCAGTGACGTCAGGACGAGTTCTTCCTCTTCCGCAAGCAGCACTTTCAATTCTTCCATGCATCCCATTCCTTTCGTAAGAGGCGTCGCCCTTCATCACTGCTGATGCGCACTGCTTCAATCAAGCGCATTGTTTTTTCAGCGTCGCGTAAATCGACAGGTACCCGTCCACCGCGAAGTCCTTCTGCCAACTGTTCGTAAAACGTCGCATAACTGCCTGGAAGTGTCGCGAGGCGCTCAACTGGCTGATCGGCGATCTGGAGATAGCCATAGGAGTCCACTTCATCTTCGCCGAGCTGTCCATCGACAGCATGACCTTTCGCAAGCCGTCCTTCTTGTGGGTCCATTCCGTATTTGATGTAACTGCCGCGTGTCGCATGGAACTCAAAACGCGGTGCTGGTCCTTGGATGAAGGATGCCGAGCGAAGAATGACACGCCGCGTACCGTAATGTAGCGTGACATGGAAACCGTCATCGACAACAGCACCGTCACGTTGCAGGTAAACATCGCCCGTCAGAGCATCCGGTTCTCCAAACAAGGCAAGTGCTTGATCGAGTAAGTGTGAGCCGAGATCAAACAGGATGCCGGCACCATCACCCGCTTGTTCCCGCCAGCGCTCCCGAACAACCGGGCGATAGCGATCAAAGCGTGACTCAATGACTTGCCAGTCCCCAATTTCGTTCATCTCCATCAATTGTTCAAGTGTCAGGAAGTCCCCGTCAAAGCGACGGTTTTGATAGACGGCGATTTGAACCCCGTATTGTTTTGCTAACGTTTGTAGCGCCAGTGCTTCTTCGATCGTCACGACGGCCGGCTTTTCGAGTAAGACGTGCTTTTTTGCTTCGATCGCTTGTTTTGCCATTTCGAAATGCAGTGGCGTTGGTGTCGTGATGACGACAAGTTCCGTATTCTCATCTTGCAACGCATCAGCGAGTGTCGCGACGACTATCGCCTCACTGAAATGTTGTGCCACCTGCTCCGGTCGACTCGAGACGACTTGCGTCACTTCAAATGCCGGTAATGCCTGTAAGAACGGAACGTGAAACGTCACCGCTGAAAAACCAAATCCGACGAGCGTCGTTTGAATCGGGTTCATGTTGTTTCCTCCTCTGTCACGTCGAGATCGACATGATAATGATCTAATCGTTCTTGCCACGTTGCGTCTGGTACTTGATCGGTGACGAGCACATCGATTTGTCCCCAATCACAGACTTTATGCAAAAAGCGTTTATTGAATTTCGTATGATCCGCGAGGACGATGACACGGGTCGCACTTCGAATCATCGCTTTCTTTACGACCGCTTCTTCGAGTTGTTCCGCAAAAAGTCCTTCTTCCGTCAACCCACATGCTCCAAGAAAAACACAATCGACTTGATAATTCAGGATGTCGTCTGCCGTCTTGATTCCACTCAAGCTCCGTGCATGCCGGTCGAAACGCCCTCCCGTGACGTACAGCTCAATATCCCTCCGCGCTCCGACGTGATCGGCGATATCGAGTGAGTTCGTGATGACCTGTAGTGAATACGGTGGAAGTGCCCGTGCCATCTCAGATACCGTCGTTGCAGCGTCGAGCAATAAGCGATCATTCGCTTGGACGTGACGCGCCGCGCGCTGTCCGATTCGCCGTTTTTCCGGTTTCTCTGTCCGCTGTTCATATGCAAGCGTCCCACCAGCACGGACTAATCCATTCTTAACACGAATGATCTCCCCTTCTTGTTCGAGGACGATGACGTCACGACGTGCGGTATCTCGTGAAATCTGATACTCCTGCATCAGTTGATCCAGCGAAATTTCAGGACTCGTCTTGATCCATTCCCGCATCTGTTGCAGCCGTTCGATTTGCCCCATCGATTCCTACCTCCTTTTTTCTTTATATTAAGTTTTTTCATTACTATATGCAATTTTATTGCAAATAATTCGACGATAATTCGGGTAAATAATAGAAGACAACTACTTTCAGAACGGAGGAATTGATATGCAAACGATATTGATCACGGGTGCTTCTTCCGGTATCGGTCTAGCGACGGCGCAGCGGTTTGCGGAAGCCGGCTGGTCTGTCTACGCTGGTGTTCGGAGTCCGGGTGAGATGACTGTGTCGTTACCGACGCTCACCTTCTTGTCGCTCGATGTCACAGATGAAACAAGCGTGAAGGCAGCCATCCGGCAAATCGAACAAGAGGTCGATCACCTGGACGTTGTATTCTGCAACGCCGGTCATGGTTTACTGCGCGCACTCGGTCAAGCGACAAGTTATGAAATCAAGCAACTCTTCGAAACGAATGTCTTCGGTGTCATCCGAACGATTGAAGCCTGCCTCCCCTTACTCAAACAAGCACCGGAAGGTAGTCACTTACTCGCGACTTCAAGCGTCAGTGGTCTCGTCGGTCAACCGATGAATGAATTGTATTGTGCCAGTAAGTTTGCGATCGAAGGACTGTTCGAAAGTCTTGCGACCTACTATAAACCGTACTTCAATATCGACGTCACCCTGATTGAACCGGCCGCCGTCGAGACGAACTTTACCGCAAATGTTCTCGATCAACTTGAACGGACGGGTGGCTTACACGAAGACGACTTCAAACCGATCATCACGGCTTATTTGCAGACGTACCGAACGCGACATGCCGACCGCCAATCGGCAGAAGCTCTGGCTGAGGTGATCTTCGAGGTCGTCCACCGTGACGAACGTCCGTTACGAATCCGGACGACGGAAGCCGATGAACATTTCGTCGCCCATAAGACGCATCATGATCCGTCAGGACTCGAAGGTGTCGCTAAAATACGACGGCTGACATTGAATCTCGACTGATTCCCTTTTTTTAAAATTTCAATCCGCCTAAGCAATCTGCGCCCACTATACTGAGACTATCTATCTAAAAATCATCTCGAAGAGCGGAACGCATGCCATCCTTGTTTCTTTTTACGATCGTCTATCTGATTCCGACCTTCATCATGTTCTATATGTCGATTGATATATTTTTACGCACTCCATCACATCCGCAACACTAACTGCTCAGCTTATTCACGTTCGCTTACTTATGGGATGTTCTTCCTCCATTCAAGAAAAATGCCTCTTCGCTTGAACTTACAGGTTGATCAGGTGATAGATGGTGTCAAACATGCCGGAAAGAATGATTATCTCATTCATGATACGATGGACTCGACGCACCGATCTTAAAGGAGAGATTCGATGATATCTGTACTGACGATTTTTTCACGCCTATTCAAGGGATTGCGCCGCGCCTTTCACTTGTCTTACTTCCGCGGACTACTGATCCTTTGTTTGTTGACACTCGTCTCTGGGACGATCTTCTACAGTACGGAAGAAAACCTTTCGGTCATCGATGCGCTTTACTTTTGCATCACGACACTGAGTACGGTCGGGCATCCGACATTCATCCCGACGACGACGCTCGGTAAGGTCTTCACGATGGCGTATATCACAATCGGCTGCGGGTTGTTCTTGACGTTAATTGCTACCTTGTCATACGTTTTGATTAAACAACCGGAAGAGGATTAAGGGGGAATCAAATATGCGTCAATCTGCCATCCAAAACAATTTCGATTGGTGTCGCCTTGTTTGTGAACAAGTCGGATGCCAGGTGACAGAAACCGAATCGACCTGGCTCGCTAAAGGAAGCGTTCCAAGTTATTATCCGGAACTGATGGTTCGCCTTCCTCATCAGCGAATTAATGCAACCGACGTGTACAGCATCAAGGACTGTACGGCGAGCTATGATTTCTCAAGCGCTGGTCTCAGTCACCTGTTCACAGCGGAATGGATGACCCGTCCCGCCATACTCGATCGTCGCGCTCTTCCCGTCGATTGGTCTGTCGTCACGGATGCCACGCAGTTTACTCGCTTCCAAGCAATCCAAGCGACACTGGAGTTACCGGAATCGTTATGGCAACATCCGGACGTCCGCTTTTTCTATTGCGAAGCACAACAGGCAAGTTGCATCGCCTACTCGAACCAAACGACGACCGGATTGATGTACGTTAGTTCCGACTATCTTGATGAACGCTTATGGGATGATATCGCACGCTTGTGCTCCGCACACTTCCCCGGTCAACCACTCGTCGGATACGAATACGGTGATCACCTGATCACGGCGCTCGAAGCAGGCTTTGACGACATCGGTCCACTGGCGGTCTGGATTCGCACGACGCATGAGAATGCATGAAAAAACCGAACCAATTCCCTTTCTCTTGAAGAGAAGGCGAATCGGTTCGGTTTTTTTACATCAAGCGACTGATGAACGCGGTCGCGATCCCGAAGTAGACGAGGAGCGACAAGATATCGTTTAACGTCGTGATCAGCGGTCCGGACGCAATCGCCGGGTCGATCTTTAAGCGATGTAAGATGAGCGGAATGATCGTTCCAGCCAGTGTTCCAAAAATCAGCGTGATGACGAGTGAGCTGCCGACGACAAGACCTAAGACGGCACTTCCTTGCCAGACGTACGCAATGATAGCAATCAAGACGCCACAAATGACACCAATGATCAAACCAACCCAAAGTTCTCGTAGGATTAATCGCGTCGCGACCCGCTTATCGACTTCACGCGTGATCAATCCACGGACGACGACCGCGAGCGATTGGGTACCGGTATTTCCGGTCATCCCAGCAATCATTGGCATGAAAAAGGCGAGCGCGACAACTTTTGAAAGCGTCTCTTCGAACTGACTGATGATCGATCCGGAGACGAGCCCGATGAACAGTAACAAGACGAGCCATGGCAAGCGCCGGGTTGCAGCAATCCACGGCTTCGTCTCGAAATCAATTGATTTACCGGATGCTGAGAGTTTCTCGATGTCTTCATTCGCTTCTTCCCGTAAGACATCGAGTGCATCATCGACCGTAATCAATCCGACGAGAACATCGCCTTCGACGACCGGTAGCGAAACGAGATCGTAGCGTTCGAACAATTGCGCGACCTCTTCCTGATCGGTCTCTGCTGCGACCCGAATCACCTTCGTCTCCATGACATCGCTGATTCGTTCCGTATTTTCAGCTAAGATGACGTCCCGGTATGAGATGACACCGACGAGTTCACTGAGTTGATTGACGACGTACACGTAATTGATCGTCTCCGAGTATTCGATGTAGTCACGCATCTTCTCGACCGTCTCACCGACCGTGAAATCCTCTCCCACCCAGATGAACCGGTTCGTCATCAAACGCCCTGCCGTCTCCGGTGGATACGTCAAGAGATTGCGGACGATCAGTGCCTCGTCTGTCCGCATGCTACCAAGCAAACGGTCAGTTTCTTCTGGTCCCAGTTCCTCCAGTAAATCCGCGACATCATCGTTTTCCATTAAATCGAGGACATGCCCGGCGCGCTCGACGTCTAAACGACGCAAGACGGCAAGACGTTGCTCTCCTTCGAGCTCCTCAAGCACATCTGCCAATCGTTCGTGATCGAGATAATCGAGGAGTCGTGCTTGATCGTCTTCTCCTAATTCTTCATACACTTGCGCGATGTCATACGGATAGACTTCTTCGATGACTTGCTGTGCTTGCTCTCGCTTTTCCTTCGCAAGCGCATCGAGCAATAGCCACTTCCATTGTTGTTCTGCTGTCTGACGCAATCTCCTCACCCCCATACGATTCTGCCTTTTCATCTTAGCACGAGTTGATTCGCGATCGATATCGAAAAACAGTTGACAACTGTTTCTCACGGCTTTAAAGTTTGCCTTAAGGAAACATTATTAGTAGACCGAATCTTTCTCTAGTAATGAATCATCAAAAATTTTTAATCTACTTTTTGCCCTAAGGAAACTTTCCTTCTCTATACCATAAAACCAAAGGAGTGAGCATTCATGTACGCCCTTGATGTTAACCGTCTCACGGTCTCCTATTTTGATACCCATGCACTCGCCGATGTATCCGTCCGTCTTCCGGTCGCTTCGCTGATTGGTATCATCGGACCGAATGGTGCCGGTAAATCCACTTTCTTAAAAGCCATCCTCGGTCTGATCCCGGCTCGGATCGAGCAGTTACGCGTACTCGATCAACCAATCGAAGCTGTCCGGTCACGTGTCGCATACGTCCCGCAACGAAGTGCAATTGATTGGGACTTCCCGGTTCGTGTGCAGGATGTCGTGTTGATGGGCTGTTATCCGAAGCTCGGCTTATTCAAACGACCATCGAAAGCACAAAAAGCGTTCGCCATGGAATGTCTCGAACGCGTCGGTATGTCCGATCATGCCGAACGGCAAATCGGTGAACTGTCAGGCGGACAACAACAACGGGTCTTTCTGGCGCGTGCCCTTGCCCAAGAAGCAGAACTACTGTTGCTGGACGAACCGTTCGTCGGTATCGATGTCGCCAGTGAGCAGATGATCATCGAACTCTTACGGACACTCCGAGCCGAAGGGCGGACGATTGTCGTCGTCCACCATGATCTGCATAAAGCAGAGGACTATTTCGACACGTTGATGCTGTTGAACAAACGACTAATCGCTGTCGGTCCTCCGTCTGATATCTTGACGCCGGAGTGGCTCGAACCAGCGTATGGCTTACCGCTATTCGAACGACGTAAGGAGGGACAAGGATGACGTTCATCGAGGCATTATTTCAGTATGAGTTCTTACAAAAAGCGATGATCACCGCCGTCATGGTCGGCATCATCTGCGGCGTGATCGGCTGTTTCATCATCTTACGCGGGATGTCGTTAATGGGTGATGCGATCTCGCACGCCGTTTTACCTGGTGTCGCGATTTCTTATCTACTCGGGATCAACTTCTTGATCGGTGCCATCGTCACAGGTCTCGTGACGGCAATTGGAATCGGCTTCGTCAGCCAAAACAGTCGCATCAAGAACGACACAGCGATCGGCATCCTCTTCACGTCCGCCTTCGCCCTCGGGATCATCTTGATTTCGTTCTTGCGCAGCAGTAGCGATCTCTATCACATTTTGTTCGGCAACGTCCTCGCGGTCCGTCCGAGCGATATGTGGATGACCGTCATCATCGGATTGATCGTCCTCGGGGGAATCTTCTTGTTCTACAAAGAGTTGCTGATCAGTTCCTTTGACCCGACAATGGCGCAAGCCTATGGACTATCGACACGCTGGATTCACTATGGATTGATGACATTGCTGACACTCGTCACCGTCGCTTCCCTTCAGACGGTCGGCATCATCCTCGTCGTTGCGATGCTGATCACACCAGCTGCGACAGCGTATTTACTGACGAACCGTCTCTCGCGGATGCTGTTCCTAGCAGCAGGCTTCGGTACGCTGTCCGCCATCGTCGGACTGTATTTCAGCTTCACCTACAATTTATCCTCTGGTGCATCGATCGTCCTCGTCGCGACGACGCTGTTCGCACTCGTCTTCATCTTTTCACCACGTCACGGTCTGATGCGTCACCGGAAACGAAAGGAGTCTACGGTATGAAATTAAAATTTTTCCTGTTCGTCCTCCTCAGCACAGTCTTGCTTGCTGCTTGTTCGACACCAGCAGAAGATAACGGAAAGCTGAAGGTCGTTGCGACGTATTCAATTCTCGCTGATCTCGCCCGCGAAGTTGGTCGTGAACACGTTGATGTTCACAGCATGGTTAAGATTGGGGCAAATCCGCATGAGTATGATCCACTTCCGGCAGACGTACAAGCGATGGCGGATGCGGATGTCGTTTTCTATAACGGTCTGAATCTTGAAGCCGGCGGTGCTTGGTTCGACAAACTTCGGGCAACGACTGGCAAAGACGCGTCTGACGCGCCAGTCTATCGTTTAAGTCAAGGCGTCGAACCAAAGTACCTGACGACGAAAGGCAAGGAATCAGAAACCGATCCGCACGCGTGGCTCGATGTGAGTAACGGCATTCAATACGTCGAAAACGTCAAGCAGGCATTGATCAAGGAAGATCCGAAGCACAAAGCGGACTACGAGAAAAATGCCGAGGCTTACATCAAACAACTGCAGACGCTTGATCAGGAAGCGAAAAAGCAGTTTGCCGACATTCCGAAAGCAGAACGTCACCTCGTCACGAGTGAAGGTGCCTTCAAATACTTCGGAACTGCCTATGACGTCAAAGCGGATTATATTTGGGAGATCAACTCGGATAATCAAGGAACGCCGGCACAAGTCCGCCGGATCGTCGATACGATCAAGGAGCAAGACATCCCTGTCCTATTCGTCGAAACAAGCGTCGACCGGCGGAGTATGGAGACTGTCTCTCGTGAGACCGGCGTTCCGATCGCTGGTACACTTTTCACCGACTCGCTCGGGGCACCGGGTAAAGACGGCGACACGTACTACAGTATGATGCAAGCGAACATCAAGACGATCACACAAGCACTCACGAAATAAGCGTCAATAAATCGTCATGCTTTCATCGTTTTACTTTCCTTATAATGAAGGTAAGACAATGAAAGAGAGGCCGACTATGCAAAGACGACTGTATCGTTTTGGACTTCCACTTAGTCTCAGCCTGTTGCTCGCTGCATGCGGGACGGCTGAACAGACGGATACTCCAAAAACAGAACACACGAATCACGAAGATCACGCTGACCATGCCAGTCACGGTGCCGATGATCAACTCGAGAAGACCGCGGGACCGGACACGTTACCTGCTTTTCTCGATGAGCAGGATCAATCGATTCAAACAATCTATCGCTCCGTCGCTAAACATTCCGATTTATTGAAGAAAATGCCATGTTATTGCGGTTGTGGTGAATCTGCGGGTCATACGAGCAACTATGACTGCTTCATCGAAGAACAGAACGCTACGTCAACGACCTGGACGACGCACGGCATTACGTGTGGTACGTGTCTCGATATCGCGGCACAGTCGATCGTCGCTTATCAAAAAGGTAGCTCCGTCAAGGAAATTCGGACTGCAATCGATCAAACTTATGCGAAGACCGGTGTCACACCGACGCCAACGCCAGCACTTTAATAAACAGTCCGCCCTCCTCGCGATGAACGTAAGGAAAGGCGGACTGTTTTTTTATCTCATGTGGAGCGTTCTTAACTTCTAGCTCGCAAGACGAGCGGTCGACCCGACAACAGCTCATCCAGTTGATAGTACGTATGTGCCCGAATCGGTCGATCCGTTCGTGGTAAGTGACGAAGTTCATATGCTACTTCGAGTAAGTAAAATTTGTATTCCTCCCCTTCATCAAAACCAAAGCTTGCGCGACGTTCTTCGATATACGCAAGGACACGCTCCTGTTGCGAGAACGAGAGGCGCTGGACTTGTGGGGCGAGTGCCTCGTGCGGAGAGAGCACGATTTCCCGCTCCGTGCGATACAGTCGATGCATGACGCCACCACTTTGACGTAAGGCAATCAAACGCGCGGGTCGATACGGACGGGGGTGCGGATGAGCATGGACGAGGTAACGTTCAATCGTGACTTGAGTCGTTCCTGCCGGTAGAGAGATGACGTCATACATACAAAATCGCTCCTTCTCGAAAATGGATAGCTACTCTCATATGCTACCATATCTATCCAGCATTCTTCCGTTGATGACAGAAGGGGAATCCGTTTTCAAAGTTTCGCAACTGGTTTTAAGACCGAGCGGGCGTGGAACAGATGGAGAGAAACGATTCCTATCTGGAAAGGATGATTGTTGATGTCGAATATGTCCGCTGTCGGTTTCCACCGACACTTACCTTTAACGGAACAAGATAGTCTGATTGATCTGGAACTACCACGACCAGAAGCAACAGGACACGATCTCTTAGTTGAGATCAAAGCTGTCTCCGTCAACCCAGTCGATACGAAAGTCCGTGCCCACGGGAAAGACGAAGACGCCCCGAGGGTCATCGGTTATGATGCAGCGGGAGTCGTCGTTGAAGTCGGCGATGATGCCTCCCTCTTCCAAGTCGGTGATGAAGTGTATTACGCTGGTGCAATTCAGCGCCCTGGATCAAACAGCGACTTCCAACTCGTCGATGAACGAATTGTCGCTAAAAAACCGGAACGGTTGACGTTCAGTGAAGCGGCTGCTCTCCCGTTGACGACGCTGACAGCCTATGAAGCATTGACCGATCGTCTCGGATTGACGTTTGATGCTAAGTCGAATCTTAAGAAGACAATCCTCATCATCGGAGCCGCTGGCGGTGTCGGTTCGATTGCGACACAACTTGCGAATCACGCTGGATTGACGGTCATCGGTACCGCGTCACGCGACGAGACGATTGATTGGGCGAAGGAACACGGTGCGCATCATACGATCAATCACCACGACGCATTCCGTCCTCAGCTCGAAGCCCTCGGTTACAAATACGTTGACTATATCTTCTGTCTCAATGCGACGGACCAACATTTCGAGACGATGGTCGATGTGATCGCACCGCAAGGGAAAATCTGTAGCATCGTCGAGACGAATCAAAAACTCGATTTAAGTGCGCTCCAACAAAAGAGTGCGACGTTCGTCTGGGAATTCATGTTCACGCGCCCGCTGTTTACGACAGATGATATGATTCGCCAACATGAGATTCTGACGCAAGTCGCAGCATGGATCGAAGAGCATACGCTCGAGACGACGGTGACACAGACATTGATCGGCATGAACGCCGACAATCTAAAAGAAGCACACCGTCTCGTCGAAAGTGGAAAAACGATTGGAAAGATTGTCGTTGAACATCATTAATAGGTATCGAAGCAGGATGAGACTAGGCTCTCGTCCTGCTTTTTTGTCGTTCTTTATTTTCTTGTGAACGTGAATCTCTTATTTTGAAGATATTTTATACATTATGACTATATTTATCCGTCTAAAAAATGTACGATTACGGTAACAAATATTCCAATGTAATACATCTAATCGACCCTCGACTCACATATACAAAGGAGCATCCATAATCCATATGCGAAAATGGTTCAATCAAAAGATCAGTCGACAGATCATGTCGTCATTTTATCTCATTCTTATTACCTTATCCGTCTCCTCTTTGGCTGCTTATTTTTATACGAACCACCAAGTCATGGATGCCAAACAAGAGCTCGATGCGATCAGCATGCGCGAAGATCGGGCGACGAAACTCTGGGACGATTGGCAGTCCCTTCAATACGAGATGCGGGGCTATATCGTCTTCGGAGATGACGCCGTGCTCGACGTGATTGATGAAAAGAAGGCATCACTCGAACAACAGACGGCTTGGTTTGAAAAGAATCGCTTATATAAAGCGGATCAAATCTATGCGTCTGATATCCGGTCGCTCTATAATTCTTATACAAATTTCGTCATGCCCAGCTTGATTAAATACGTCCAAGCAAAGCAATCGGGCATGATTGACGAGCGTTTCCTGCAGATGCCGAGTCTAAAAGCGATGATGCCACAAGTACCTCGGGACCCGAATCGGAAGTTCAAGATGAATGCCTCGAACAGTGAAACGATGCGTAAAAGTGTCAACACGATGGAGAGTACGTTCACGAACTACCGGAGTAGTCTCCGCGCGAAAGAACTCGGTGCAAAAGAACAGCTTGTCACGCAGACGAAGTACGCTGAGTGGATTTGGCTCGTCAACCTGATCGTGTTGTTCCTCGTCATCTTGCTGATCGTCCGCCCGTTCATCGAACGGACGACGCGACAAATCCACCTTCTCAGCAAGGAGAGCAAGCTCCTTGCAAGTGGTGAGCATACGTTACCGTTGATTCCGCTGAACCGTGCTGACGAGATCGGTGAATTGAGTAAATCGTTCCATCAGATGGCGACAGCCTTGATTGAAAACAAACACCAATTGATGTCGACGAACGTTAATCTCGAAGATGCGTTGAAACTGACGCAACGGAACGAGTCCCATTTACGGCTACGTAATCAATTGACGGAGACACTTGCGTCGCGTGATAGCATCAGTGCCTATCCTGCCGTCATTCAAAAGATGGTTGAAATCACGAATGCGACGCAAGGTGCCTTGATTTTCAAAGATGGTACGAAAGTGATCGATATCGTCTTTTATCCGCAGACACCGCTCACAGTCGAAGATTGGATGCCAACGATTGAGCCGTTATTACGTGAGTCGCGACAAGACAAACGACCGCATACGCAGTTCAAAGATGAAGTCGCGCGCGCTGTCACACCGGTTCTTGATCCGAGTCAAAATGAGATCATCGCCTATATCTTCTTGTCCCGTAATCAGGATCGGTTTGATCGTTACGAGCAGGAAGAACTCGCTGCCTTCGCGCGTCAGCTAGCGTTGTCACTCCTACGGATGCGGACGTTCGACGAGATTGAACGCGAACGGGAAAAAACAGCGCGACTGTTGAACTCGATCCGTGAATCGATCGTGTATATCGAGCCCGACGGCAACATTCAGTTAATCAACCGACCATTGCTCGATCTGTTTGACCATCCGGTTGATGACAGTCTCGATGAGAATGGGCTGATGAACATCACTCCGTCTGTCGTTCAACTCAAGCATCGCGTCGACCAACTACCGGAATTCGAACGTTACTTGAAAAAGACGTTCGTGAAACGAGAAATCGGTGAAGGAACCACCTTCTCGATCGATCAAGAGCGACGCTTCATCAAGACGTACTCCGAGAGCATTCATTATGGTGGACAGTTCCGCGGGATTCTACTCGTCTTACGTGACGTGACGAATGAAGTCGAGATTGACCGGATCAAAAACGAACTCGTCTCGACGATCTCACACGAACTACGGACACCACTCTCGTCGATCTATGGCTTTACTGAGCTGATGATTCAGCGGGACCTGCCACCGAAGCGACAGAAGAAGTATCTCGAAGCGGTCCATTCGGAAACAGAACGCCTGTCGCTGTTGATCAATGACTTCCTCGACTTGCAACGGATGGAAGCAAACCGTCAGGAATATGAGATGGCACCGTTCGATATCGTCGCGATGATTCGGGATTTGAAACAGTTGCATAGTCTGTCGTCTTCTTCCCACGCGATTGAAATATTCCGAAACGTCGAACCATTGATCGTCGAAGGGGATGCGAAGAAGATTCGCCAATTATTCAGTAACCTGATCAACAATGCGATCAAATACTCACCAGCTGGTGGAACGATCGATATTCAACTGACGCGACACGCGTCACGGGTCACGGTCGCGATTCAAGATGAGGGTATCGGGATCCCAGCTTCTGCGATGAGTAACCTGTTCCAAAAATTCTATCGTGTTGACAATTCGGACACCCGTCAAATCGGCGGTACTGGTCTTGGGCTCTCGATCTGTCGCGAAATTGCGCGTGGACATGATGGAGAAATCCATGTCGAGTCGATCGAAGGACAAGGCTCGACGTTCACAGTCGAACTTCCGTTGACACAACATACATGATGCATACGAAAAAGCGCCAGAATGCGAATCAGCATTCCGGCGCTTTTTGAATTAGGTAATGTTATGAGTTAAGACGGCTTGCCACTTCAACCGTCCGTTTCGCTTGATGGCGCACGGCTGGTTCGACTGATTCAACCATGTTACCGTCTTGGTCGACAGTGACCGATGTACCATATGGATTTCCGCCCGCTGCGAACAAGACAGGATCCGAATAACCTGGTGCCGCAACGATTGCACCCCAGTGGAACATCGTCGTATAAACTGCGAGAACAGTCGCTTCCTGACCGCCATGCGGATTCTGTGCCGACGACATCGCACTGACGACTTTATTGACGAGTTTGCCTTGTGCCCACAGTCCGCCTGTCGTGTCGAGGAACTGTTGGAATTGTCCTGGGACATGACCGTAACGTGTCGGGACGCTAAAGATAATCGCATCTGCCCAGTCGAGTAGATCCGGTGTCGCTTCTTCGATATCACGTGTGGCTTCCGCATGCTTTTGCCACAATGGGTTCGAAGCGATCGCTTCTGCTGGGGCTGTCTCCTTGATTTTCGCAAGACGGACTTCCGCCCCTGCTGCTTCTCCCGCTTCTTTTGCCCATGAGGCAAGTTGATGGTTCGTTCCGGTTGCGCTGTAATAGATGACCGCTAGTTTCACGTTTGACATGACTTCGCTCCTTTTTTAAAAGACAGTGACGGACGATGGACGTACACGCTTTCTATTCCCGCTTTCCGCGCAAATTAACGTCAATTGTTTGAATTCAAGAGGAAATTCAAACCAATTCCTCGATTAATTCATGAAACGAGCGAACATGACTTCCTGTCTTGGTAATAGTTCTATTTTTGCCTGATTCAGAAACAATCGCCATTTCACCTTCAGATTGTATACTTCCCACATCTATGCGTTCCTCGATTTGCCGTTTAGGGTAAAGACCGATTGACGACACACGTAAGGAGTACTGACCATGGCGATTCGCTACACCCTTTATCTGTTACTTGGCATGCTGAAGTTCATGCTATTTAGTTATTTTACAAAAACCGACCTTTCGCTTCATTTAACACTGATGAATCTTGCTGGCATGCTGATCCTATCGAGCTGGACGTTACTGATTCCGTGGAATAAACGCCGCTGGGTCTGGCTCGGTCTACTGCTGGCGCACAGTTTTCTGCTGGCTTCCGACATGTGGTACTACCGTTACTTCGAGGACTTCCTCTCCGTCTCGCTCCTCTCACAGATGACGCAGATGAGTGACGTCAGTAGCGGCTTCACTGCCTTGATCGTACCGCAAGACTTCCTCTTGTTCGCTGATAGTTTGATTTTCATGGTACTGCTCTTTGTCTTCCGCAAACGACCGGAAGTAACGACAGCGCAAACACGACGCCGGACAGCTGGACTTCTTGCAGTCAGTGGCATTATTTTGTCTGCCTCGCTGCTGACGTACCGGACGCTAACGGAAGATCGTCAACCGACGGCAACAATCTCCGATATGCGTGACTACTACCTGTTCGGCTTTTGGGGTTATCACGGGTGGGACGCTTTCAAAGGCGTGACCGGGCGACCGAGCGACGGATTGACGGCTCAGGAACAACAGCGCATCAACCAAAAGGAGCAGACGAATCCAACCGGTGCGAAAAAGACACCGAACATCATTTTGGTGCAACTCGAGTCGTTCCAGGCTTCTGTCATCGACCAGACCATTAATGGCGAAGAAGTAACGCCGAACCTGAATCAGTTGAAGAAGGAATCGCTCTACTTCTCGTCGTTTTACCACCAGACACATGAAGGACGAACTTCGGACGCTGAGTTCATCACGAACACATCGCTTTACCCGTTGAAATCAGGTTCCGTTTATACGCAATATCCGACGAATGAATTTGAGCCGCTACCTGCGTTACTTGAGAAGAACGGATACGATACGGCAGCAATGCACGCTTACGAAAAAGGTTTCTGGAATCGTGACGATGTTTACAAGAACATCGGTTTTAAGCACTTCTTCAGCCAAAATGATTATTCAAAAGAAAAAAAGATCGGCATGGCGCTGAACGATCAGCAGTTCTTCCTCGAATCGATTGATCACATGGAGACGCTGCAAGAACCGTTCTTCTCGTTTTTAGTCGCGTTGACGAGTCATACACCGTATGAAATCGACAAGGAAGATCAGACGCTTGATCTGTCCGGATATGAGGATCCAATGTTGAAACGGTATTACCAGACCGTCCATTACGTCGACACCGGTGTCGGAAAGATGATTGATGAGTTGAAACAACGGGATCTTTGGGATCAGTCGCTCGTCATCTTTTATGGCGATCACGATAGTGGACTCGTCAATGAAGGCAGTGAGATGCGCAAAAAGGCGGATGTATCGTCTCCCGTTGCTGCCTTTGAACTCGAGCGCCGCATCCCGCTCTTCATCAAAAAACCCGACCAGCAAACCGGTCGGGTCATGAGAGAGAATGGCGGACAGATTGATATCGCACCAACGATCATTGATCTATTAAACCTCAAAACGTCCTATATGATGGGGCAATCCCTCATCGACGACAAACCGAATCTGACGGGCTTCCGTGATGGTTCGTTCCGCTACAAGGACTATTACTATGAAGCGGATTTGACGAAAGCATCAGGCGAAGGCACTTGTTATGATGTATCGACTGAGAAAAAGGTCGAGCTGAAGTTCTGTCGAAATCAAGTGAAGGATGTGAGTAAGCAGTTAAAGCTGTCGGATAAGATTATTGAGGAGAATGAACTGGAGTAATTAAAGAGCATCTAATTTTCTTAAAATAAACAAGCCTGACCTTCTTCACGTCTAGTGAGAAGTCAGGCTTGTTTATTGATCGTTATCTCCACCTACCCTCGAGCCCATCAGTAGAAAGTAAAATGGTCTTCGATCCATTGCCATTCTTCGTCAAACAAAAGTTCTCTTTTTGTTTGAATGATCCAATGAAATAATTTAGGAATCGCCTGAGAGGAATGCTGGTATCGATATAAAAATCGAAGAGCGATTATGACTTCATCTGTCTGTATCTGTCGCTTTCGCTTCAATAATATTTGTAAACGTTTGATTACCGGTTCAATCGCTACTTCATCACCATGTCGCTCGATTGCGACTAACGCATACTCTCTCACATTGCTAGATCGATCTTTTAGTCCATGCAAAAATATTGAAAGATCTGATCCATTTCCAAGTTCACTCAGTGCAGCTAAAGCCGAATGCCTAACGTCTCCTCGCGAATGGTCCAACAAAGGAATCAAATAAGAAATTGCTCGCTCTGTTCCAATCGTGGCTAAAACAAAATTAGCACTCATGATATCAAAAGAGTTATTTGATGTCGTAATCAAACGAATTAATGCATCCTCTGCTATCTCATCTCGACAGACTCGCAATGCTTGAATCGCAGCCTCTCGAACAGACGACCGAGAATCGTCTATGTATTTTACAATTCGTTCTGTATTATGAATGCATCGTTGTTTTGCTATTTCTTCTAAGATACTTTCGAGAAGACTCGGCTTTGTTTCTTGCTCCAGTTTCTCAAGCAATAACATCCCTGCACGAACATCTCCCGAATTCTCACCAATCGTTCCAATCATAAAATAAAGATGTTGTTTTTGTTCTGCTTGTTTCACTTTGTCGAGTAACGTGTTCAATCTCGGAAGCATATTCGCGTCCCTAAAATGACGAACTTTTTCATAAGCGGTGTCTGATGGTGAGCCTTCGTTCGTATAGCACTTCGATTCTTCCTGATAGAAGTACTTTTCCTCAGACATCTGCTCAACTAAATATAAAATCTCATCGTCCTTCATATTTTGCAGTTGCTCCTTAGTCCTTTAAAGATCTTTTTAACTTTTTTCTAAAGCAAACTGAATCAATTGATACGATAGCCAGAACATTAAGCATCCTATTCCAAAATCTAATACTTTCCACGCTTTTGGTTGTTTAAATACAGGAATGAGCCATCTCAATCCATACCCTAAGCCAAAAAACCAGACAAACGAGGCAATTAAGGCTCCAATTAAGAAATTGACTTTTTGATCAAATGTCAAAGTCCCAGCTATACCACCGATGACAACGACCGTATCTAGGTATACATGTGGATTTAAAAGTGTAATTGCTAATGTAACTAAAATTGTTTTATGAATGGGAATGATTTTAACATCGGTTGAAATATCGATTGCACTTGACGATGAAAACGCACTTCGAAAAGATTTGAATCCGTATAATAGCAGAAATAGTCCTCCGACAATCGCAAGACCAACATTCGCAAACGTATTGTTTTTAATAACAGTACCGACCCCTAATACGCCCGTGCACATCAGTAACACATCACATAAGAAACACACCAAGGCTACCCAGAAAATATTATTTTTTAATAAGCCTTGTTTTAAAACGAATGCATTTTGTGCTCCAATAGCGATAATGAGCGTCCCGGACGTTATTATACCTTTTAAAATTTCATTCATTTGATGACACCTATCTCTCTTTTGATCTATGAACGTAAGGCGACGATTAAATGTTAAATCTCCCCTCATTCACTTCTAGTTAATTCTATATATGTATATCGCTTAAACATTAAGTATAATATTACAAATAAAAGAATAATTATTCAAATCATTCTGAAAGTATGAAGTATAAAAAAGTACCAAACCCTATTTACTAGGATTCGGTACTTAGAGATGAAATGCCTTACATCATTCCGCCCATTCCACCCATGCCGCCCATATCAGGCATTGCAGGAGCAGATCCAGCTGGTTCTGGTTTATCGGCGATGACAGCTTCCGTCGTCAAGAACATCGCTGAAACGGACGCCGCGTTTTGAAGTGCTGAACGCGTTACCTTCGCTGGGTCGACGATTCCTGTCTCGATCATGTCGACATACTCGTCTGTCGCCGCATTGTAGCCCATTCCTGGTGCTTCATGCTTGAGACGCTCGACGATGACTGAGCCTTCTTGACCTGCGTTTTCCGCAATTTGACGAAGTGGTGCTTCAAGTGCACGAAGAACGATGTTGACACCTGTTGCTTCATCGCCTGTTGAGACCGACAGAATCGATTCGACAGCTTTCGTGACGTGAATGAGAGCTGTTCCCCCACCTGCTACGATGCCTTCTTCGACTGCTGCGCGTGTCGCGTTGAGTGCATCTTCAATCCGGAGCTTACGTTCTTTGAGCTCAGTCTCGGTTGCTGCTCCGACTTTGACGACCGCTACGCCACCTGCGAGTTTCGCAAGACGCTCTTGTAATTTCTCGCGATCGAAGTCGCTTGTCGTCTCTTCGATTTGTGCACGGATCGTACCGACGCGTGCTTCGATCGAATCTCCGTGTCCATGTCCTTCGACGATCGTCGTGTTGTCTTTTGAGACGACGACCTTCGACGCACGACCGAGTTGCGTGATTTGTGTTTCTTTCAGATCAAGACCGAGGTCTTCTGTGATCAACTCTGCGCCTGTGACGATCGAGATGTCCTCAAGCATCGCTTTCCGGCGATCACCAAAGCCTGGTGCTTTGACTGCTACCGCGTTGAACGTACCACGGAGTTTATTGACGACGAGGGTCGCAAGTGCTTCGCCTTCGACGTCTTCTGCGATGATGAGGAGTGGTTTGTTTTGCTGAACGACTTGCTCGAGGACTGGAAGAATCTCTTGGATGTTCGAGATTTTTTTGTCCGTGACAAGGATGTACGGGTTTTCAAGGACCGCTTCCATCTTGTCTGAATCCGTGATCATGTATGGTGACGCGTAACCACGGTCGAACTGCATTCCTTCAACGACGTCGAGTTCTGTCGTGAAGCCACGTGATTCTTCGATCGTGATGACACCATCTTGACCGACACGTTCCATTGCTTCTGCGATCAATTGACCAACTTCTTCGTCCGCTGCTGAGATCGCTGCGACTTGGGCGATCGCTTCTTTACCTTCAATTGGTTTTGCAATCGTGTGCAACTCTTCGACAGCACGACGGACTGCTTTTTCGATTCCTTTACGGATGACCATCGGGTTTGCGCCCGCTGTGACGTTTTTGAGACCTTCCCGAATCATCGCTTGTGCGAGGACTGTCGCTGTTGTCGTACCATCCCCTGCGATTTCATTCGTTTTTGAGGCAACTTCTGCGACGAGTTTTGCACCCATGTTCTCGAAGTGATCTTCGAGTTCGATTTCTTTCGCGATCGTCACGCCATCATTCGTGATGAGTGGTGAACCGAACTTTCGCTCGAGGACGACGTTGCGTCCTTTTGGTCCGATCGTGACTTTGACTGCATCCGCTAATGCGTCGACCCCGCGGAGCATTGCCCGACGTGCTTCTTCACTGAATAAAATCTCTTTTGCCATGACTGAAATCCCCCTTATAGATGATTGACTGAATTACTCGGCTACTGCCAAAATATCGCTTTCGCGTAAAATTAAGTATTCATTGCCGTCGACTTTGACTTCCGAACCGGCATATTGTGCATAGATGACGTGATCTCCGACACTCACTTCAAGTGGTACACGTACGCCTTGCTCTGTCACACGGCCAGTACCGACAGCGACGACTTTACCCTCTTGTGGTTTTTCTTTCGCTGACCCAGGAAGAACGATTCCTCCGAGTGTTGTTTCTTCTTTTTTAACGACTTCGATCACGATGCGATCACCAAGTGGTTTTAACATGCGAAACATCCTCCTTGAAAATGATTGTTTTTAGCACTCACTTTCGTTGAGTGCTAACATATTTTTATCTTATACGCTTTCTCTCCTGAATTCAAGCCTGAACCTTTATCCGTTTTCCCGAAATCGACACCTTTGAATCATCGTCAATCGTGCGCCAAGACCGTTTGTTTGTTACAATCGGGACAGTACCTTCATTACAAAGGAGTTGTGTCCTGTACGATGAAAAATCCAATCAGTCTGCCTTTTCTGATGGCGGAGAAGTGGCAAAAGCGTCACGTCATCCCGATCATCATCTATTTGATCGTCCAATTGGTTCCGGGTTCGTTCCAGTATTTCCTTCCGAAGAACGTCATTGCTGACGTCGCCGGTTGGTGGCTCGCGATCGGCTTCACGGTCGCCGTCATCGTCTCCTACTACTGTCTGCGTCCTGATTGGCAGAAATGGAAGGCAGAAGGACGTCAAACCGATCCGATGGATACACTAAAATGGATCGGGATCGGGATTGCGCTTTTGTATGCACTCTTGATCAGCGTCAATTTGATCGATGCCTGGATGGCAGGCGGGATCGAAAATGTCGCGAAATCGCAAAATACGGATCAAATCATTCAAGCGATTCAAGTCATCCCGCTCCTGCAAGTCATGGTCGTCTTGCTTGGACCGATCATGGAAGAGTTCTTGTTCCGGCATATCATGTTCGGCAATCTCTCATCGAAGCTTGGTTTCTTCTTCAGCTTCATCTTGACGGGTGCCTTGTTCGGACTGATTCACCAAGACAACAAATTTTTAATCTATGTCGCGATGAGTTTCGTCTTCTCGCTCGTCTTCGTCAAGACGCGCCGGATCCTTGCTCCGATCGCCATCCATGTTTTTAACAACGGAATCGTCGTACTCGCCATCTACGCGATGTCTTAATTTACGAAAGGTCGTGTTTTCATGCGTCAAAGCTCGAACTTCATGGCAGTGTTCTATGCCATATTCGGTATTCTCTTCATGTTCCTTGCCTACAATAACTCAGTCGAGGCGGGAACGGTCTTCAACTTCTGGACGATCCTGCTGACGTTGTTCGCCGCAATCGACTTCTACCGTCTCTACTTGATCTTCCGCTTCCGTGCAGCAGCAAAGAAGATGATCAAGAAGGAACAGGATAAAAAGAACGATAAACAATAAAAAAACGAGATTTCCGTCAAGCGGGAATCTCGTTTTTTGGTTTATTCTTTCGCTTGACCCTTGCGGTAGGAATCGATGATCGTCTTCGCCACATCGAGACTCAACCGTTCATCTAAGACCAAGTTCTTGATCATGTTGATGAATTCGACATCTTCCTGCTGCACCGAATCAATCCGCTCGATCAACTGGTTCAACTTCGCCCGGACGGTCGGATAGGATACTTGATAGGCCGTTGCCATGTCCTTCAACGAACCGGAGCTCAAGACGAACTTTCGGATGAACTCGAGATGCTCCTGTTCGAGTGCCAGTACCCAAGCGGGTACGTCTTGTCGTTCCATCGTGTTCCCTCACCTCTCTCTAATAAATACTAAATCTCGACCACGGTGTATGTACTGTTTCTTAATAGCCATAAATCCAGAGTCCAATCGTGGGACTCTAAGCTCTTTCAAATCTTGCTAAGTAAAATTGTACGATACAGACTGCAACAATACCAATGACGAGTAACTACCCTAATACATTTTCGCAAACGAAAAAGAAGGACTGATGATTCAGTCCTTCCCCATACTTACGACAATCACGCACTGCGGATGTCGTCTTTCTTATTTTCTGTCGACATGAACGTATCGAGTTGGTCTTCATCAAGAACACCTTCCCACTTCGCGATGACGAGTGAAGCGAGCGTGTTTCCTGTAACGTTGACGACGGAACGCATCATATCCATGATTCGGTCAATCCCCGCGATGAAGGCAAGTCCTTCCGCCGGGATACCGACCGTACCGAGTGTTGCGAGCAATACGACGAACGAAACGCCTGGAACGGCAGCCATTCCTTTTGATGTCAGCATCAAGACGAAGACAAGTGTGATCTGCGTCCCGATCGAGAGGTCGATCCCGTACATCTGTGCGATGAACAAGGCAGCAAGTGCTTGATAGAGTGCTGATCCATCGAGGTTAAACGAATAACCCGTCGGTACGACGAAGCTGACGATTGATTTCGGCACGCCCATCTTCTCGAGTTTTTCCATGATCCGTGGAAGAACCGTTTCTGAAGAGGCTGTCGAATACGTCAAGAGCAATTCATCCTTGAAGACGCGGACGAAGTCTGAGACCCGAACACCAACCCACTTCATGATGCCGCCGAAGACGATGATCATGAAGAGAAGCGCTGTGACATACAATGTCGCGATGAGCTTGAATAACGAACCAAGCGAGTCAATCCCGAACGTCGAGACCGTCACACCAATCAAGGCGAAGACACCGATTGGTGCGAACTTCATGACGATGTTGACGAGATTGAACATTGCTGCTGCGACACCTTCGAAGAAACGAATGACCGGTTGACCCTTCTCTCCTGCAAAACCGACACCGAGTCCGAATAAGACTGAGAAGAAAATAATAGCGAGCATATCACCGCGAACCATCGCATCGAGAATGTTCGTCGGTACGATATTGACGATTTTTTCGACGAGTCCTTCGTCTTTTGTCGTCTCTTCCGTTGCGACATATGATGAGATATCCGTTTTATCCAGTGTCGACATATTAATGCCAGCACCTGGTTCAATCAGATTGGCTGCAAATAGCCCCGTGAAGATGGCGATCATCGTCACGATCGTGAAGTAACCCAGTGTTTTGACGCCGAGACGTCCGAGACTCTTCGGACTACCGACCGATGAGACACCGAGGACGATCGTCGTAAAGACGATTGGGACGACGATCATTTTCATCATCCGGATAAAGATATCACCGATTGGCTTGAGCCACTCCGCGACATGGGGATTCCCATAAAATACACCACCGACTGTGATCCCGAGAATCAAGCCGATTAAAATCTGCCAGGCAAGGCCAATGGGCTTACGTTTCGTAGTTGTCATACGCTTCCTCCTTATACATCCGTCTTACTTGTATCCTACATGTAGTGGAACATAAATAGAATTTTGTCCTAAATACAGCACATTGTCAAATCCATCTGTTATAGTACAAAACCGAATTCTGTACGAAAAAACGTCCAAAATCCGCTTGTTTTCAAGCATTTTGGACGTTTTCATAATTTTTAAGATTGTTGATTAACGCGTTCCTCAATCAACGCACGATTGCGTTTTTTGAAGACCTCATTGTGTGACGACACCATCGCCACTTTTGGCGCTTCCGGCTCAATGAAGCGTTTCGCCCGGTTGACGGCGTTTGCCGCATCTTGGAACGCACCCGAGATCAAATGGACCTTCCCGTCGTGCGAAAGAATATCTCCTGCTGCATATAGTCCCGGTACACTCGATTCACTCGCGGCATTCCCGGCGATGTAGAAGTCATCGACCCGTGCAATATCGAGGTCACACGCGTCAAGTAGCGCCGCATTTTGTTCATACCCATGATTAATGATGACTTCATCAATTGGAATCTCGACGACCTCATCTGTTTGACAGTCGATCAATTCAACCGACGCGATCCGTTGGTGATCGGGACTGGCGATTAATTTGTGAATCGTCGTATTGAGGAGGCAGACCGCCGAACTTTTGACAAGTTGATCAACTTGCGCCTCGTGCCCTGAAAAACAATCTCGCCGATACGTGACGTAGACCTTTTTCGCGACCGGTTCGAGTTCGTTTGCCCAATCGATCGCTGAGTTCCCACCACCTGAGACGATGACGGTCTTTCCTTTAAAGCGTTCAATCGATTTAACCGTATAGTTCAAGTTTGACACTTCGAAACGTTCCGCGCCTTCGACTTTTAATTTTTGTGGATTGAGGATGCCACCGCCGACCGCGACGATGACCGTCTTCGAATAATGAATCTGCCCCGATTCCGCTTCTAAGACGAAGTTACCGAAGACGTCTTTTGCGATCGAGATGATCTTTTCATTCAATTGAACAGTCGGTTGAAATGTCAGTCCTTGTTCGACGAGTTGAGCCATGAGTTTTTCACCAGTGATCGGCGGCTGTCCACCGACGTCCCAGATCATCTTTTCCGGATAGACGTGCAGTTTTCCTCCGAGTTCTGCTTGATACTCGATCAATTTCGTCTTCATACCTCGAAGACCACTATAGAACGTCGAATATAACCCTGCTGGTCCTCCACCGATGATCGTTACGTCGAACAACTCCTGTTCCCTCATCTCACTCACTCCTCATCCTTGATTGTTATTGATTATCATTCTCACTCTCTCATGATAACGTGAACATCTCTTGAACACAAGAAAAAATGTTGACAGCGTTTTTATGAGACTGGTATGGTTAATGAGACGATAGTGATAATCATTATCATTGAAAAATGGAGAGAACAACGAAGGAGTCGTCGCGTATGGTACGTCTAGCAACAGAAGAAATCAATATCGGCTACGGTGATCGTCCCATCGTCAAAGACTTGTCCGTCCAAATTCCCGATCGTCAAATCACAACGATCATTGGCGCGAACGGATGCGGCAAATCAACTTTGCTGAAAGCGATGACACGGATCATTCCCCATCAATCGGGGCGGGCGTTGCTCGATGGTCTTGATATCGCGAAGGAAAGCACGAAGCTGCTTGCTCGGAAGATGGCTATCCTGCCACAAACTCCGGAAAGTGCAAGTGGTCTAACGGTCGCAGAGCTCGTCTCATACGGTCGTTTTCCTTATCAAAAAGGATTCGGACGCTTGACGAAACACGATTATGAAATCATCGATTGGGCACTCGAAGCAACGGATACGATGGCGTTCAAACATCGTCCGGTCGATGCGCTGTCTGGTGGTCAACGTCAACGGGTCTGGATTGCGATGGCACTCGCCCAAGAGACGGATATCATCTTTCTCGATGAACCGACGACTTATCTTGATCTCGCCCACCAACTCGAGGTGCTCGAACTGCTCGAACACCTCAACCGGACCGAAGGACGGACGATCGTCATGGTCCTGCATGACTTGAATCAAGCGGCACGCTTCGCCGACTATATCATCGCCATGAAAAACGGCGAAGTCGTCAAAGCCGGAACGTGTGAGGAAGTCATCGCAAAAGATGTCTTACAAGAAGTATTCCATATCGATGCTGAAATCGGACGCGATCCGCGGACGAACAAGCCGATGTGTATCACCTACAACTTAATCAAGGGAGATTAAATCATGAAGAAACTACTTGTACCGGTTCTACTCATTCTCACGCTCGTCATCGCAGCGTGTGGCAATACAGAGAAAAAAGACGACGCAGCATCTGGTTCGAAAAACGAAACGATCACATATAAATCAGAAAATGGAAACATTAAAGTTCCAGCTCATCCAAAACGAGTCGTGGTCCTCGCTGGTTTTGCCGGCAACGTCATGGCACTCGGCGTTCCTGTCGTTGGTGTTGATTCGTGGTCAAAAGCGAATCCGAAGTTCGATAAACTAAAAGATGTCACGGAAGTTTCGGAAGAGAACGTTGAAAAAATCATCGAACTCGATCCTGACTTGATCATCGGCTACTCGACAACGAAAAACCTCGACAAAATCAAAAAAATCGCTCCGACGGTCACGTACACATACGGAAAAGTCGACTACTTGACGCAACATATCGAAATCGGTAAATTGCTCAACAAAGAACAGGAAGCACGCGATTGGGTCAAAGACTTCAAAACACGTGCCGCTGCTGCCGGTAAAGACATCAAAGCAAAAATCGGTGAAGATGCTACTGTTTCTGTCATCGAAAGTTTCGATAAACAACTCTACGTCTTCGGCAACAACTGGGGTCGTGGAACAGAGATTCTCTATCAAGAAATGAAATTAAAAATGCCGGATAAAGTCACGAAGATGGCATTAAAAGATGGTTACTATGCGTTGTCACCAGAAGTCCTCCCTGAATATGCAGGCGACTACCTCGTCTTCAGCAAGAGCGCAGAAGCGGACAACTCATTCACGAAAACGGATACGTTTAAAAACATTCCAGCCGTCAAAAACGATCATGTCTTCGAAGTCGATTCGAAGGAGTTCTACTTCAATGATCCTCTCACACTCGAACGTCAACTCGAGTTCTTCAAGAAAAGTTTCCTTGGTGCATAATAAATAAGGGAGGGAACCTGCGGGATCCCTTCCTTTTTTGCGGCTCACTCCCTGAATCAGAAATGGAGGCGACATTCATGTCAGCTGGTCGAATTCCGTTCGGCATAAAAATCACACTCGGTCTTGTCCTCTTTTTCGGGATGTTCTGGATCGCGATGACGTTCGGCGCTGCCGATACGACGATCCGCGAAGTCTGGAACGCCTTGACGTTCGGACCGTTGAATGAAAAAGCAAAAATTGTCCAGGAAATCCGCCTGCCACGGGAATTAGCAGCAATCCTCGTCGGAGCGGCACTCGGTGTCTCTGGTGCCATCATGCAGGCGATGACACGCAATCCCCTCGCCGATCCTGGTCTGCTCGGTCTGACGGCGGGTGCGAACGCAGCACTTGCACTCGTCATCGTCCTGTTCCCGAAAATTGAGTACTTCGGTATCATGATTGCTTGTTTCTTCGGAGCAGCACTTGGGGCAGCACTTGTCTTTGGAATCGGTGCTTCGAAAAAAGGTGGTTTTTCGCCACTCCGGATCGTCCTTGCCGGTTCTGCAATCTCAGCCTTTCTGTATGCGATTGCGGAAGGCATCGGCATCTACTTCAAGATCGCTCAAGATGTCTCACAATGGACGTCCGGTGGACTCGTCGGGTCGACATGGGGACAACTGCAAGTCATCACTCCGGTCATCGCGATCGGGATTGTGATTGCCTTCATCTTCTCCCGACAATTGACGATTCTCAGTCTATCGGAAGAAGTCGCGCTCGGACTCGGGCAGAACATCCAGCGGATCAAAGCAGTACTTTATGTTGTCGTCATTCTGCTTGCAGGTGCTGCTGTTGCACTCGTCGGTAACATGGCGTTCATCGGGCTGATGATTCCACATATCGTCCGCGCGATCGTCGGGACGGACTATCGGTTCATCCTGCCAATGACCGCGATCTTTGGTGCGACGTTCATGTTACTTGCCGATACGATCGGTCGGACATTGTATGCTCCCTACGAGACTCCGGTCATCGCGATCGTCTCAATGCTCGGACTACCATTCTTCCTCTTGATCGTTCGGAAAGGAGGGCGTGCTTTCTCATGATGGAATCTCGTTTACGTCGTCGCCAGCAACTGACGTTTTGGACGTTACTGGCACTATTGATCGCAACACTCGTCGTCAGCATCGGTCTCGGACCTGCTTCCCTATCCTATGATCGTTTGTTGCCGACGTTACTTGGAAACGGCTCGTTCAAAGAGGAGTTCGTCCTCTATTCGCTCCGCTTACCACGACTGCTCATCACCGTCATGGCAGGAATGGCACTCGCTTTATCCGGTTCGATCCTCCAAGGGATCACGCGCAATGAACTCGCTGATCCTGGTATCATCGGCATCAATACCGGAGCTGGTGTCGCCGTCGCCTTGTTTTTCCTGTACTTCCCGGTCGATGTCGGATCATTCATTTATCTGTTACCGATCGCTGCCTTTCTCGGTGCACTCGTGACCGCGATGGCGATTTATCTATTCTCATACGATCGTGTGCAAGGACTGCAACCGATTCGCTTGATTTTGACTGGTGTTGGCTTCTCGATGGCGCTTTCCGGAATCATGGTCATTCTGATTTCGTCGACGCGTCGTGAAAAGGTCGACTTCATCGCTAAGTGGCTCGCTGGTAACATCTGGGGGACGGACTGGATCTTCGTCTACTCACTGTTACCGTGGTTACTCGTCTTGATTCCGCTGACGTTCTATAAGGCGAATAAACTCAATCTCCTTGCCTTGAATGAACCGGTCGCAATCGGTGTCGGCGTCGCGCTTGAAAAAGAACGGATCCAACTCTTGTTGACAGCCGTCGCACTTGCCGCTGCTGCCGTCTCTGTCACCGGTGGGATTTCCTTCATCGGTCTGATGGCGCCACATATCGCCCGCGCGCTCGTTGGACCACGGCATCAGTTCTTCTTGCCGATTGCCCTCTTGCTCGGCGGATGGTTGCTTGCGTTCGCTGATACGATCGGACGCAACATTGCGGGACCGGACGGCGTGCCAGCTGGAATCGTCGTCGCCTTGATCGGAGCACCTTATTTTATCTATCTCTTGTTGAAGAAATAATCAAAAATCCGCATCAAACAGCGTCTTTCGCTGATTGATGCGGATTTTTTGCTTTATCGTTTCCACCACGCACGTTCGATTTCCCCCATCGAGACGTAGGCTGGATCGATTTGTTTGGCTAACCGATTCATTCGAGTGACACCAAGACTAAACCCACCAATCCAAAAGAGGAAGACGACGAATAAATAACCAGGAGCACTTGGAATCGACAGCATGACGACGGCGATCAGCCATGCAACGACATACCCGATGATTGTCAGACGAGCGACCTTTTGAACGGTTTGTTGATACATAGTTGGTGTTAAATATGACTTCATGAGCCGTAGACGGACAATTTCTCGAGAGACTGCTGTCGCGCAAAGACAAAAGAGCATGATCTGAAGAAAGACGGATGTAATTGTCGGCATAAACCAAGCAGGTAACGCAAAAATCAATCCAGGGACCAAAAAGAAATAGGCGACGGAACGCACAGGACGTACCAATAGGTTCAGACGTGCTTGTCGCTCGAATAGGTGTTCCATTGCGATGTTCCTTTCTGTCTGACGAAGCGGGCAACTTCAACGTCACTGATATAATCTGGATCACGCTTTCCGTCACGTCGGATGATCCATTCGCTGATGAAGTAGAGCGGTGTTAAGATCGCAAATATCGCAACAAACATCTGCCAGAATGGTCTATCGATCGTCTGAATGATGACGACCGTCAAGACGGCGTACAACAGAACATGACTACCGATACGGAGTAGAAATTGCCGGCGAACTTGTGCGTTTGAGAGATAGTCTTCTAAAATTTCTCGTTTTTTTAGTTGATAACGAAAATCGGAGGCGAGAAAAATGGCTGGAATCGCCAAAATCAGCATCGGGAGATCCTTCCATTCAATCAAGATACCGACTGTTATGAACAGAAACATGTTCCAATACCAGCGTGTACCGAGCCATTCGACGTCCCGGTACGCGAGGGCAAGTTTTTGTAGACGTTCTTCTCGATCCGTTTGCATGACATCGTCTCCTTTAGCAAGCTTGATGAATTTCTTTTTCCGTCACATACGTTGGATCGATCTTTCGTGAGACGAACTCTAGCGTTTTTCGGCAGATCCAGTAAAACGGAATGACGACGATGATCAGACCGATTAAGAAAGACATGTTCGGGCGATCAGCTGCCCAGACAATCAGGGCGGCAAGCGCTCCGTATTGTAAGATGCCGATCAAGACATGCACCTGATAGAGACGTCTTGCTGATGCCTCTGATGAATATTTCGCGACAAGCGCGAACCGCTTGCGTTGTACGAGCATGTCATAGCCAAAATACAATAATGGGACGATCATCGCATAAACCGGCTTCTCCAGTGTGTTACTGAGTGCTAAAAATGCTGCAAGCATGACCCATATGCCGGTCTTTGTCTTTTGGTGCATCTCTTCGTATAACGTCGCTAATGCTTCCGTTTGTGTATGTACGTGTTCCATGATCTCCCACCTCTCTATACTGTCATATACTTACATTTTACTGTATCGGTTTCACCTGTAGTGCGATTTTTCAAAAAAAAGATGTCCTGTCGCTTCGGACAAGACATCTTTCATTAGAGACTATGCACTGACCTGGATGATCAGATAGATGACACTATAAGCAACGATCGCGAGCGGTATCAACGCGACACCGATCAGCCAGCCATTTTTGTCACGGATACCGAGATATAAAACGAGACACCCTACGATGAAGGCGATTAATGTCGTAAACGGATTCATGGTCGTTCCCCCTCTAATTGTTTCTGCTCTTAAATTTCCCCCTCCACTCGTCTCATAAACCCTTCAAGGCGCTTCGACACACAACGAAAAGCCAGACGGATTTCCGCCTGGCTTGTTCATTGTTAACTTATTTTTTCGTGATGACGACTGTTTTCGTAACGACGTGTCCACCCAGATCCTTCAGTTTCAAGTTGTACGTGTTTTTTCCTTTTTTGAGCGTCACTTTTTTCGTGATCGTCTTTTTGAAGGCTTTCATGACGTACGGTTCTTTGAACGTCCGGCGGTATTCCGCGCTACCATTGAAGTCGAAGCGTAATTCGCTGTAGTTATCGCGAAGTACGATCTTCATCTCAGCTGTTTTTGTTTTACTTGAGACGGTTTTTGGTGCTGTGACGCGAATCGTTGGTAATTCTGTGTCGATGATGACTTGACGGTTGAACGCCACACGATTTCCTTTTCCATCGTATGCTTCGACCTTGAATGACTTGACGCCATCTGTCGTGTACGTCACGTCATGGCTGAACGCATAGTTTTGTTGGGCTGCATCGAAACGCAGTTTAACAGTTTTTCCGTTGATCTTGAACGATTTGATACCTGACTCATCAGAGACATGACCCGCGATGTTGATGACTTTTGATGTTGCAAGACCAAGAGCGACCGGTGTATCGATTTGAACATTTGGTACGGCTTTATCAACGCCTGTCGTGTTGACGTCTTTTTTCACACTGTTTCCAGCATAGTCTTTGACGACGAAGGCAATCTTCGCGCGCTCCGGCAGATCCGTCAACGTGTACGCTTTTTCTGTTGCGGCAAGTGGTTGCTTTAAGACACTCTTGCCATTGACGAGGATATCGTATGACGCAACTCCTGTTCCTTGGTCGCCTGCTGTCCATGAAAGTGTTGATTTCGCAGCATCCCATTTCACAGTAGCTGCTGGTTTTTTCGTATCGACATAGACTGGGAAGAGATTCGTCTGCCATTTTGCGTTCGGATAATCGATCACCGATTTGACTTTGTAGTAGTAAAGACCATCTTTGACCGGTTTCCCGTTGATCGTTCCGTCCCAAGCAGCGCTTGTGACTGGTGTGTAGCCGTCCTCTGAACCGCTGTCGTAGTAGTTCTTGACGACGTCCGTTTGCATATCAAGCTTCTGAAGTGTTGTTTTATTCCGGTCAAGAATCGAATACTCGACTTTTTTCGCATTGCGAAGGAATGAGATGATCGGGAAAGCTTCATCTGCGCTACCGTCGTTGTTCGGTGAGAACGAGACTTTGTTCGCGACAACTTTTCCAGCGGCATTCGTACCAAGGAATTCGAAATCATCCTTCACTTCAGTCGCTAGACCTGTCAATCCATAGAACGTGTTGTTTTTATCGTACAATGGTGCATCTAAAATCGGAGCTTGATCCCATTTTCCTTTGAACCCAACATAAGGAACTGTCAGTTCTGGATTTTTGCTCTTCGTATCGATCAGACGGACGAATCCTTCGACGAAGTAGCCGTTTTTAAAGACTTGTTCAAGCGGAAGCTCGTTCGCCCAGTCAGTTGTGTTCTTCAAATCGACTGACACGCTGACTTTCGTTGAGCTCTTCGGATTAATCGAGACTGAACTCGCTTTCTTCGAGCCGACTGCAAATGAGATCGGGTATGTGCCTGTGTTGGCATCTACCGTACCGATCGTTCCTTTTTTGAAGATTCCATTTGCTTCAAGGAAGTTCGATCCTTTTGCACCGAGATCTGATTGAACCGTTCCCGCTAGCTTATACGTCACTTTTTCATTGCTGTAGTTTTTTAAATCAAGCGTGAATGTGAACTTCTCGCCGACTTCCTTCAAGGATGCCTTGCCTTCACCTGACTTTGTCTCTGTGATGACGACTGGTGTCTTCATCGCAGCACGAAGATCCATCAGTCCAGCTCCCTCACGACGTGGGGAGTAGAAGTTGCCTGTTTTCAATTGTGCGTTGTATTTTCCTTGATCGAGTTGCGGACGCGATGTATTCATCAAGATGTTTTTGGCGAGTTTAACGCGTGTTGCACCAGTGACTTTGAAGTCCTTCGCAATCCGTTGCATGACGAGTGCTGTTCCTCCAGCGACGTGTGGTGCTGCCATCGATGTACCGCTCATGACGCCATACTCGTTATCATTAAGCGTCGAATAGATTTTCCCACCTGGTGCCGTGATTTCCGGCTTGAAGTCAAGGCTTGGCGTGACACCCCATGACGTGAAGTCAGACATTTGTCCTGCGACCGGGTTATCGGTTGAGACCGCTTTTCCGTCAAATGTCACTGCGATTGCCTTGCCTTCTTTTGCTTTTGCTTCGAGATCATTCCCGTCCGCGATGCTAAGCGTCACGAGTGGAATCGTCGGATTGTTGAGCGCCATGCTGACGTAATCCCCGTGATCGACTTTACCACGGACGATGACACCTGCTGCGCCTTGCTTCTCAGCTTCTGCTTGAATCATGCTGTAGTTAAAATCACCTGTTCGCACGACGAAGACGACTTTCCCTTTGACGTCTTTACCTTCATAGTTCGAAGCTTGACCGTCACCGACATACACGACATCCTTCTTCTCTTTATCGAAGACGGCAATCGGATTCGGCGAATCTTGTTTTTGGTATGCCAAATAACCGACATCCTGACCGTCGATCGTCAGCGCCATGCCTTCAAGCGTCAATTTCGTATTTTCGAGTGACGCGACTTGGAGCGCCTGGCTCGTCAATCCTGGTGCACCAACGACACCGATATCCGGGTTTGCTGTATATGGATTACCCGCACCATGACCTGCAAACGCCGAGTTACCAGCAGAGATCGCACACAAGATACCGTTGTTCATCGCGTTGACGATCGCGCGTTGCTCCGGATCATCTGCGTTGACGAACGATGCCGTCGAACCGAGACTCATGTTGATGACGTCCGCTCCAAGTGCGATGGCATCATCGATTGCTTTGATGTAGATATCACTAAATGTCGATGGCATCCCTGGATCGTTACCGAAGACCTTCATCGCAAGGAGCTGTGTTTCTGGAGCGACCCCTTTAATGCCGCCGTTCGCTTCATCCCCGTTTGCTCCGACCGTACCTGCGACGTGCATCCCGTGCATCGATGCCCCCGCACCTAAGTCACGGATTTCGCTGTCGTGATCGGCATAGTTATAGCCGTACGGTACTTTTTCCGTGAAGTACTTTCCTTTTAAGCCTTTTGTTTCTTTCGTACTCTCGACCTTCGAAGAGGTTAAATCCACCTTTGTCTCTGGACTCAAGACCATGTCCTTGTGCGATGGATCAATCCCCGTATCGATGACCGCGACGACGGTTCCTTCCCCTTTAAAGCCATAGTCCTGCCACGTTTCCTTCGCATTGACCATGTCCTTGCTGTACAGCATGTCTGGCTTGGCACCTTTATCGACGGTTGGGCGCGCATATTCGTGCGCGATATGTACACTTTTGACTCCGTCGAGTTGTTTGATATCTTCGATGTCACCGAACTTCACTTCACCACTGAATCCATTGATGACGGTTGTGAAGCTTTCTTTATATGTAACAGGAATCGCCTTTTTAGCGATAGCTGACTTGACTGATTTTTGGACGCTGACGAGTCGATCCTTGATCGATTCCTTTTCGGCATTACTCAATGTGCTATACCGCTTGTTTTGAGCTTGGGCGATTTGAATCGCCGGTTTTTGTTCCATCTCGATGACGACTCGAACTTTATCCGATTGTTTGTAGTTCTTTTCTTGCCCCGATTTCTTCAGTGAGAGCGCCTGCGGTTTTTGACCCGTCGCTTTATCTTGCGAGGACAGTGCACCTTGCGCACTGACTAGATTGGAAGACGTCATTAAGACGGCTGCCATAAGTGCAATCTTCTTCTTCATGCGTTCGTTTCCCCTTTTCTGTAAAACCATAGTAGTAATACTAATAAAACAGTTTAAAGAAAATTCTGTATTTTTAGTTTAATGAAGTTAATGGAAATAAACAATTTATATTTGTCTATTTTTTAAATTTATTTCTTTTTGGTGACATTTTATATTTGGAAGGAATTTAACTGGGAACATAAAAAAAAACTCCTCGAGCACTCGAGGAGTTGAACGTATGAACTTGGTGGAGACTATCGGGATCGAACCGACGACCTTTTGGCTGCCAGCCAAACGCTCTCCCAGCTGAGCTAAGCCCCCATGAATTATCTTTAGTATACGCACCGCTAACTGCTTTATCAATATAAACATAACGCTTTCATAAAAAAGAATTCCTCCCGAAATTGCTGGAAGGAATTCACGATTCATTTATTCAATTCACGCATCAAATCCGCCTGTCGTTCAAGCTCTGCCTGTTGCTCGAGGATCAAGACCTTTTTATAAGTCCGCGCAGAAATCAAGATACTGATTTCATAGAGAACGAACAACGGCACTGAGATCATCAAGTGTGACGTCACGTCCGGCGGTGCGATCAATGCCGCAACGACGAACAGCGCGAAATACGCATATTTCCGATTCTTTCGCATGAAATATGGCGTCACAAGACCAAGACGTGTCAGGAACATCGTCACGACCGGCAATTGGAAGAGAAGACCAAACGGCATCGTCAACCGGATCAAGAAACTGAAGTAGTTTTCGACCCCGATGACTTGCTCGATCCCCAATTCTTTCCCGAGATCCGTTGAGACTTCGAGCAAGAAAGGAAGCAACCAGAAATACGAGAAGGCTACACCAGCCAAAAATAGAAAGAAGATGACTGGAATATATGTCAGTGTTGCTTTTTGTTCCTTTTCATAAAGCCCTGGTCGGACGAATGCCCACAGTTGATACATCCAGAACGGTGACGCTAAAATCAGCGCGATGATGAACGCAAGATTCAAATACAACATTAAAGGATCGGCGACGTTGAAGGCATTTAATCCGATACCGAGCTCTTTTAAGTCCGCTTGCAGAAAACGGACGAGCGGTCGGACGAGCGGAAATGCGACAGCGAACAGGACGACGACGATGAGGAGCGACCAGACAATCCGCTTACGCAGTTCGTCTAGGTGCGACGTCATGCTTTGTTCTTGATCAACCGTCATGATTCAATCACTTCTCTTTCGGTTCGTCCTTTTTATCGTCGTCCATGATGCCGTTCGTGGCATTCTTGAACTCTTTCAATGTTTGACCGGCAGCACGACCGAATTCCGGTAACTTCTTCGGTCCAAAGATGATCAACGCGACGACAGCAATTAATCCGATACTCGCAGGTCCGATACCTAACGTGAGCGGGATAAGGTTTTCCATTATGATTTCACTCCTTCAGCTGATTGCGAATAATGCTTCATGAAATAAACTAACGACTGCAACTCGATCGATAAATCGATGTGATGAACCCGAACGCTCGCTGGCACGTTCAACCGTGCAGGCGTGAAGTTCAGAATGCCTGTCACACCATACTCGACTAACTCATCCGCTACTGACTGTGCGAACTGGGATGGAACCGTCAAGATGGCGACATCGACCTGATTCGCTTCGATTTGTTCTTTCATGTCCGAAACATGATAGATTGGAACGTCATGCGTCGTTGTTCCGACCTTCTCTTCGTCCGCATCAAACGCAACGACTATCCGAGTACTATTATTCTTTAAAAAGTTATAATTTGCAAACGCTGTTCCGAGATGACCGACCCCGATCAAGGCGACATTCGTCACCTCATCTTGATTCAAGGTTTTCCGGAAAAACGTTAAGAGATGTTGAACGTTATATCCATACCCCTTCTTCCCTAGTGCCCCAAAGTAGGAAAAGTCGCGACGAATCGTTGCTGAATCAACCTTCACCGCCTCGCTTAACTCAGCAGAAGAGACGCGGAGCTTACCTGAATTGTATAAACTTTGGATGAAACGATAATATAGCGGCAACCGTTTTGCTGTCGCTTGTGGAATTTTTGTGTCTGGTCCATTCATCCTGCAGTTCCCCCTTCGGCCACATCCATCGTGGCACCCAAATCTTTGCAAAAAGCTTTCTACTCTCCTTGATTGTAAACCACTTCACATAGAGTCACAAATAATATATTCCGCAGGACCTCGCGCTTTTGTTCGTGATAGACTAAAGGGTGGAAGGATGGATGGAAATGATACTCTTACAAGTCAACCAACTCTCGAAATCATTCGGCGTCGAGCCGATTTTAGAAAATATCAAATTGGAAGTACAAGAGCGCGACCGGATTGCGCTCGTCGGTCGCAATGGTGCCGGTAAATCAACCTTGCTCAAAATCATCGCTGGTGAACTCAGTCATGACTCGGGCGATATCATGAAAGGTAAAGATGTCAAAATCGGCTATCTCGCGCAAGACAGTGGTCTCGAATCGAATGAGACGATCTGGAACGAGATGCTGACCGTCTTTGAACATCTGCAAGAACAAGAACGGACACTGCGCCGGATGGAAATCGAGATGGGCATGGAGCACATCTTGAACGACCCGGTCGCTTACGATCGACTTCTGAAGACGTACGATCAAGCGCAACATGACTTCTCTGAAGCAGGTGGTTATCAGTTTGAGGCGAATATTCGCTCCGTCCTGCACGGCATGCGCTTTTATCCAGACGATTACTCACGCCGGATCCAGACATTGTCCGGAGGTCAACGGACACGGCTCGCCTTAGCGAAGATGCTCCTGCAAGCACCAGAGCTTCTCATTCTCGATGAGCCGACAAACCACCTGGATATCGATACGCTTGCTTGGCTTGAAAGTTACCTCGGTGGTTATCGTGGTGCCGTTCTGATCGTCTCGCACGATCGGTACTTCCTCGATCAAGTCGTCAATGTCGTCTATGAGCTCTCTCGTAATGTCTGTCGTAAGTTCACGGGGAACTATACGAAGTACCTCGAGCAAAAAGCGGCATTGTACGATCAAGAAATGAAACAGTTCGAACAGCAGCAAGAAGAAATCGCAAAGATGCAGGACTTCATTCAACGAAACATCGCTCGGGCGACGACGACAAAGCGTGCTCAAAGCGTTCGAAAACGGCTCGAGAAGGTCGACCGGCTCGATCGACCAGATGGAGATGAACGCAGTACGGTCCTGTCCTTCCCAATCGAAAAACAGAGCGGGAATGACGTTCTTCAAGTCAATCAATTGGCAATCGGTTACGAAGAAGCTGTCTCAAAAGACATCACGTTCCGCTTGCAACGCGGTGAATCACTGGCACTCGTCGGACCGAACGGAATCGGGAAGTCGACGCTCTTAAAAGTCCTCGTCGGTCGTTTACGTCCTCTCTTCGGTGATTTCCGTTTCGGCACCGGCGTCTCGATCGGGTATTACGATCAAGAGCAAGCGGAACTCAATGACCGGAACCGTGTCATCGATGAGATTTGGAACGAATGGCCACTGATGCGCGAACAAGAAGTCCGTTCTGTGCTCGGACAATTCCTGTTCAGCGGCGACGATGTCTTCAAAATCGTTCATGAATTGTCTGGTGGCGAACGCGGACGTCTCGCGCTCGCAAAACTGAAACTCCGGAAGACTAACGTCCTCATCCTTGACGAGCCAACGAACCACTTGGATCTTGATTCGAAGATGGTCCTTGAGAACGCTCTCGTCGACTATGAAGGTACGCTACTCTTCGTCTCCCATGACCGCTACTTCATCGATCGGATCGCGACACGCGTCATCGAGATGAGTGAAGCTGGTGTGACAGAATACCTCGGCGATTATTCGTACTACACAGAGAAGAAGGCCGAACAAGAAGAAATCGCTCGCCTTGAAGCCGAAGAGGCAAAAGCGGCAAAAGTCACGGCATCGAAGACGATCGACAAAGAAGCACAGAAAGAAGAAAAAAAACGCCGTCAGCAAATCGAACAACTCGAACAAGATATTGAACGGCTCGAACAGCGTTCAGCGGAAATCGAACAGTTGCTTTGCGAACCGGAAGTCTTTAATGATATTCCAAAAGCGACAGCGTTATCTGCGGAACGGGACCAGATCGATGTCGATCTACTCGAATTGATGGAACGATGGGAGAACCAACACTGATGCGAACGAAAAGCTTTTTCATCAACCTGATTCAAGGACTGTTATCCGGTATTCTTTATTTCGTTCCGATGTATGCGGATTACGTGTCCGCCTTCATCCGCCCGGATGCCTTTAATGCTGCGCTTCCTTTGTTCCTTCTGATTTCTTGCATGATCGGACTTGTCATCCAGACATGGAGCGGTCTTCTCGTCAGTCTACTCTCTGGACTATGCTGTACGCTTCTAACGACACAACTGTTCGTCGAACTCAATGATCCATTGATCATATCCTATTATGGTAGCGTCACTCCATTGACCGCCTTTTTGATCAGTTGTGTCGGGGTTTGGGCGCTGGCAATCATTTTTTATTTGCTCGATGGTTATCAGTATAGTAAACGTCACGGTCTCGAAGGTTCTTCGAACGAAATCGATTCACAACCTTGAAGTCCGATCGATGAACTAGATGCGCGATATGAAAAAAGGAGTGGAGATTCCGGTAGCTAGACCGGTCTCTCCACTCCTTTTTATTTGAATCGAAACGTTCGTCGTCAACATGGATCGTACAGTGAATCAAGCATTCACACTTCTATCATTTTGTCGGTCGAGCAATCGTAAACGTCTTCCCGATCGTCGCATAATCATTTCCCGCTAAACGAGCGACAGCCTTCAATCCTGCCGCATCGATCCGGAACGACTCTACGAGTTCATCCGCGACGTGATAGCGCAGTACTTCCCCGATCAACAGATCGGCACCTTCTAGCTCGACATGCTGCGTCAAGCGCATCTCGAACCGGATTTTCGCTTCCGCGATTCCGGGCACGTCGATTGCATCGCTATCGACGAGCGTTAAATCCGTCCGTTCGAGTTCACTTTCACCGTAAGCGAGTGGCGCAGCCGTCTCATTGACTGCGTCGACGATTTCTTCGCTGACGATATGGATGACATAGCTTTGTTTTGCTAGGATATTACGTGCCGTATCCTTTTGCCCCTGATCCGTCCGTTGTACGGCAATCACCAGTTGTGGCGGACTACTTGATGCGACCGTAAAGAAGGAAAAGGGGGCGGCGTTGACCGTCCCGTCTTCCCCTAGTGTCGTCACGAAGGCAATCGGACGCGGAATGATGCTTCCGATCAGTAATTTATAATTGTCTTTTGCGCTAAGCGTTGATGCCTCGAACTTCATGAATGACCCACCTTTTTCCTCACCCGATGAGTGCAGCGAGTGAATAGTCTCCAGCACCAATCATCGCCACTCCAAGGGCGATAACGATCAATGCCATGTTGTATTCGTACCCGTTCTGCGTCACCCAGTAACCATTCGCACCGTGTACTTTAACGATCGCGACAAGCATCGAACCGATGATGAGGATTGCAGCGATCCAGAGGAATACCCCGCCTGCAAACAATAATCCACCGATTAATTCAGCAAGACCCGCTGTAATCGCGAGTGCTTTTCCTGGCTTCATGCCAATTGATTCGAACCAACCGCCTGTTCCAGCGATGCCGTGTCCACCAAACCAACCAAATAATTTTTGTGTACCGTGTGCAGCAAATGTTAAACCGATGATTAAACGAATGATTAAAAGTCCTGTATCCATCATTTCTCTCTTCTCCTTTTACCTAATGTTTTTAAGTTACTTTAAGTAACTCGATAAACAGACTATATCTTATCACTTACTAAAAGTAAATAGATTTGTTTTAGTTCTTTTTTTTACATTAAGTAAAATGATTCGATTTTTTTAGCAGAAGCGGGTATACTACAACTATAGAAAGGATGAGTGCTGATGGAAGAAGTCGCAATCCAACCGGCTCTTTGTCCCAAAGTCGAACATGCCTTTGAAATCTTAGGTAAGAAATGGACAGGTCTGATTTTACGTCACTTGTTGACGAAGACATGTCGTTTCAATGAGATTCAAGATGCCATCCCCGAATTATCAGGTCGTATGCTCACGGAACGTATGAAGGAGCTCGAAGCGGAAGGCATCGTCATCCGGACTGTCATTCCCGATCGTCCGATTAAGATTCAATACAGTTTGACCGACAAAGGGCGTCAACTCGAACCGGTCATTCGTTCCATTGAGGAATGGGCCGAACTACAAGACTAATGTATGAAAAAGCATCTTCTTCGGAAGGTGTTTTTTTATATGATCTTTTGACATTGATAATCATTATCAATTAAAGTAAGGAAGTACAGCGAAAGGAGGAACATGCATGCAGATTGCAATTGGATTCGTCAGTATGTCCGGTAATACAGAAGATATCGTCTCGATCATTCAACGTGAGCTCGAGCAACACGATGTCAACGTGACGATCACAGAACTGGATCAATTCGTCGGGGAGGATCTATCACGTTTTGATGGTCTATTACTCGGCTCATATACATGGGGAGACGGTGATTTACCGTATGAAGCAGAAGATTTCGTCGAGGAGCTACGGGAACAATTTTTAGACGGGATGCCGGCTGCTGCTTTTGGCTCGGGTGATCTTGATTATCCGAAGTACTGCGCAGCCGTTGATTTGATTGAAGACGCATTAAAAGAAGCTGGGGCGACCATCGTCACGGATGGCTTGAAGATTGAGTTTGATCCGAACACACCGGAGAAACAAGCCGCTTGTCGCGCGTTCGCACAGACGTTTCATCGCTTTTTGCAGCAGGTGCATTCATAAGTATCGTTTGAATCCGTCATGTAAGGGAATTCTTAAAACAGACTCTATGAAAGTGAGATGAATGTTTTTATGACGATTCAAGCACTCGTCTTTGACGTCTACGGTACATTATTCGATGTCCATTCCGTCAAAGAGCAAGCAGAGGAGCTGTATCCGGGACACGGAGAAGCGATCAGTAAACGCTGGCGAGAGAAACAACTGGAGTACTCCTTCTTGCGACAATTGAACGGACAATATGTGCCGTTCAGCCAAGTGACACAAGATGCCCTCCGTTATACGTTACTCGAACTGAAGCTCCATGTGACCGAGGAACAAATCACGACTTTAATGGAGACGTACCTGACACTTGATGTGTACCCAGAAGTTAGCTCTGTTCTCGAGACGATGGCGCATAAGCGTTTGGTCGTCTTCTCGAATGGTTCCCATGATATGCTCGATCCGTTGATCGAACAGTCAGGTTTAGCCGATCGGTTCGAACATCTCGTCAGTGTTGATGACATCAAACACTATAAACCAGCACCTGCTTCTTATATGCATGCGTTGAACACACTCGGTTTAAAACGCGAGGAGATCCTCTTCATGTCCTCGAACGGTTGGGACATCACCGGGGCAAAGAGTTTCGGCTTCAAAACGGCATGGATCAATCGAAACGGACTTCCGGTCGAAGAATTAAATCTTGATCCGGATCGCATCTATGATGACTTGACCGGTATCACTGAATGGCAATGAACGAACAACAGCGGACTCCTTTTTAGGAATCCGCTGTTTTAATGGATTAGTAATTGGAAAGACGTGAGTAGCCCTTCTTGAATAGATCGAGTTTCAGCCCGCCCTCTTTTTCGATGAAGAAGAGGTATTCGTTTTGATCCGTATCTTTATAAAAGACCTTAAATAACGTCACAGTCCGTTTTTTATTGTTTTCAACAGCTGTCACCTCGTGCTTCGAGATCACTTCTGCTTGGACTTGTTCCGCATCCATCTTTTGAATCATCGGTTCGAATGACTTCTTCTCTTGATTCGTCACTGGTGTTCCGGGAGCAATCATGAAATAATCATCACTCGCCTTGTTCGTTAAACCGTACTTCCGATCGACGATGACGACGTTACTGAGCTTCCCATTGATTGTCTGATCAAAAGCGTACAACTTTTGAATCCGGGTTTTTTCCCCTTCTGCTCGTCCGATTTCGTAAAGTGGACGTTGTTTCGTGTTCGTCTCGACCGCTTTCTTATCGGGTACGAGTTCTTCCTTATAGGCGACTTGGTATGCGTTGACGATTTCTCGGACCTGAAGTCCGATCGCGACGATGACCAGTACCGCTAACAATGCGATGATGACTTTTTTCATTCCATTTCCCCCAAGTTGTTCGGATTCCTTACTTTAAATCTAGCCCAGGTTCTGCATTCATGGCAAGTGTCGAATAGCGTAACGCGCGATATGGATGAATCGCAGCCGCTCCGATCATCGCCGCATTGTCTCCACACAAGTGCATCGGCGGAATGACGAGATCGATTCCTTCCTTCGCACACGCTGCTTCGAGACCGTTACGTAATCCTTTGTTGGCGGCGACACCACCAGCAAGCAGCAGTTGGCGTCCCCCTTTATCCTTCACGGCACGGATCGCCTTCGTCACGAGGACTTCGACGACGCTCGCTTGGAAACTCGCAGCTAAATCCTCCGGGATGATCACTTCTCCCCGTTGCTCAGCGTTATGCACGGCATTGATGACCGCTGACTTTAAACCGCTGAAGCTAAAGTCATACGAGTCCTTCTCGAGCCAGACGCGTGGAAAATGGAACGTATCCTGACCGGTTTGTGCCAACTGATCGATTCGTGGACCACCTGGATACGGTAACTTCAATGTTCGAGCGACTTTATCATAGGCTTCCCCTGCTGCATCATCTCGTGTTTCACCGATGACTTCATATACACCGTCTTCTGGCATGTAAATCAGTTCCGTATGCCCACCTGATGCAATCAAACAGACGAGCGGGAATTCAAGCTCTTGTACGAGACGATTCGCGTAGATATGACCTGCGATATGATGAACACCGATCAAAGGCTTATTATGCGCAAAAGCAAGTGTCTTTGCCGCACTGACACCAACGAGTAATGCCCCGACCAGTCCGGGACCTTCCGTGACAGCGATCGCATCGATATCGTCGATCGTTACGTTTGCTTCCGTCAACGCATCATCGATGACGTATGTGATTCGTTCGACATGATGTCGTGATGCCACTTCAGGCACGACTCCACCGAATCGTTTATGACTTTCAATTTGAGACGAGACGACATTCGATAAGACGTTGGTTCCTCCACGAACGACGGCAGCCGCCGTTTCGTCGCAGCTCGATTCGATTGCTAGAATCAATGGTTGTGTCATAAGTCTTCTCCCTCCAGCTCCAGCCAATAGATGGCAGCATCTTCATTGTTGTCCTGATAATATCGTTTTCGGATACCAACATAGTGAAATCCGAGTTTTTCATATAAGGTTCGCGCCGGTGTGTTCGAGACACGTACTTCAAGTGTCATCGCCCGCAAATCGAGTGCACGACCGACCGCGATCAATGCCGTTAGCAAGTCTTCCCCAAGTCCTTGTCCGCGGTGCGACTGCTTGACGGCAATATTCGTAATATGTCCTTCATCCGCAATATGCCACAGACCAGCAAACCCGACGATACCATCTTGATCGGCAACGACATAATAGGCATTCGGATTTTGTGTCATTTCTGCTTCGAAGGCATCCAGTGTCCACGGTGTCGCAAACGATTCGAGTTCGACGGCGTGAACACCTGCAGCATCGTTTACGGTCATGCGACGAATCCCCTTACTCATGACGCTGTGCCTCGATCCATTTCGCTTCTGCTTCAGCCAGACGCAGGTAACGTGGCTCAAACGCATGCGCTTCGACTGTCTCGCGTGTTGCACCGAGTAAGGCGAGCACTCCGGCACGCGGCGTCCGAAACGCAGGAGCCGCCTTTTCAAATGGTTGAAGAAGTTCTTCAAATGTATCGACGTCTCCTGTGATGAGCGTATCTGGCGCTAACGTCTTCACAAAAGAGGCGATTTCGACATGTTGTTCTTCACCGATTCGTTTCCCGGCGTCGTATACTCCGACAAAACCTGCACCACGTCGCGCATCTTGAATCGCTGCGACGCGTCCCGTATGACCTGTCGAAGCTGCCATCAGTTCAAGTGTCGAGATGGCAACGAGCTCGATACCGAGTGTATAGGCAAGTGTCTTCGCTGTCGTCGCTCCAATCCGTAATCCCGTATAAGAACCAGGACCGTCAGCAACGACGACGCGTGTCAGTTGGGATGGTGCCCACTTCGCTTCCGCCATCAAGCGCTCAAGTAACGGCATGAGTTTTGTCGCATGATTCAAAGACGTGACGTAAGAAGCTTCTGCTACGATCTGTTTTCCGTCTGAAAGAGCGACCGATAATTGTTTCGTCGATGTATCAATAGCTACGATTTTCATGATCTCAATCCCTCACATAATGTAATGTATCGTTCTCCGATCGGTGTCAGCTCAAAACGGCGGCTATCGTCACCCGTTCGTGTAATCGTGATTGCCAACCGTTCCGGTGGAAGGCTGTCCGCAATCAATTCAGACCACTCGACGACGGCGACGCCTTCACCATTCAAATATTCTTCAAGTCCGATATCATCACCGGAACCTTCCAGGCGATAAACATCCATATGATAGAGAGGGAGACGTCCCGTATAGACTTTCATGATCGTAAAGGTAGGGCTATTGACATGACGCGTCACACCTAATCCTTTCGCAAAGCTTTGAGTAAAGGTCGTTTTCCCAGCACCTAAATCTCCGTCAAGCGTAATGACCATCCCTGCTTCAGCACGTCGTCCGAGTTCAAGAGCTAAGGCAGTCGTTTCTTCCAAGCTGTTCATTTCCAGTTCTATCATACGATGTCTCCTCCTTTAATACGTACTGTTCGTCCTTCTCTATTGTACCGGACGAAAAAGGCAAAAAAAAATACGAAACGCTGAACGTTTCGTAGTAAAGTTGAAGTTAAGTTTAAAATTGGTTGCGGGGGCCGGATTTGAACCGACGACCTTTGGGTTATGAGCCCAACGAGCTACCAGACTGCTCCACCCCGCGATGATATAACGTTTCGACAGATATTAATATAACATGTGTTTTTTAAATTGGCAAGTCTTTTTGCCTCATTTCTTTTTACTAACTGTCCTAATGAATATTCTTCTATACTGATACGAAAGGAGTGAACAGATGGGATACTTATTAGATTTACGAAAAATCGTAGGAAATCGACCGTTGATCAGTGTAGGCGCGACCGTACTCGTCATGAATTCACAATTTGAACTGCTATTTCAATATCGTTCGGATACGCACAGTTGGGGGCTCCCGGTGGTTCAATGGAACCGGGTGAGACACTTGAAGAAGTCGCGATGCGTGAGTTGCAGGAAGAAACCGGACTTCAAGCACAAAGCGTTCAACTGCTAGACGTCTTTTCTGGTCCTGATTACTTCTTCCGTTATCCAAATGGTGACCAAACCTACAGTGTGATTCATCTCTTTCAAGCAAAAGACGTATCCGGTACATTACAAATGACAGATGGAGAGAGTCTCGACTTACAATATTTCTCCTTAAATCAATTACCAGCACCTCTTGAAGCGCGTGCTGCAGCGCTATTACGTCAAATCAAGTCTCGCCTTCTTGATACAACACCTTCTTTTTAATCTAGATGCTTGTCTTAAAACTGACTTGATGACGGATTGACGTTCACTTGTCAGTTTTTCTATTTCTTTCGGGACTACACACAAAAAGACCGACCTGCAATCTGCAGATCGGTCAAGTGCCTGGCAACGTCCTATCCTCACAGGGGGAAGCCCCCAACTACTTTCGGCGTTCAAGTGCTTAACTTCCGTGTTCGGCATGGGAACGGGTGTGACCACTTGGCTATCG